>NZ_AP024871.1:0-316020 GCF_024346875.1 Vibrio gallicus
GTGTCATCTTCGCTTTGGACTCAATGTTTGCAGCAACTTCAGGAAGAGCTTCCTGCAGCAGAATTCTCAATGTGGGTTCGACCACTTCAAGCAGAGCTAAGTGGTAACACCCTAACGCTGTTTGCCCCAAACCGTTTCGTTTTAGATTGGGTGCGCGACAAGTACATCAATAGTATCAACCGCCATTTACAGCAGTTTTGTGGTAATGACATTCCAGCACTTCGTTTTGAGGTCGGCAGTAAACCAGTATCCGCTCCGCCTATTGCACGTAAATCTGCAGCGGATGTTGCCGCTGAATCGTCTGCTCCAGCCCAACTTGCTCGCCGTCAACCGACTCACAAGGCGTGGGATAAAGAAACAGATGTAGTAGATATTGCTTATCGCTCTAACGTAAACGTGAAGCACAGGTTCAATAACTTTGTTGAGGGTAAGTCAAACCAGCTAGGATTGGCTGCCGCTCGTCAAGTATCGGATAATCCTGGGGCCGCGTATAATCCATTATTTCTATATGGTGGTACCGGTCTAGGTAAGACGCACCTATTGCATGCTGTGGGAAATGCTATTGTCGACAATAAGCCGAATGCGAAAGTGGTGTATATGCATTCAGAGCGCTTTGTTCAGGATATGGTTAAGGCCCTGCAAAATAATGCTATAGAAGAATTCAAACGCTACTATCGAAGTGTTGATGCTCTACTTATCGATGATATCCAATTTTTTGCCCACAAAGAGCGCTCTCAGGAAGAATTCTTTCATACGTTTAACGCGCTTCTTGAAGGCAATCAACAAATCATTCTAACCTCCGACCGTTATCCAAAAGAGATGACTGGGGTAGAAGATCGCCTTAAATCTCGATTTGGTTGGGGCCTAACTGTCGCCATTGAACCACCAGAGCTAGAAACTCGAGTTGCTATCTTAATGAAGAAAGCAGAAGACCATCAGATCCATCTGGCGGATGAGGTTGCTTTCTTTATTGCTAAGCGTCTACGTTCAAATGTACGTGAGCTTGAAGGGGCGCTAAACCGCGTTATAGCAAATGCTAACTTTACCGGTCGCCCTATCACGATTGATTTTGTTCGTGAGGCACTGCGTGATCTACTTGCTCTACAAGAGAAGCTGGTTACGATAGATAATATTCAAAAGACGGTTGCTGAATACTATAAGATAAAGGTTGCGGACTTATTGTCTAAGCGCCGTTCTCGTTCAGTGGCTCGTCCGCGTCAGTTGGCAATGGCATTAGCAAAAGAATTAACCAACCATAGCTTACCTGAAATAGGTGATGCGTTTGGTGGGCGTGACCATACAACGGTTCTGCATGCTTGTCGTAAAATTGATCAACTGCGTGAAGAGAGTCACGATATAAAAGAAGACTACTCTAACCTTATTCGTACATTGTCATCTTAACAGGTCTATAAACCTATGAAATTTACCATCAACCGTCAGTCTCTACTTAAGCCGCTTCAACAAGTTTCTGGTGCACTAGGTGGCCGACCAGCCTTGCCAATCTTAGGTAACGTATTACTTAAGGTTGAAGATGGCGTGTTATCAATGACAGCAACTGACCTTGAGGTTGAGCTGATCAGTAAAGTCAGCCTTGAGAATGAATTTGAATCAGGTAGCGTTACCGTACCTTCTCGCAAGTTTCTTGATATCTGCCGTGGTCTGCCTGATACCTCTGATATCACAATGGTTGTTGATGGTGAGCGTGTCGTTATACGCTCTGGTCGTAGCCGATTCTCTTTGGCGACACTGCCCGCGATCGATTTTCCAAATATAGAAGATTGGCAATCAGAAACAGAGATAACTCTTTCTCAAGGGGCGCTCAAAGGCCTGATTGAAAAGACTCAGTTTTCGATGGCAAATCAGGATGTTCGCTATTACTTAAACGGCATGCTGTTTGAGATTGACGGCAATATGTTGCGTTCAATTGCAACCGATGGCCATCGTATGGCGGTTTCAGAAAGCAGTATCGAGCAATCATTACCGCAGAATCAAGTTATCGTACCGCGTAAGGGTGTACTAGAGCTAACTAAGATCCTAGAGGTACCCGAAGAAATGGTTACCTTGCAAATTGGTAACTCTAACATTCGTGCTAGCGTCAATAATTTTGTATTTACCTCTAAGCTAGTTGATGGCCGATTCCCAGACTATCGTCGTGTTATGCCGAAACAGCCTTCAAAGACAGTTATTGCTGATTGTGAAGAGCTGCGCCAAGCCTTTTCTCGTGCAGCTATTTTGTCGAATGAGAAGTTTCGTGGTGTTCGAGTCAATGTGTCTAACGATACAATGAAAATTACAGCAAATAACCCTGAGCAAGAAGAAGCTCAAGAGGTTGTAGATATCGACTATCAAGGTGAAGAGCTGGAGATAGGCTTTAACGTGAGTTATGTACTTGATGTGTTAAATTCCCTGCGTTGTGACAAGGTTTCATTTGGTATGTCAGATGCCAACACCAGTACTTTGGTTGAGAATACTGAAGATAACACAGCCCAATACGTTGTAATGCCAATTCGCCTCTAATGCCATTAAGCCGTTTAATCGTTAAACAATTTAGAAATATTGAAGCCTGCGATATTAATCTGTCGTCAGGCTTCAACTTTCTCATAGGGGCAAATGGCAGCGGAAAAACCAGTTTGCTTGAGGCTGTGTATCTGCTTGGTCATGGACGCTCATTCAAGAGTTCTATTACTGGACGTATTATTCAACACGACCACCAAGACCTGTTTGTGCATGGCCGCTTAGATACCGAATCTGGTATGCCTTTACCGATTGGTATCAATAAGCGTCGTGACGGAACGACGGAAGTTAAAATTGCCGGTCAAACCGGACAAAAATTAGCTGAATTAGCGCATGTATTACCGTTGCAGCTTATTCACCCTGAAGGCTTTGACCTGCTTACGGATGGACCGAAACATCGCCGTGCTTTTATCGATTGGGGTGTTTTTCACTGTGAGCCTCTGTTTTATGAGGTGTGGGGGAGAATCAAACGCCTCCACAAACAGCGCAATGCCTTACTCAAGACTGCGACACACTATCAAGAGCTCAAATATTGGGATCAAGAGTTGGCTAAGCTTGCCTCTCAAATCAGTGCTTGGCGCGCACAATATGTTGAGCAACTTATAGAGGTAGCCGCTCCTCTTTGCCAAGATTTCCTTCCTGAGTTTGACGTGAATATATCGTTTTACCAAGGTTGGGAGAAAAATGCAGATTATGCGGAAATTTTGCAAAAGAATTTCGAGAGAGATCAGCACCTTGGCTATACTTTTAGCGGGCCGAATAAGGCCGATCTAAAGATTCGCATAAAAGGGACTCCAGTTGAGGATATTTTATCTCGTGGGCAGCTCAAATTATTGGTGTGCGCACTAAGGGTGGCGCAGGGGCAACACCTGACCCAATTAACCGGTAAACAGTGTATTTATTTAATTGACGACTTTGCCTCAGAGCTTGATAGCCAGCGGCGTGCACGTCTTGCAACTTGTCTTAAAGAGACCAGTGCTCAAGTATTTGTAAGTTCTATTACTGAAAGCCAAATTTCTGACATGATGAGCGAAAATAGCAAGATGTTTCATGTGGAACGTGGCAAAATAGAGGCAATAATTATTGAACCTGAATAGTGGTTCTGACTCGGTACTCGGTGGGTTTTCCTACCAGTTTTGAGTTTATAAGCCAAATCGAACCTTTACGGGATTAAAGCCAGTAAAAGTCGAGTTTTAGTTTGGCATAAGGACAGGCTCCGACGGAATGACGTCGCAGTTCACAACGTATTCAAAATAGATGGTTTGGCTATAAGCCTTAACCCCTAATAGAGAGTAACTCATGGCAGAAAATTACGATTCATCGAGTATTAAAGTACTTAAAGGTCTGGATGCTGTTCGTAAGCGTCCAGGTATGTACATTGGTGACACAGACGATGGTACAGGTCTACACCATATGGTATTCGAGGTAGTGGATAACTCAATCGATGAGGCGTTGGCGGGGCACTGTAACGATATTATCGTCACCATCCATGAAGACAACTCGGTTTCTGTAAGTGATGATGGTCGTGGTATCCCTACTGAACTACACTCTGAAGAGAAGG
Source organism: Vibrio gallicus (assembly GCF_024346875.1). NCBI lineage: Bacteria > Pseudomonadati > Pseudomonadota > Gammaproteobacteria > Vibrionales > Vibrionaceae > Vibrio > Vibrio gallicus. The sequence continues at coordinate 4,076 of NZ_AP024871.1, forward strand.
TGTCGGCCGCAGAAGTTATTATGACGGTACTGCATGCTGGTGGTAAGTTTGATGATAACTCTTATAAAGTATCTGGTGGTCTACACGGGGTAGGTGTTTCGGTTGTAAACGCCCTATCTAAGCAGGTGACATTGACTATCAATCGTGGTGGCAAAACTCATGCTCAGACTTATTGCCATGGTGAACCACAAGCTCCTTTAGCTGTTATTGGTGATAGCGATAAAACCGGTACTGAGATTCGTTTCTGGCCGAGTGAAGAAACCTTTACCAATATTGAATTCCACTATGAGATATTAGCTAAGCGTCTGCGTGAGCTTTCGTTTTTGAACTCTGGTGTGTCAATCAAACTAATTGATGAGCGTGAAGAAGATAAATCAGATCACTTCATGTTTGAAGGTGGTATTCAGGCGTTTGTTGACCATCTAAACATCAATAAAACCCCAATTATTCAGAAAATATTCCATTTTGATTCTGAGCGAGATGATGGCATCACGGTTGAAGTGGCCATGCAATGGAATGATGGCTTCCAAGAGAATATCTTCTGTTTTACCAATAATATCCCACAAAGAGACGGTGGTACGCACCTTGCCGGGTTCCGCTCAGCATTGACTCGTACTCTAAATACCTTTATGGATAAAGAAGGCTTTTCTAAGAAGGCCAAAGCATCAACCTCTGGTGATGATGCTCGTGAAGGATTAACCGCGGTTGTCTCAGTAAAAGTACCTGATCCTAAATTCTCAAGCCAAACTAAAGATAAACTGGTTTCTTCTGAGGTTAAGTCTGCAGTTGAATCGGCAATGGGTGAGAAACTATCTGAGTTCCTTGTTGAGAACCCAGGAGAAGCGAAGATCGTTTGTGGCAAGATCATCGATGCAGCACGTGCCCGTGAAGCAGCGCGTAAAGCGCGTGAGATGACCCGCCGTAAAGGTGCTCTCGACCTTGCGGGCTTACCTGGTAAGCTTGCGGATTGCCAAGAGAAAGATCCTGCTCTTTCTGAACTATATATTGTGGAAGGGGACTCTGCTGGCGGATCAGCCAAGCAGGGGCGTAACCGTAAGAACCAAGCAATTCTTCCACTTAAAGGTAAGATCCTAAACGTTGAGAAGGCACGCTTTGACAAGATGCTTTCTTCTCAAGAAGTAGCGACACTGATTACAGCACTTGGCTGTGGTATTGGTCGTGACGAGTACAACCCAGATAAGCTGCGCTATCATAACATTATCATCATGACCGATGCCGATGTGGATGGTTCACACATCCGTACTCTATTGCTGACATTCTTCTATCGTCAAATGCCTGAGCTTATCGAGCGCGGCTATATTTACATAGCACAGCCACCTCTTTATAAAGTGAAAAAAGGTAAGCAAGAGCAATACATTAAAGATGAAGATGCAATGACTCAATACCAAATGGCATTGGCATTGGATAACGCAGCTTTATATGTAAACCCTCAAGCTCCAGCATTGTCTGGTGAGCCTCTAGAGGCATTGGTTGTTCAATATAACCAAGCGATGAAACTAGTAGAGCGAGTTGCTCGTCAACTTCCTAAAGCTCTAGTTGAAGAGTTTATTTATGTACCTCGTTTAACCGCTGAAATCTGTCAAGATGAGAGTGCGGTAACAGCTTGGAGCCAACAGCTTGTAAGTCAGTTAAACGAGAAAGAAGTTGGTGCTAGTCAATATAGCTTTGAGATTGAAAAACACCATGAGCTAAATGTTAGCCTGCCAAAGGTTATTGTTCGCACGCATGGAGTGATGTACGAATACGTAATTAGCCTCGAGCTACTTGCTACTCGCGAATACGATAAGCTAGCCACTCTTTCTGAGGCATTAGATGGCCTTATCGAAGAAGGTGCTTATGCTAAGCGTGGTGAGCGTCGCTGCGATGTAGAAAGCTTTGTTGAAGTCTTGGAGTGGTTACAGAAAGAGTCTCGTCGCGGACTTTCTCTACAACGCTACAAAGGTCTAGGTGAGATGAACCCTGATCAGCTTTGGGAAACAACAATGGATCCAGATTCTCGTCGTATGATGCAGGTTACGATTGATGACGCAGTCGGTGCCGATCAATTGTTCACAACCTTGATGGGTGATCACGTCGAGCCTCGTCGTAAATTTATCGAAGAGAATGCACTTAAAGTTGCAAACCTAGACGTATAGTTGACGATTGTTTGATGTTTACCACAATAAAGCTGACTAACTGGTCAGCTTTATTTTTGAGCGATATTAGTGCTCTTATATGATACCGTTTGTGTCTCTTTGACCTTGTTCCACAAAGATTTTAAGAAATAGTATGTTTGCAAATCTAAGATTGGTTATTTTCGCATTATTGGTTACTTTGAATACCGCTTGGACTGCGGTTGTAGTGAGTTTTTTTTCGATCCTTAAGCTCTTAATTCCGATTAATATCTTTAAGGTAAATATGTCCCGTTTAGGGAATGCTCAGTTTAGATTGTGGGCAACCTTTAACCTTTGGATGTTGAAGGTGAATAACCGCATAGAATGGCAGATAGAGGGGGGCGAGGATGTTTCTTTGAAGCAATCCTATATGCTGATCTCTAATCACCTCAGTTGGGCCGATATCGTTATTTTATCTTCAGTGATTAAAGATAAAGCACCAATGCCTAAATTTTTCCTTAAATATGAATTGTTGTATGTTCCGTTTGTTGGCCTCGCATGCTGGGGGCTAAATATGCCGTTTATGAAGCGTCACTCTCGTGAGTTTTTAATTCGTCATCCCGAGAGACGCAATGATGACTTTAATGCAATCAAACGCGCAAGTGAGCAATTCAAGGGTGTACCGACGACAGTGGTTAACTTTGTTGAGGGAACTCGTGCAAGCCGTGAGAAACTAGCCTCAGTAAAAACACCATATAATCATTTGCTAAAACCAAAGACCGGTGGTGTTGCCTTTGCTCTGGATGCGATGCGCCATGACATTGACGGTATTATCGATATCACTCTGGCTTATCCAGAGAATCAGCAAAGCCCATTTATGGACCTATTACAGGGTAAGTTAACCAAGATAGTGGTTAAGATTGAGCGTCATGATATGGATGAGAACACATCCGGTGATTACTTTAATGATAAAGCCTTCAAGCGTCGTTTCCATAGTTGGCTTAATCTGCAGTGGCAGAAAAAAGATGAGTATCTCTCTACCATCTACAAATAATTTTTAAGTCTAGGGGTTGAATTGAAAAATTCAGCCCCTATTTCTTTTATAGGAAGGGTGCCATACGGGCCTTCTAAACAAGAAACCAATCTCGCTCATTTGAGGTGTATTGGTGACTAAAACCTTACCTTTGTGAACCATGTTCAAGATGAAATGGGGAACAACGACCTTAAGTCCAACTCTCTGGATTTAGGGCTATTGCTAATGATTAGGATAGTATTATGAGAACTGTAGATTTCACTCCTTTATACCGCAACGCAATTGGCTTTGACCGTCTATTTAACATGATGGAAGCATCGTCAGCCAAATCAGCATCTGCGGGCTACCCTCCTTACAATATTGAACAGCAAGACGAGAATAAATACCGTATTACAATGGCGGTTGCAGGTTTTGCAGAAGAACAACTCGATATTACTCAGAAAGAAAACGTATTAATTGTACGTGGAGAGCGTAACGCTGAAGAGGGTAAAAGCTATATCTATCAAGGTATTGCTGAGCGTGATTTTGAGCGTAAATTCCAATTGGCTGATTACGTTAAAGTGACGGGCGCCAATATGGTTAATGGTTTGCTTCATGTAGACCTAGAGCGTGAAATACCAGAAGCAATGAAGCCACGCAAGATAGCGATTAATGGTAGCAACCTGATTGAAAATAGCTAAGTTTTAATAAAGAGTGAAAGAGCGCCTAGGCGCTCTTTTTTGTATTTAGGCGTAAGCTTTTTTTACTTCTTCCGCAATGACCTCGATACCTCGTTTCATATCGTTATCGCTCTGAACATAATTCATTCGCAAGCATTGATGGGCGTGTTCCCATTCTTCGTCTTGACCAAAAAAGAAGTACTCTCCAGGCACTATTAATACCCCTCTAGCCTTAAGACGCTGATAGAGCTCCATTGTAGTTATCGGCAGGTCTTTGAACCATAACCATAAGAACATAGCACCTTCTGGTTTATGGATTCTAAACCTTGGGTCATCAATAGCGTCTTGCAGCAGGGCAACTGCGTGTTGAGACTTGCTGTGATAGAAAGGCTTTATGACATTATCACTCACACGAAGTAAATCGTTGGATTCGATCATATGCTGCGCCACAGCTGGGCCGATACTACCTGGGGCTAGCCCAATAATACCGTTAATGTTAGTTAGTGCTTGAATGGTTTCTTCATTTGCAATCACTATTCCGCAGCGAAGGCCGGGTAATCCAAGCTTAGATAGGCTCATACACAAGATGGTGTTGTCATTCCAAAATGGTGTCGCATCTTCAAATACGATATTTGGAAAAGGCGTGCCATAGGCATTATCTATAATTAGTGGGATGTTATTGTCGCGAGCCAACTCATCTAGCTTTGTAATTTCTTCATCGGTCAGCAAGTTCCCTGTCGGGTTTGTTGGTCGAGATATGCAGATAGCAGCAATAGATTCATCAATCTTGATCTTTGAAAAATCAACATGGTATTTGAACTGTCTATTGTCTAGTAATTCAATTTCTGGTTTATAAGAAATAAATATATCGTCATCAATACCAGAGTCACAGTAACCAATATATTCAGGAGCCAAGGGTAATAGAATTTTTTTATGGCTATTGTCTGGTTGTTTCCCGGCAAGCAAATTGAACAGATAAAAGAATGCGCTTTGACTGCCGTTGCTTAGAGATATGTTCTTTTCACTAATATCCCAGCTATAGGTCTGTTGCAGAAGGTTAGCTAGGCTCTTAACGAAGGTATCTTTACCTTGTGGGCCATCATAGTTAGCCATTGCAGAAATGAGCTCACCATTGGCGACCATTTGTGAAGTTAATTCGGAAAAGTAATCCATCATTTCGGGGATTGAAGCTGGGTTGCCCCCGCCGAGCATGATCGCTCCAGGTGTTCGCAAGCCATCGTTTAGATCTCCCATTAACTGAGTGATACCAGAATTGCGATTAAACTTTTCGCCAAAGGCAGAGTAGTTTTTGGAGGACGACATGCTAGGTTCCCATTGTTTCTCATAACGTATAAGAAACAAACCTTAGCTTAGATATTGGGTAATACTCAATAGGAAGGATATAAATTGTAAAAGAAAGGCCCAGCAAGCTGGGCCTTAAGCGTTATTTCTGTAGAAGAGAAATATCGGCAATCTCTAAGAAGAGGTTTCGTAGGTTATTTAGCAGTGTTAGACGGTTCTTTTTAAGAGCCTCATCTTCAGCCATAACCATTACATTATCAAAGAAAGCATCAACCGGTTCACGTAGGTCTGCAAGCTGGTTTAGAGCTTGTTGATAGTTACCTGTTGCAAAAGCAGGTTCAAGGGCTTCTGTAAGCACCTCTACATTCTCTGCTAGTTGCTTTTCTGCATCTTCTTGAAGTAACACTAAATCTACTTCTTGTGCAAGCTCACCATCAAATTTAGCAAGGATGTTACCTACACGCTTGTTAGCTGCAGCCAGAGATTCTGCTGCTTCTAAGTTGCGGAAGTGAGATACGGCTTTTACTCGCTGATCAAAATCAGTTGGTTTTGTTGGATGGCGAGCCAATACCGCTTGGATGACATCAACACTGAAGCCTTCGTCTTGATACCAAGCACGGAAGCGACCAAGCATAAATTGGATAACATCACCTTCAACTTTGTCGTTGGTTAGGCGATCGCCGAACAGGGATTTTGCTTTTGCAATTAGGTCTGTTAGGTCTAGCTTATAGCCGCTCTCTACTATGATGCGGAGTACACCTAGAGAGGCACGACGTAGTGCAAATGGGTCTGAGCCCTTAGGTGCTTGACCAATGCCAAAAATACCTACGATAGTATCGAGTTTATCAGCCATAGCAACAGCGGCAGAGATCCCGCTTGAAGGCAGCTCATCGCCAGCAAAGCGAGGCATATACTGCTCGTTTAGGGCTATTGCCACTTGCTCATCTTCACCATCATGGCGTGCGTAGTGCATGCCCATCACACCTTGGGTGTCAGTGAACTCAAATACCATAGAGGTCATCAAGTCACATTTGGCAAGCAAACCTGCGCGCTTAGATTTCTCTACGTCAGCACCAATCTGCTCAGCAATATAGCCAGCCAGTTCAGTGATACGGTCTGTTTTGTCTTTGATAGTACCAAGCTGTTTTTGGAAGATAGCTTGTTCTAGCTCAGGTAGACGGTCGATAAGCGGACGCTTACGGTCGGTATTGAAGAAGAACTCAGCATCAGCAAGACGTGGACGGACAACCTTCTCATTTCCTTCAATAACATGGCGAGGCTCTTTTGACTCGATGTTAGATACGAAAATGAAATTAGGTAGAAGCTGCTTATCTTCGGTGTACACAGGGAAGTATTTTTGGTCACCTTTCATGGTGTAAACCAGAGCTTCAGAAGGCACTTTCAGGAACTCTTGTTCAAATTTTGCAGTCAGTACAACCGGCCACTCAACTAGAGAGGTTACTTCTTCTACTAGGTCATCTTCTAGGTCAGCAATACCGCCAACCGCAGCCGCTGCTTTTTTAGCATCCGCTAGAATGATGGCTTTACGCGCATCGTAGTCAGCCATAACTTTACCGCGCTGTTCAAGAATCGCAGGGTATTGCTCAGCAGAATCGATAGTGAACTCTTGCTCACCCATGAAGCGGTGACCACGGATAGTACGGCCTGACGCTACACCAAGGATCTCACCTTGAATAAGGTCGCTTCCCATCAGCATAGTCAGTGTCTTTACTGGGCGAATAAACTGAGTGGTTTTGTCACCCCAACGCATTGGTTTAGCGATAGGTAAGTTAGACAGTGCTTTAGCCGCTAGATCCACAACAATATCGGTTGTTGCTTGGCCTTTTACTTCTTGTTTAAACAGTAGCCATTCGCCTTTATCTGTCTTAAGGCGTTCAGCTTGCTCAACCGTAATACCGTTACCGCGAGCCCAGCCTTGTGCAGCTTTGGTTGCATTGCCTTCAGCATCGAATGCTACAGAAATTGCAGGGCCGCGTTTTTCCACAACTTTGTCTGCTTGGCCTTCAGCTAAAGCTGAAACTTTTAGTGCTAGGCGACGAGGTGCGGCATACCACTTAATACCTTCATGAGTGAGGCTTGCACCCTTGAGCTCAGCTTCGAAGTTCGCAGCAAATGCTTCTGCCAGAGTACGAAGCTGTGTTGGTGGTAGCTCTTCGGTACCCAGTTCAATTAAAAATTCTTTAGCCATGATTACTTCTCCTCAGCTTGTTTTTTACACATAGGGAAGCCAAGTGCTTCGCGCGATGCGTAGTATGCTTCTGCAACTGCTTTGGTTAGGTCGCGGATACGGAGGATGTAGCGTTGACGCTCTGTTACCGAGATAGCTTTGCGAGCATCAAGAATGTTGAATGCGTGGCCAGCTTTAAGAATGCGCTCATAAGCAGGAAGCGGTAATGGCTTCTCTAGCTCTAGGAGTTTCTTACACTCTTTTTCACACTGGTCGAAAAAGGTGAATAGGAAGTCGACATCAGCGTGTTCGAAGTTATAAGTTGATTGCTCTACTTCGTTTTGGTGGAATATATCACCGTAGGTTACGTTGGAGCCGTCAGGAGCCACGTTCCATACCAAGTCGTAAACAGAGTCTACTTCTTGAATATACATAGCTAGACGCTCGATACCGTAAGTAATCTCACCTGTTACAGGCTTACACTCAAGGCCACCAACTTGCTGGAAGTAAGTAAACTGAGTTACTTCCATGCCGTTTAGCCAAACTTCCCAGCCAAGACCCCAAGCACCCAGTGTTGGGTTTTCCCAGTTGTCTTCTACGAAACGAATATCGTGAACTAATGGATCGATACCAAGCACTTCAAGTGAGCCAAGGTACAACTCCTGAATGTTATCTGGAGAAGGTTTAAGAGCTACTTGGAATTGATAGTAGTGCTGCAGGCGGTTAGGGTTCTCACCATAGCGCCCATCAGTTGGACGACGAGATGGTTGAACATATGCCGTAGACATTGGCTCTGGGCCAAGTGCACGCAGACATGTCATTGGGTGAGAGGTGCCGGCACCTACTTCCATATCCAACGGCTGAACAATAGTGCATCCGTTTTGAGCCCAATAATCCTGCAGCGCGAGGATCATTCCCTGGAAGGTTTTGATATCGTATTTTTGCATAGTCGTTTCGCGCGATTCTTTTGTCTGAAAATGAAATAACTTAGAATTATACCGAGTTATTGAGGTTGGTAGTAGTGAAAAAACAGTCAATTCACTTGCAGGGAAGGGGATATGAGCGAAATTAAAGACCCGCCCAGAGTGGTTTACAGTGGACGGGTCAACGATGAGCGTGTGGAGTTAGTTTAAGTTATTGATAAATTTAAAATTAATTGTGCGGGGGATTACCTCTTCACCGTCTGACCGTAGGGCTCCGACTTGTTGCCATAAAACTAAGCACGCATAGACATTACATACAATATCCTCATGTATGTCGTCTGCCTTCATGTCATTGATCCCTGAAGTATCGGATATAACACTAGGAGTTGAAGCAGTAGCATTATTACTGATGACGCTAGAGTAGATGTCATAATCATAATTTTCCACTACCTCAGAGGCAGGTGATTGTTGCCAAGTAACAAGAAAATCTTGGGAGGCAGGGTTGTATCCGATACTAGGTTCATCTACTGCAGTATCGCTATAATCTCCTTCTCCCTCCGCTACCTGAGCAACTATTGTAATGCCACTCAATACTCCTTGTGCTGATAATGTGCGTACATTTATTTTGCTTATAATCGAGTCATCAACATCGATAGTGCTCACATCTCGAGAGCGATAAGCCATTGCATAAATGTTGCTATCGGGGGAGTAAGCTAGTGAAATCTCTTGCGGGTCATCAAAGGTTCTTGCCCCCTCACCAACATCCTTTCCAGAGTCACTATCGATAATAAATAGGTCACCAACATGGCCTAGATTTGCATCGATACGTTGCCCTTCTAGGCCGTTAAATAGTTCGCTAAATATGATAGGAGTTTCTGATTGTATGGTAACGTAATTGTGTTGCCAGGCAACTAGGTATTGGTTGTTTTCAGAGTTATATTCTAGTTGGGAGCCAGTTAACTCATCTGTGCTTCTTTGGCCTAAAATGTTATTACTATCAAATGCCTGCCTTATAAGAGTGGGCTCTCCCTCCGGTTGACCGTCGGTATTAATGTACTGAGCATAAACACCACCAATCGAAGGGTCTGCACTGCAGTCGTTGCCATTATTTAGGTCATGAACCCAAACTAATAGCCACTTATTTAGTTTGTCGTTGTAGGCAATGCTAGCATCACCATGTTCACATCCAATATCTAATAAGGATTCCTTAATAATCGTGCCTTGTCCATCGAGGACGGCAAGCCTCAACTTATCTAATGATTGGTTTGTGGATGTGGCAACGGGGCTTTCCCAAGCGGTAAGAAAGGTATTTTCGATTGAGTTATAACTGATGGTCGGGTCGGCTAAATCTATCGTTGTCGACTCTTCCAGTATGATAGGTTCACCTAAAGTACCATCGTAATTGACTAGGCGCGCTTCTATGGTTTCTAGATCTGGATTATAGGTGTTGTCATTCCAAATAATCATGAAGTGGTGGTCTGTAGAGTTATATGCCGCAGAGGCTTGACGTGCGCGATTGTTCTCAGGTGATAGTGTCTGTCTCTCGGTGTTGATTACATCCGGTGTAAACGTATCAGTTGTTGGTTCTGGTGTATCGTTATCATTGTTATCATTGTTATCATTGTTATCGCTGCACGCAGTTAAAAGCGTCATGACAGATAAAGTTAGCCAAAATTTGCTATTCATAGGGTTCCTTCCTGATAGCTAAATGTAACTAAAAGGTAGGACAGTTTTTTTAGTGCGGATAGTTTTAAGAGGCATTTGATGGTTGTGGCCGTATAGATTGCTGGTTAGTTACGGCAGAGCATTTGTTATTGTTTATGACCAAAAAGGTAACTGCTGCGCAATTTACAATACTTGCAGTTGAGCACAGCGTTTTATTAGACAGGGAAGGCTATACAAGCCCTTTTTTTATCAGGTATTCAAATGGGGCTGCGTCGGTTTTTTCTGCAATCAGCTGGTGGTCCATAAAGCGACAAAAGCTCGGGATATCCCTTACTGTAGACGGGTCATCTGCTTTTACTAACAGAATCTGACCATCTTGCATTTTTCGGATAACCTTGCGTACCATCATTACTGGCTCTGGGCAGCGCAGACCTTCGGCTTCCAATACTTGATGGGCATCTTCAGGGTTGAACGACATAATTATTCCTCTAGAGACAACAACAGAATCTTACTGATGTGTAAAATATATTCAATACCTACTTGGCAAACACGATAAATACGCTTATTTTTAAATTACCCTTACGTCAACAGCTGTGTGGCGAAAGAGTTAGGTAATAGCTTCTAATAAATCCCCATTGTCTTGGGTTTCCCCGCATTTGTGCGGGATTTTTTTTGTTTTTTACTCCCCGCTAATTTAAATTGCAAGCTTATCATCCAATTAATTATTTTTGAGTCAGTCCATGGAACTAGAAGAAATTTACCGAAGAGATCTCAACTTATTAATAGCTCTGAAAATTTTAGTAGAAGAAGGTAGTGTTAGCCGCGCCGCTCAACGACTTAACCTGAGCCAGTCAGCTATGAGTCGTGTTCTTGGTAGGCTACGTGAGTTATTGGATGACCCTTTATTCACTCGCAATGGACAGGCTCTAATTGCGACCGAGAAAGCACTGGCGATTAATGAGCAGATTCAGCTGCCTTTAGAGGCATTTCGAGACCTATTAACGCCAAGTAGCTTTGATCCGACCACCTGCGAGCAAAGCTTTGTTATTGCAGCCTCTGATTATGCAATGCAAACAATTTTACCCTTTGTATTACCACAAATTTATACGCAAGCTCCCAATATATCATTACAGTTTTTACCACTGCAGCACGACAATCTATTCCAACAGTTAACGATGGAACGTGTAGATATGGCAATTTGTCGGCCTGCAATTGCAGTCGAACCTTTACGCAGAGAGGGGCTGGGAAATGTGGGTATTGCGTGCTTGGTTTCTAAAAAACACCCTTTAGCTGAGAGTGAATTGACGCTATCAGATTTCTTGAGTTTGCCTCATGCGATGATTGCTATCAGTGATGGGGTTAAAGCGCTTATCGATCAGAGTTTGCAGGCTTATGGTGGCCTGAACCTTAAGCTTCGTACTTATCACTTAGAGGCAGCCCTAGCTATTATTGACCACGCTCCGTTAGTGTTTACTGTCCCTGCAGATTTAGCTTATTTGATGGCTGAGCGACATGATTTAGTTGTTAAGCCTCTGCCGTTTGAGTTTACTCCGTTTGAGTACTCTTTGGTTTGGCATTCAAGATGTGACTCTGCACCAGCACAGAAGTGGTTACGCAGTGTTATCAAGCAAGAGTGTATTGGTTTAATCGAAAAACGGGTAACGGATGTAGGATTAAGCTAGTGATAGATACTAGCCTAACCCTAAATATAGAAGGCGACTGGATTAGCTTACTTTAACCACTGTACGACCAGTAATTGCTCCGTTGGTAATATCTTCTGCAGCTTGGATAACATCATCTAATGCAATGATATTGGTCGCTTGCTCGAAGTATGAGTCTGGGAGTAGTTGCACTAAGCTTTCCCAAGCTTGGATACGTTTCTCTCGAGGGCACATAACTGAGTCAACACCTTGAAGGCGAACGTTACGTAGTATAAACGGCATAACTGTAGTTGGAAGGTCGAAACCGCCGGCAAGGCCACACGCAGCGACTACGCCATTATAATTGGTTTGAGCTAGAACCTTAGCCAGCATTTTGCTACCTACAGTATCTACCGCAGCAGCCCAAACTTGGCGCTCAAGTGGTTTAGCTGGCTCTTCTAGTTCGGTACGTTCTACGATGCGTGATGCGCCAAGTTGCTGCAGAAGCTCACCATTGGCTGATGCACGACCAGTAACCGCTGCTACTTTATAGCCTAGTTGAGCAAGTAGAGTTACCGCTACACTGCCAACGCCACCACTTGCACCAGTAACTAATACTTCACCGTCATCGGGTTTAACACCACCATCGACAATGGCCTGAACACATAACATTGCAGTAAAGCCTGCTGTACCAATGCTCATTGCTTTGGTTGGGGTCATTCCTTTCACGAGAGGAACCAACCAGTCACCCTTTAAGCGTGCTTTTTCTGCCATGCCACCCCAATGGTTTTCACCAACACCCCAACCAGTTAATACCACTTGGTCACCAGCGTGATAGCGCTCATCATCAGATTGAGTCACAGTACCAACCAGATCAATACCTGGAACCATAGGGAAATCGCGAACGATGCGGCCCTTACCGGTAATAGCAAGACCGTCTTTAAAGTTGAGAGAAGAGTAGTCTACCGCGACTTCTACGTTACCTTCTGGTAACTGGGACTCATCTACTTGTTGGATGCTAGCAAGAGTTTTTCTGTCTTCTTGATTTAGTACGAGTGCTTTGAACATGAGTGCTCCATTGAATGGTCTGATTGCTTGATGGTAAGTCTAGAGAAGAATAATCAAGAAAAAAAATGAATTGTTAGCAAGCATAGTATGCATTCTATGCATACACGAGAATTGAAGCGCTGAAAAATGAGGGTCTATCAACCTTCTGTTGAAAGATATCTAGAAAGGAGAATAGACCCTTAATCGCTATTTAAGAGATGTTATTAGGCAGTTTAAGGTCGCTCTAAAATAGTCGCGATACCTTGACCCAACCCAATACACATTGTCGCGAGCCCATACTTGGCTTGTTTGTGTTCCATTAAATTAACCAACGTAGTTGTGATGCGAGCACCAGAGCAACCTAACGGGTGGCCTAAAGCGATAGCCCCTCCATTTAGGTTGACCTTGGTATCCATATGTTCAAGTAACCCAAGGTCTTTGGCTACCGGAAGTGCTTGTGCGGCAAACGCTTCATTGAGTTCAACTATGTCCATGTCATCCATGGTTAATTTTGCTCGTTGCAGGGCTTTTTTAGTTGCAGGAACGGGACCGTACCCCATGGTTGCTGGGTCACAACCTGCTACCGCCATAGACTTAACTTTCGCTCTAATCGTTAAGCCGAGTTGGTTAGCTTTATCTTCGCTCATAACCAAGATTGCCGCGGCCCCATCGGAGAGGGCAGAAGATGTCCCAGCCGTAACTGTGCCATTTGCGGGGTCGAAGACCGGTCGCAGTTGAGAAAGGCCTGTGATATTGGTTTCAGGTCGAATAACCTCATCGCTATCTAGATTGATCAATGAACCATCCGCAGCGTGGCCTTCGGTTGGGTATATCTCTTTTTGGAATCGACCGTTGATAGTTGCTTGATGAGCACGGGTATGAGAGCGCACTGCAAACTCATCTTGTTGTTCTCTTGAGATACCATGTAATTTACCAAGCATTTCTGCTGTAAGTCCCATCATCCCAGAAGCCTTGGCGACATTTTTAGATAACCCAGAGTGGAAATCGACACCATGATTCATTGGAACGTGCCCCATATGTTCTACACCACCCACAATACAGATGTCAGCATCGCCGGTCATAATCGCACGGCTAGCATCATGTAGGGCCTGCATAGATGAGCCGCATAAACGGTTGACCGTAACGGCTCCAATATTAACAGGTAGGCCAGCTAATAGGGATGCATTGCGAGCAATATTAAAGCCTTGCTCTAGAGTCTGTTGTACACATCCCCAATAGATATCTTCAATTTCTTTTGGATCAACCTCAGGGTTGCGCTCAAGTAAACCTTGCATCAAATGAGCTGATAGCTCTTCTGCTCTGACATGACGGAAAGCGCCACCTTTAGAGCGTCCCATTGGGGTTCGGATGCAATCAATAATTACAACGTTTTTCATCTTAAATCTCCTTTATTGATTACACCGAAGTGACCTGTTGTTCGCTGTAAAAGGTCTGCCCAGTTTCGGCCATATCTTTCAACAATTGAGGTACTTGATACAAGGCACCAAGGTGTTGATACTGCTCACATGACTGGATGTAGTTATTTATTCCTAAGCTATCAAGGTAGCGACATACTCCTCCTCTAAAGGGAGGGAAGCCAAGTCCGTAGACTAGAGCCATATCCGCCTCTTGAGCTGAGCTAATAATCTCTTGCTCAAGACAAAGTACAACTTCGTTGATCATCGGAATCATGGTTCGCTCTATGATCTCTTGCTCAGAGTATTGCTTAGGCTTGTCGTTTAGACTTGCGAGTAAGGCCGGAACTTGCTCATCAACTATCTTCTTCGGTTTGCCCTTTTTATCTACCTCATATTGGTAGAAACCACGGCCATTTTTTTGACCAAATCGTTTGTGCTCGAACATCAGGTCAATTGCGTCAGGCCCTGTTTTTGCCATTCTATTGGGGAAGCCGTGTGCCATGACTTGCTGGGCGTGATGTGCTGTATCTAAGCCGACGACATCAAGTAGGTATGCCGGTCCCATCGGCCAACCAAATTTCTTTTCCATGACTTTATCAATTTGAACAAAGTCAGCACCGTCATTAATGAGTTGGCTAAAGCCATGAAAATAAGGAAATAAAACACGGTTAACAAAAAATCCAGGACAGTCATTAACCACAATTGGTGATTTGCCCATTTTAGCGGCGTAAGCTACGACTCTATTTATTGTGTCTTCAGAGGTGTGCTTGCCTCTGATTATCTCAACTAAAGGCATACGGTGTACTGGATTAAAGAAGTGCATACCACAGAAATTTTGCGGGCGCTGTAGCGCCGAAGCCAAATTGTTGATTGGGATTGTGGAAGTGTTGGAAGCTATTATTGTTTGCTCGCCAACGTGCTGTTCCACCTCGGCCAGTACAGCAGATTTCACCTTTGGGTTTTCAACAACGGCTTCGACAATCACATCACTATTCTCGATACCGGCATAGTGTAGGCTTGGTGTTATGGAAGAAAGCACCTGAGTTAACTTGTCTTGCTTGATTCGGCCTCGTGCTTGGAGTTTATTCAGAAGCTTTGCTGCTTCCGCTATTCCTAAATCAAGGGAAGGCTGAGCAATGTCTTTCATCATTACAGGTACGCCTTTAGATGCCGATTGATAGGCTATCCCACCACCCATGATTCCGGCACCAAGAACGGCACTTCGAGTTGTACCTTGTGAGGCTTTTTTAGCGGATTGCTTGGCTTGTGACTTTATATATTGGTCATTCAAAAATAGCCCCACCAGAGAGGTAGCGGCTTCGGTTTGAGTCAGCTTTATAAAATTATCTCTTTCAATATTGAGAGCTTGATCGCGAGAAAAGCGTGATGCTGCCTCTATTGTTTTTACTGCCATCATTGGAGCGGGGTAGTGCGGACCAGCTTTTTGAGCTACCAAGCCCTTGGCTGTCGTAAAGCTCATCAAGGCTTCAAGCTTACTTAGAGTTAAAGGTGAGGTTTTCTCAGTACGGCGCTGCTTCCAGTTTAATTTACCTGAGTCTGCATCCAGAATGAGGTTTATCGCGGATTGATACAGAGCTTCAGTTTCGACAATCGCATCAATGAGCCCAATCTTGAGCAGGTGAGGGGCTTTGTTTGAGCTACCCGCGGTAATGATCTCTAAAGCTGAGTCAGCACCAATTACGCGTGGCAATCTTACTGTGCCACCAAACCCAGGCATGATACCAAGCTTAGTCTCAGGTAGACCTATATGAGCTGTCTTATCGGCAATCCTAAAATCGGTAGAGAGTATTGCCTCGCAACCGCCACCCAATGCATGCCCTTTGATAACTGATACAGTTGGAACGGGAAGGTCTTCAATACGATTAAAAATGGAGTTAGCAAACTGTAACCATTGGTCTAGTTCTGCTTTTGGCTTAGCAAATAAGCCGAGAAATTCAGTAATATCAGCACCGACAATAAAGGTGTCCTTATCACTAGTTAGGATGACTCCTTTTAGGTTCGGCACCGATTGCAATGCAATACTGGCTCTATCGAGTGCCTCTAGTGTAACAAGGTCGAGCTTGTTCACTGATTGTGGAGAACAAAAACATACTTCCGCTATATTGTGTTCAAGTAGCGTGACTTTTAGAGTCTCTGCTTGATAAATCATCCCTTTTCTCCCTGAATTGAATGGCCTTAGTAGCCAAGGGTGTGTGGTTAGACCAGTTCAGTGTGGCTATTTGCGATGAACATTTCAACACAAAAACGCAACAAATATTCAACAATTTGATGTGAGGGTAACTATTAATAGAAGTGTATGTGCGTGGTAGACTTCCCAGATTGCAGCTAAATTTAAGAATCCAATGAATGCCAAGCCTTATCTAATTCCATCACAGCAAACTGTTTTTGAAGAAGAAATAAAAAAAAGCACCTTTATTACTTACTTGGCTCACACTCCGTCTATTGAGGAGGCTAAGGCATTTGTTGATGGCATTAAGGCGAAACATCGCGACGCTCGCCATAACTGCTGGGCATTTGTAGCGGGTAGGTCTGAAGATTCGATGAAATGGGGTTTTAGTGATGATGGTGAGCCATCTGGAACCGCCGGTAAGCCGATATTAGCTCAATTGACAGGATCTGGGATTGGTGAAATCACCGCAGTAGTAACTCGATATTATGGTGGAATTCGTCTTGGTACTGGAGGATTGGTTAAAGCCTATGGTGGTGGAGTGCAACAAGCACTCAAATTATTATCCACAGTTGAAAAGAAGATCACAGTTCAACTGCTTGTTGAGATCGATTACTCACTGATTTCTCTTACACAGTCTATAATGTCGCTCTACTCTGCGACTGAAGTATCTGCTACCTATGGCATAGATGCGAAATTAGTGGTAGAGATTGAATTATTGAATGAGAAAGAATTCATTCAGACTATGGTCAATAAAACTGGCGCAAGGGCGTTAGTTTCAAGGATAAGCTAAACCTCAATGCAGTTTCGCTCTATTATTCGAATTGTCGGCTTGCTACTTGCGCTATTTAGCGTCTCTATGCTTGCTCCTGCCGGAATTGCTCTTATATACCGTGATGGTGCGGGCGTGCCGTTTGTCATTACCTTTATTATTTTATTGATTTGCGGTTTTATATGCTGGTTTCCTAATCGCCATCAAAAGCGAGATCTTAAAGCTAGAGATGGCTTTCTAATTGTAGTTTTGTTTTGGACCGTACTAGGTAGTGCGGGGGCTTTGCCCTTCTTAGTTGTTGATCGAACGGATGTTTCGGTTGCCGATGCCTTTTTTGAATCTTTTTCAGCCCTCACCACAACGGGAGCTACGGTTATCGTAGGTCTTGATGAATTGCCAAAGGCGATTCTTTTTTATCGTCAATTTTTGCAATGGTTCGGTGGCATGGGGATTATTGTACTGGCTGTCGCTATTCTTCCCGTATTGGGGATTGGTGGAATGCAGTTGTATCGAGCGGAGATACCTGGTCCAGTAAAAGACAGTAAGATGACTCCTCGCATTGCTGAAACCGCAAAAGCGTTATGGTATATCTATCTTAGTTTAACTATGGCGTGTGCCTTTGCTTTTTGGATGGCGGGGATGAGCTTTTTTGATGCTATCTGTCATAGTTTTTCGACAATTGCGATTGGTGGGTTCTCTACTCATGACGCTAGCATGGCTTATTTTGATAGCTATGCTGTGAATATGATTACTGTTGTATTTTTGCTTATCTCTGCATGTAACTATTCACTGCACTTTGCCGCTTTTGCTTCTGGTGGGGTACACCCAAAATACTATATACGTGATCCAGAGTTTCGAGCTTTTATTACCATTCAGTTCGCTCTATTTTTAGTGTGTTTTTTAGTGCTTCTTAACCATCATAGTTATGGCTCCTATTATGAAGTCTTTGATCAAGCTCTGTTCCAAAGTGTTTCTATTTCTACTACCGCAGGGTTTACGACTACCGGTTTTGCTGAATGGCCTCTATTTTTGCCTGTCCTATTACTATTTTCTTCTTTCATCGGAGGGTGTGCAGGCTCTACCGGTGGAGGTATGAAGGTTATTCGAATTTTACTATTAACCTTGCAGGGGCTGCGTGAGCTCAAGCGCCTTGTTCACCCGAGGGCAATCTTTACCATTAAGGTTGGAAACAAGGCTCTATCTTCAAATGTCATTGATGCGGTGTGGGGTTTTTTCTCTGCGTATGCGTTAGTGTTTATTATTTGCATGCTTGCTCTTATAGGAACAGGTATGGATGAATTAACCGCCTTCTCAGCTGTTGCGTCGACCCTGAATAATTTAGGCCCTGGTTTGGGAGACATATCACTTCATTATGGTGATATCAGTGAATCGGCTAAATGGGTGCTAGTTATCTCTATGCTATTTGGTCGCTTAGAGGTGTTCACTTTACTTATTCTATTTACTCCAGCGTTTTGGAGAAGTTAAACATTTTTAAAAAGGAACAACAGTGAAAAGAGCCGTATTACTTTATTCGAGTCGTGAAGGGCAAACTAAAAAAATACTCGCCCATATTGAGCAGGAACTTGAAGGCTATCAATGTGACACCTTAGACTTGCATCAAGTGGATGGACTCGATTTATCCAAATATCAAAAGGTAGTAATAGGTGCATCTATTCGTTACGGGAAGCTTAATAAAGCGCTATATACTTTTATCGACCAGCACCTGGATGAACTGCGTGCATCAAAAACCTTTTTCTTTTGTGTGAACCTAACTGCTCGAAAAGAGGACCAAGGTAAAGATACGCCAGAAGGAAGTGCTTATATAAAGACCTTTTTAAGTAAGTCGCCTTGGCAGCCAGAGGTTATCGGAGTATTTGCCGGCGCTCTGCTTTACCCACGTTACAATTTGTTTGACCGTTTTATGATTCGCCTAATTATGTCTATGACTGGTGGCGAAACAGACACTACGAAAGAGGTTGAATATACCAACTGGGAAAAAGTCTCTTTATTTGCTCAAAAAATAGCGAAATCTAGCTAAAAGTAGTCATTAATAAGACGTTCTGTTTGGATTTTGTTCAAACAGACGATAATCATTAAAAACCTTCAAAAAGCACTTGCCAGATCAGATGAAATCTCTATAATGCCGCCTCACTGACACGGTAGAGCGCACAACGCTTCAACGTGATTCAGTAGGCTAACTAGCCGAGTCATTTGAGTTTAGGTTCTCTTCGAAAATAAATTCAAAAAAGTGTTTGACACTGAGGCTCAAAACGCTAGAATGGCCGTCCACTTGAGAGGTAAGCCTCGAAAGTAACGCTCTTTAACAATTTAAACCAATCAATCTGTGTGGGCACTCGTTGATGATAATCGAAAAGATTTATCAATGAACTGAGTGACCAAAACGATGACTTTTAGTCATTGGCACAGTCAATTCATTATCGTTCTGTTGGAACGATAATAGCTTTAAAATTACTTCTTACTTTCGAGTAAGGAACAGTTTTGAAGTCAGTATTCATTGAGCCGCATCTTAGATGCACAAAACTTTAATTGAAGAGTTTGATCATGGCTCAGATTGAACGCTGGCGGCAGGCCTAACACATGCAAGTCGAGCGGAAACGACAACATTGACCCTTCGGGTGATTTATTGGGCGTCGAGCGGCGGACGGGTGAGTAATGCCTGGGTATATGCCTTGATGTGGGGGATAACTATTGGAAACGATAGCTAATACCGCATAATGCCTACGGGCCAAAGAGGGGGATCTTCGGACCTCTCGCGTCAAGATTAGCCCAGGTGGGATTAGCTAGTTGGTGAGGTAATGGCTCACCAAGGCGACGATCCCTAGCTGGTCTGAGAGGATGATCAGCCACACTGGAACTGAGACACGGTCCAGACTCCTACGGGAGGCAGCAGTGGGGAATATTGCACAATGGGCGCAAGCCTGATGCAGCCATGCCGCGTGTATGAAGAAGGCCTTCGGGTTGTAAAGTACTTTCAGTCGTGAGGAAGGCGTTGTAGTTAATAGCTGCATCGTTTGACGTTAGCGACAGAAGAAGCACCGGCTAACTCCGTGCCAGCAGCCGCGGTAATACGGAGGGTGCGAGCGTTAATCGGAATTACTGGGCGTAAAGCGCATGCAGGTGGTTTGTTAAGTCAGATGTGAAAGCCCGGGGCTCAACCTCGGAACCGCATTTGAAACTGGCAGGCTAGAGTACTGTAGAGGGGGGTAGAATTTCAGGTGTAGCGGTGAAATGCGTAGAGATCTGAAGGAATACCAGTGGCGAAGGCGGCCCCCTGGACAGATACTGACACTCAGATGCGAAAGCGTGGGGAGCAAACAGGATTAGATACCCTGGTAGTCCACGCCGTAAACGATGTCTACTTGGAGGTTGTGGCCTTGAGCCGTGGCTTTCGGAGCTAACGCGTTAAGTAGACCGCCTGGGGAGTACGGTCGCAAGATTAAAACTCAAATGAATTGACGGGGGCGCACAAGCGGTGGAGCATGTGGTTTAATTCGATGCAACGCGAAGAACCTTACCTACTCTTGACATCCAGAGAATTCGCTAGAGATAGCTTAGTGCCTTCGGGAACTCTGAGACAGGTGCTGCATGGCTGTCGTCAGCTCGTGTTGTGAAATGTTGGGTTAAGTCCCGCAACGAGCGCAACCCCTATCCTTGTTTGCCAGCACGTAATGGTGGGAACTCCAGGGAGACTGCCGGTGATAAACCGGAGGAAGGTGGGGACGACGTCAAGTCATCATGGCCTTACGAGTAGGGCTACACACGTGCTACAATGGCGCATACAGAGGGCGGCGAGCCAGCGATGGTGAGCGAATCCCAAAAAGTGCGTCGTAGTCCGGATTGAGTCTGCAACTCGACTCCATGAAGTCGGAATCGCTAGTAATCGTAGATCAGAATGCTACGGTGAATACGTTCCCGGGCCTTGTACACACCGCCCGTCACACCATGGGAGTGGGCTGCAAAAGAAGTAGGTAGTTTAACCTTCGGGAGAAACTTACCACTTTGTGGTTCATGACTGGGGTGAAGTCGTAACAAGGTAGCCCTAGGGGAACCTGGGGCTGGATCACCTCCTTATACGATGATTATTCACGATGAGTGTCCACACAGATATGGTTTAGAAAGTGAAGAGAGACACTTGTGTATTTTGCGAAATGACACTTGTGTTGTTTTGTGAAAAATTGGGTCTGTAGCTCAGCTGGGTTAGAGCGCTCGCCTGATAAGCGGGAGGTCGGTGGTTCAAGTCCACTCAGACCCACCAATTTTTCCTTATACTGCGTTAGATTCTTCGTTGTGTACTGATGTACACGGCCTCAAAATCTGCCTTGTCTAAGAAAAAATACCAAGATGGGGCTATAGCTCAGCTGGGAGAGCGCCTGCCTTGCACGCAGGAGGTCTGCGGTTCGATCCCGCATAGCTCCACCATCTTTAAGTACATTTGCTTTAAGTGTCTTTAAAAATGGTTTCAAAAGCTTTATTGCTTAGAAATACATGCTCTTTAACAATTTGGAAAGCTGACGATTAGTAATGTGATTTCATTACTAATCAAATTTAAAAGTTCTCAAATCCTATGTCTTTATTGATTTAGGTACCAACACACATTCAAGTGTTCTTGGGAATGCATTCTTGCCAGAGTGCATTCAAATTTGAGTCCGGCAAAATCGAATGTTATCTCGCTCATAATAAAGAGATAACGCACCTTGGAAACGTCATACTGCGTTGTAGCAAACGCATTGCGTTAAGCAAGACCCTTTGGGGTTGTATGGTTAAGTGACTAAGCGTACACGGTGGATGCCTTGGCAGTCAGAGGCGATGAAAGACGTAATAACTTGCGATAAGCCCAGATTAGGTAGTAATAACCATTTGAGTCTGGGATTTCTGAATGGGGAAACCCACGTGCATAAGCACGTATCATTAACTGAATACATAGGTTAATGAGGCAAACTCGGGGAACTGAAACATCTAAGTACCCGAAGGAAGAGAAATCAACCGAGATTCCGAAAGTAGCGGCGAGCGAAATTGGATTAGCCCTTAAGCTTTTAATGCGTCAGGTGAAGAGTCTGGAAAGTCTCGCAATATAGGGTGATAGCCCCGTAACCGACAACGCATTTTAAGTGAAAACGAGTAAGGCGGGACACACGTGATATCCTGTTTGAACATGGGGGGGAAAATCATCCTCCAAGGCTAAATACTACTGACTGACCGATAGTGAACCAGTACCGTGAGGGAAAGGCGAAAAAAAGAACCCCTGTGAGGGGAGTGAAATAGAACCTGAAACCGTGTACGTACAAGCAGTAGGAGCGCCTCGAAGCGTGACTGCGTACCTTTTGTATAATGGGTCAGCGACTTAATTTTAGTAGCAAGGTTAACCGTATAGGGGAGCCGTAGGGAAACCGAGTCTTAACTGGGCGTCGAGTTGCTAGAATTAGACCCGAAACCAGGTGATCTAGCCATGGGCAGGTTGAAGGTTGAGTAACATCAACTGGAGGAATCGAACCGACTAATGTTGAAAAATTAGCGGATGACTTGTGGCTAGGGGTGAAAGGCCAATCAAACCTGGAGATAGCTGGTTCTCCCCGAAAGCTATTTAGGTAGCGCCTCGGACGAATACCAATGGGGGTAGAGCACTGTTAAGGCTAGGGGGTCATCCCGACTTACCAACCCTTTGCAAACTCCGAATACCATTGAGTACTATCCGGGAGACACACGGCGGGTGCTAACGTCCGTCGTGGAGAGGGAAACAACCCAGACCGCCAGCTAAGGTCCCAAAGTATAGCTAAGTGGGAAACGATGTGGGAAGGCTCAGACAGCCAGGATGTTGGCTTAGAAGCAGCCATCATTTAAAGAAAGCGTAATAGCTCACTGGTCGAGTCGGCCTGCGCGGAAGATGTAACGGGGCTAAGCTATACACCGAAGCTGCGGCTGCATACTTTTGTATGCGGGGTAGGGGAGCGTTCTGTAAGCGGTTGAAGGTGGTCTGTAAGGGCTGCTGGACGTATCAGAAGTGCGAATGCTGACATGAGTAACGATAAAGGGGGTGAAAAACCCCCTCGCCGGAAGACCAAGGGTTCCTGTCCAACGTTAATCGGGGCAGGGTAAGTCGACCCCTAAGGCGAGGCCGAAAGGCGTAGTCGATGGGAAACGGGTTAATATTCCCGTACTTCTTATAATTGCGATGGGGGGGACGGAGAAGGCTAGGTGGCCTGGCGATGGTTGTCCAGGTTCAAGTATGTAGGCGGAAGGTTTAGGTAAATCCGGACTTTCTTAACGCTGAGATACGATGTCGAGCTGCTACGTGCAGTGAAGTCATTGATGCCATGCTTCCAGGAAAAGCCTCTAAGCTTCAGATTATAAGAAATCGTACCCCAAACCGACACAGGTGGTCGGGTAGAGAATACCAAGGCGCTTGAGAGAACTCGGGTGAAGGAACTAGGCAAAATGGTACCGTAACTTCGGGAGAAGGTACGCTCTTGGCGGTGAAGTCCCTTGCGGATGGAGCTACTAGGAGTCGCAGATACCAGGTGGCTGCAACTGTTTATTAAAAACACAGCACTGTGCAAAATCGTAAGATGACGTATACGGTGTGACGCCTGCCCGGTGCCGGAAGGTTAATTGATGGGGTTAGACTTCGGTCGAAGCTCTTGATCGAAGCCCCGGTAAACGGCGGCCGTAACTATAACGGTCCTAAGGTAGCGAAATTCCTTGTCGGGTAAGTTCCGACCTGCACGAATGGCGTAATGATGGCCACGCTGTCTCCACCCGAGACTCAGTGAAATTGAAATCGCTGTGAAGATGCAGTGTACCCGCGGCTAGACGGAAAGACCCCGTGAACCTTTACTACAGCTTGGCACTGAACATTGACCCTACATGTGTAGGATAGGTGGGAGGCTTTGAAGACGGTACGCTAGTATCGTTGGAGCCGTCCTTGAAATACCACCCTTGTAGTGTTGATGTTCTAACTTAGCCCCCTTATCGGGGGTGAGGACAGTGCCTGGTGGGTAGTTTGACTGGGGCGGTCTCCTCCCAAAGAGTAACGGAGGAGCACGAAGGTGGGCTAAACACGGTTGGACATCGTGTGGTTAGTGCAATGGCATAAGCCCGCTTGACTGCGAGAATGACAATTCGAGCAGGTGCGAAAGCAGGTCATAGTGATCCGGTGGTTCTGAATGGAAGGGCCATCGCTCAACGGATAAAAGGTACTCCGGGGATAACAGGCTGATACCGCCCAAGAGTTCATATCGACGGCGGTGTTTGGCACCTCGATGTCGGCTCATCACATCCTGGGGCTGAAGTCGGTCCCAAGGGTATGGCTGTTCGCCATTTAAAGTGGTACGCGAGCTGGGTTTAGAACGTCGTGAGACAGTTCGGTCCCTATCTGCCGTGGGCGTTGGAAGATTGAAGGGGGCTGCTCCTAGTACGAGAGGGGCCAAGGTGGACGAACCTCTGGTGTTCGGGTTGTCATGCCAATGGCATTGCCCGGTAGCTAAGTTCGGAATCGATAACCGCTGAAAGCATCTAAGCGGGAAGCGAGCCCTGAGATGAGTCTTCCCTGGCACTTTAAGTGTCCTGAAGGGTTGTTCGAGACTAGAACGTTGATAGGCAGGGTGTGTAAGTGCTGCGAGGCATTGAGCTAACCTGTACTAATTGCCCGTGAGGCTTAACCATACAACACCCAAGGGGTTTTGTGGACTCAAAGTAGAACTTTGAATGTGTGATAAAAACTTTTAAATATAGCTTTCCGAATTATTAATTTTTGCTTTTAGCTTTTTTTGAAAAAGCTGAAGACAAATAAGAAATTTGCTTGGCGACCATAGCGTTGTGGACCCACCTGATTCCATGCCGAACTCAGAAGTGAAACACAGTAGCGCCGATGGTAGTGTGGGGTTTCCCCATGTGAGAGTAGGACATCGCCAGGCTTTAATTGCGTTTTTAGATTGAATAATCTGGAAACAAAACTAAATAAAGCGACCAACGCTAAGACTTTATTTAGTAAAAGATACCACTGCGGAGTGGTAGTTCAGTTGGTTAGAATACCGGCCTGTCACGCCGGGGGTCGCGGGTTCGAGTCCCGTCCACTCCGCCACTTATTTAGATAACCTCGCAAAGCGAGGTTTTTCTGAATCTGAAGCCTGATAAATTATCGACTTCAATCACAGTTTTAGGGGTGTAGCTCCAATTGGCAGAGCAGCGGATTCCAAATCCGCGTGTTGGGAGTTCGAATCTCTCCACCCCTGCCATTATTAAAGGCTCTAGCAGAAATGCTGGAGCCTTTTTTAATGCGTGTAATAATGCGTGTAATATAGAGAAAGGCGACAGAGCAGCGGATTCACCTAATACCAAAACAGCGCGCGTTGGGAGTTCGAATCTCTCCACCCCTGCCATTATTAAAGGCTCTAGCAGAAATGCTGGAGCCTTTTTTAATGCGTGTAATAATGTGTGTAATATAGAGAAAGGCGACAGAGCAGCGGATTCACCTAATACCAAGACAACGCGTGTTGGGAGTTCGAATCTCTCCACCCCTGCCATTATCGAAGGCTCTAGCAGAAATGCTGGAGCCTTTTTTAATGCGCGTAATAATGCGTGTAATATAGAGAAAGGCGACAGAGCAGCGGATTCACCTAATACCAAAACAGCGCGTGCTGGGAGTTCGAATCTCTCCACCCCTGCCATTATTAAAGGCTCTAGCAGAAATGCTGGAGCCTTTTTTAATGCGCGTAATAATGCGTGTAATATAGAGAAAGGCGACAGAGCAGCGGATTCACCTAATACCAAGACAACGCGTGTTGGGAGTTCGAATCTCTCCACCCCTGCCATTATTAAAGGCTCTAGCAGAAATGCTGGAGCCTTTTTTAATGCGTGTAATAATGCGTGTAATATAGAGAAAGGCGACAGAGCAGCGGATTCACCTAATACCAAAACAGCGCGCGTTTGGGAGTTCGAATCTCTCTACCATTGAGATTATTAAAGGCTTCTTCCACAGCAACAAGCCTAGCTTAATGCTAGGACAGACCCCGGCTTAAAACACTACCGGGGCGACGGAGTCAGCCTTCAGTTTGGCTTATAGTTATGAACTAGATGTTGACACGTCAGGCATGACCCACATACTGACCGATACACCGATACACCGATACACCGATACACCGATACACCGATACACCGATACACCGATACACCGATACAAAAAAGCCGCTAACAAGTAGCGGCTTTAGCAAACATCGACTAATTGACTAAATTTACTTACTCAGTAACAACAGTGCCTTTTGTGATACCTCATTAGCGGCGTTGGTGTAATCTTGTTTGTGGAGTGCGTTGGCAAGTTGCCCGTAATCATGTGCATCGGGACGTATCTTTAACGCTGATTCAAAGTAACCCTGTGCTTCGCTCCATTTGCCTTCTGTCATTAGAATTTGGCCAATAACACTATCTAGGTCACCGTTATCTGAGTAACGCTTTTGTAGCGATTTTAAATGGCTAATCACAGGGTGCCAGTCGGTAATGTTAAGGGTTGGATAAATGTTCAGTAACTCGGCTATTGGATTTCTTTGGGTTGCCTCTTTAAGGACCGTAATTGCGGTTGCATCTGCCCCTCGATTAATTAACTCAGAGACAAAAGCGACGATAATCTGGCTTTCGCCCTTTAAGCTTTTTGGTAACTTATCCCAGTAGCGTATGCTGCCATCAATGCCTTGTTGGGTTGCCAGTTCGGCTATTCTTCCACTATGGCCCATAACAAGCAGCTTATGATATTCATCTTTCTCGACCCCTTTTACACGCTTCAAGTTAGGCAGTAAATCTAATAAAGGCTGCCAACAACCCAATTGGATATAACATGTTTTTAATAAGGTGAGTAATCTTGGGTTGTTAGGGTGACTATGTGTAAGGCTCGATAATATATCGAACGCAGATGCAAAATTACCGTCAGTCATATGTTGTTTGCCTTTAGTAAGGCCTATGGCTAACTCTGAGTCTTGTTGCTCTGCTGCAAGTTCAAAATAGTGGTCTCTTTTTTGGGTTTTTCCTTGCTCGTGTGCCGCTTCTGCGGCAACCAAATAGCATAGTAAAGGCATGTCATGGGACTTAGACCAGCGGGTTACTTTCTTCTCTGCAGTTTGCCAATCTCCTTCAATGAGCTTAACGATGCCTTCATTAGTAAACCTGCGAGCACGTCTTTGTTTACGAATGCTAAACCAGTTCCAAGTTGCGTTTGTGATCCTTACTGACCTTTTGATGACCATCTCTAGAAGAAATAGACCAACCAAGGCTGCGACAACAAATATCACTAGGGTAGTGACACTCATCTCAATGGTGTAGTCAGCTATAGAGATAAGAACATACCCTTGCTGGCCTGCAAATAGGGTTCCAGCGAAGAGCCCAAGACCAAGAACAACAAACACAAATATGATGCGTACCATTATTTGTCCTCCGTAATAATGGTGGTCACCTCTCGGCGTAAACGCTCACGAATGATGTCAGATAGAACCTGATTGGTGGCAAATTTAGTTGGATACTGTAGGTTTACTTGAACCTTAGATAGCTTTTCTAGCGACGCATTGAATTGTTTTACCGCACTATCATTTTGATTGAGGTAGGTTTGACTCCATTTCTCAGCAGTCACCAGTGCCAGTTGATAAATCTCTTCTTGCTCTGAATAGGTTGCCTTAATCGCAGTTTCTAGCTTGGCTTTGATATTCTCTTTTAAGTAGAAGTGCTGCTCTGGTGATAGCAGAGGTACGGCACTTCCATCGCGAACCCTAAATGTGATGAAGTTATCAGCAAAGTTCTGTAATGATGTTTTTAGGTTGCTTTGCCAGTCTTGAAGGTTGGTTGAAACCTCTTTTTTCTCAATTTTCTCTGCCTTAGGTAGAATCGCATTGGCTAAAGGCAGTGAGTCTACTTGATTTTGTAAGCTGATGATTCTTAGTACTAAACCATCTTTATCTAGCAGAGGTAAGCTTCTTAGAGTGGTGATATCTTTGGCCATTACTTTGCGCAGAGGCACTAGGCTTGGATCATTTAAGGTCGCAATTCTTTGGTCAGCACTTTCCATTAGCTTGGTGGCTGTAACGACATCATGCTCAAGGAATAGCTTTCGACCGGCTAGTTTAACTAAATAGTCTGCTTCAGCGAGCAACCAGTCATTTGGTCGACGTCCTTTTACATCGGCTATGGCTAGTTGAAGGCTTTCAATGCTTTTCTGTTGTTGGCTGATAGCGACTTGAGCCTTGTTGATAGCATCTTTAGCGAGTTGCTCGGTGTTTTTTTGGTTTGAATCTAGCTGTTGTGTAAGGCGTTGCTGTGTTGACCCTAACTGAGAGTTGAGCTGAGTTATCTGCTGCTTTAACAGTTGGTTCTGTTGTTGAATATAGAATACGCCACCACCGGCGGTGATTATAGAGATCACCAGAGCTACAACTGCAATACGTTTAGCTGGTTTGGTCGATTCTTTTTTATCAGTCTCTTTTGATGGCTGAGCCTGTTTTTTTTGAGTGGCAGCTACATCGGCTTGAGTGTCGTTGTTGTTACTCTCGAGTTTCTTTTCGTCGGTCATTTTATTTCCTATCGATTTCGCTCTGTAAGGCCTCAAGGATTAATTGATTAGAGGCACCCTTGAGACTTCGCACCGTGTTAAATCCCATTTGGGTTGCGAGCTGAGCAACCCTTAAGCTTGGAACGAAGAGATGTAAAGAGTGTAACCAATTTTTATCTCTACTAGGTATTTGTTGTGCAAAGAATTTTAATTGCTCATAGCTAGTTACTACCATGGTGTCGATACCAAATAGGCGCCAATTTAATATTTCTTGGTATGAAGAGAGTGGCTGCCAAGTGCGTTGGTATACCTCTAAGTAACGAACATCTGCGCCTTGCTTCTCTAATTGTTGCTTAAGGTATTCTCGACCGGAGTTTCCTCGCAATATAGTAATGGCTTTGTTTTGCAGTGTTTCGGCTGATAATAACTCTATAAGTCCTTCGCTAGTTTCAGTATTTGGACTAATAACGATCTGCTTTGTGCAATCGGTTAGTTGTTTGGAGCTGCCTGCTCCTATAGTGAAATAACGAGTGTTAGGCCAAGGGACCGTTAACAGGGTATCAGCGAATAGTATTGCTGGTTTACTGACCGCGATGATGTAGTCAGAGTTATGCAAGAAAGAAAGGTCTTCTAATGAGGGCGTTATTGGCGAAAAGGAGACACAGGGATAGCTTAAGCTTGCTATCCCTACGGTACTTAATTCGTTGTTGAGCTGATGTGCATCGGGCTCTGGCCTTACGATAAGTACCTTCATCTATTATGCCTGCTGATAAACTTCAGTAAGTATTTCCTTCGCTCCCGCATCGAGCAGCTCTGTCGCTAATTCATTACCTAGAGCTACCGCTTGGCTACGTTCACCACGAATCTCTGCTTTAATAATTTGAGTACCATCTGGTTTACCCACTAATCCGCGCAGAAACAGTTGGTTGTCTTGGGTTATGACACAGTAGCTACCAATTGGGACTTGGCATCCACCTTCAAGTGCTAGATTCATGGCGCGCTCGGCATAGACTCTATCGGCTGTATCTTGATGATTTAGTGGTGCGATGAGATCAAGAATGCGCTGATCATCTGTTCTACATTCAATACCCACAGCTCCTTGTCCTACTGCTGGTAAAGAGTATTCAGGCTCAATGAAGGATTTGATGCGTTGTTCTAGCTGTAAGCGCTTTAGTCCTGCAGCCGCCAAAATTATAGCATCGTAGTTACCATCATCTAATTTTTGTAAGCGAGTACCGACATTTCCTCGTAGCTCTCTAATTTGGATGTCAGGTCGCGCAGCACTGATCTGACATTGACGTCGCAGGCTACATGTACCCACAATAGCGCCTTGTGGGAGTTCATCTATACTGGCGTAATGATTAGACACAAATGCATCACGCGGGTCTTCTCGCTCACAGATTACAGCAAGACCCAAACCATCAGGGAAGTCCACTGGCACATCCTTCATGGAATGGACTGCAATATCGGCTCTATTTTCTAGCATTGCGACTTCAAGCTCTTTCACAAATAACCCTTTACCACCAACTTTGGCCAGAGGGGTGTCTAAGATAATATCCCCTTTAGTTACCATGGTAACGAGTTCGACTTGTAAGCCAGGATGAGATGCTTCAAGACGAGATTTTACATAATGTGCTTGCCATAGAGCCAGCGGGCTCTTGCGAGTAGCAATTCTTAAGGATTTGTTAGGCATAGGTCGCTGCGTTTTGATATATATTTGCATTGATTCTACCACTGAGACAGGCAAAAGATTAGTGAAGAAGCTAACTTGCTAGAGAAGTAAATTATTAAACGAATTAGTTTTGTTTTGATGTGTGAGGGTAGTCACGGCTCAAAGCCTAGATGCAGCATAATAGTGTGATGCTATATATGTTTTAGGTTAATCTAGACATGCCTAAGTTAGGCGTATGAAAATCTGAATATCTTTACCTTATACTTAGAAAGTGTTAGATTGCTCACGTTTTGAGGGCTTTTTGATTAAAAAAAAGTCACAAATATTATGACCCTCTAGGTAGGAGATTTACTTGCTCGCATATATTTCCAAATTAATCGCTAGACTCGACGCGCTCAATGAGCAGCGTAAACAGCGATCTTTAGAAATGATGGATGTACGAGGTAAGCAGGTATTCTCTTCTATCCCCGTTCTACTTCATTACAATCATCCCGCTGTACCTGGTTATGTTTGTGATGATGTTGCACATGGTATTTTTGATTTCGAATTAGACCCTAATCAACAAGACTGGATTACCGATCTTGCAAGGTCTTGTAGTGATCATATACCTAGCCCTGAACAACGCGATATCCTAGCCCTATATACCATGGGCAGCACCTCTTCAATTGGACAAAGCCTAACCAGTGATCTTGATATTTGGGTGTGTATCTCACCTCAAATGCCGGCTGACAAGCGCAGTGAATTAGCAAATAAGTGCTCAAAAATCACAGATTGGGCTCTACAGCAAGGTGTTGAAGCCAACTTCTTCTTGATGGATGACCAGCGCTTTAAACAAGCACTATCAGAGACAATGACTGGCGATAACTGCGGCTCCTCTCAACACATGTTATTGCTTGATGAGTTTTATCGCTCAGCAATGCGCATGGCGGGGCAACGTTTGTTGTGGAACCTAGTTCCCCCAGAGATGGAAGCGTGTTACGACGACTATATAGCTCAGCTATCTGATAGCGGTGCAATAGACATTGAGCAGTGGTTGGATTTTGGTCAGCTCAATGCCATCCCTGCGGAAGAGTATTTTGGTTCTAGCTTATGGCAGTTATTTAAGAGTATTGATTCCCCTTACAAGTCCGTTCTAAAAGCTATATTGCTTGAGGCTTATTCTTGGGAATACCCTAATACACAGCTATTGAGCATTGATACTAAGCGTCGCTTCTTTGCTGGCACTCCTGATCTGTATGGTATGGATGCTTATTGTATTATGCTGGAAAAGGTGACTCGTTACTTAGAGCGCATTGGCGATCAAAAGCGCCTTGATTTAGTGCGTCGTTGTTTCTATTTGAAGACCCGTGAAAAGCTATCTCAACAATCAAGTGTGGGATCTGTGGCTTGGCGCCGTGAGGCGATGGAAAACATGGTATCTGAGTGGGGGTGGAATCAAGACCATATCGAAGAGCTTGATACGCGCCGCAGTTGGAAGGTTGAGCGTGTTAAAGTAGTACATCACAGCCTACTTGACGCTTTAATGGTGAGCTATCGCAATCTTATTCAGTTTGCTCGCCGTAATGACATAACCTCAGTTATCAGCCCACAAGATATCTCTATATTGGCTCGCAAGCTTTATGCTGCGTTTGAGGTTTTACCGGGCAAAGTAACGTTATTAAATCAACAGATTGCCCAAGATTTACATGAACCCGACCTGAGTTTTATTCAGGTAGAAGACGGTGGGGCCAACCCTGCTGGTTGGTACATGTACAAGCAGCCATTAATTGCAGAGCGGATTATAGGCCAAGCCCCGATTGAGCATCATACATCACTAAGTAAACTGGTTGCTTGGGCGTTTTTCAATGGTGTTATTACCGAATCGACTCATCTTCACTCCGTTGTTCGTAGCGCTAATACTGATATAGATAAGCTGTATCAGATGGTCGGCGATCTTAGAAATACATTTTCTTTGCGTAAGCGTCGTCCGACGATGGAAGCACTGGCTAGCCCATGTGAAGTTAATCAACTGGCGATGTTTATTAACTTAGAAGAAGACCCAACAGAGACGCTTAGTGCCAGGCAGACCAAGAAAGAAAGCCGCAACATCAACCTTTTCTCTTGTGGTAAGGACAACAAATGCATGATCGGAAGTATCGACCTCGTATACAGAAACTCGTGGCATGAAGTGCGAACCTTACATTTTAGGGGTGAAACTAGCGTATTAAACGCACTCACCACCATTTTAGGCAAGATGCACCAAGATGCTATGCCGCCAGAGTCTGTTGACGTGTTCTGCTACAGCAAGAACTTCCGAGGTTTGATGCGTAATTCTCTTTATCAGCTACTGGCTGAATGTATTGAAATGCGTTTGAAGCCTGTCGAGAATGAAAAACGCCGCCGATTTAAAGCGATTGGTGTTGGCGAGAAAATGTATGGTTTGTTCTTTGAGCGCCGCGGTGTATCAGTACAACAATTAGAAAACTCGGTTGATTTTTATCAAAGCATTTCCACCAACAAGCTGACTGGTTCACCGCTGGATAAGCTTGATAAAGAAGCAAAATTTTCATTACCAGATGTGGTGAACGGCTTTGCCAGTGAAGGACTGATTCAGTTCTTTTTCGAAGATACAACCGATGGGTTCAACATCTATGTATTAGATGATGATAATAATGTTGAGGCATACCACAGGTATAACAATGATAAAAATCATGTGATAGCTGAGGTGAACAACTTCTATACCAATGGTCAGAATAAAGAGTCAGACGAGAAAGCTAACTTTAATCTGCCGCAGTACTATCAGATTATTCATCAGAAGGGGCAGGAAAGCTTTATCGTTCCATATCGTAGCGATAGCGAACTGCATTCAACCCCATCTGCCATAATTGGTGCAGCTTAAGCCCAGTCGATTTCTTCGTCGGATTGCTTATCGCACTCTTGTTTTACCAACTCAAACAGTTCTTTTCCCGTCTTAGAGCATAACCATTTTTCATCTTGTAATGAAAAATGGTAGCCGCCAGATTTAGACGCTAACCAGATTTCTCGCATTGGTTCTTGCTTGTTGATAATAATTTGACTGCGGTCTTCAAACTCGAGAGTCATGACATTTCCGGTTATCTCAAAATCGATATCAGCACCAGATTCTTCGATGGCTTCTTCGATGATGTTCAATTGTTCATCCGCTAATTGATGAAACTCACTATCCTTCATGTGCTGTTCCTATTGCTTTTCTTTACGTTGGTGCGATTATAGAGGGATACTTAAAAATATCACTCAAGTGCTATGAAAAAAATTATAACGCTATTATGCCTTGGTTCTGCATTAGTTCTAGCAGGCTGTGGCCAAACTGGGCCTTTGTACATGCCAAAGGACGCAACGCCTCAATCACCTCAAGAGCAACCGGCGCAATAGTCAGTAGTAAGGATTAACTTTTGGATTATTTCAATTTTAAGGACGATGGGTTGTTGTGGGCAGAAGATGTCACTCTGACTCAAATCGCACAACAATTCGGAACCCCAACATACATTTATTCTCGAGCTACGCTCGAGCGTCATTGGAATGCATTTGACCAAGCTGTAGGTGAATTCCCTCATTTGGTATGTTACGCGGTTAAGGCTAACTCAAATATTGGTGTATTGAATGCGCTAGCACGCTTAGGTTCCGGTTTTGATATTGTATCTCGCGGTGAATTGGAGCGTGTGATCGTCGCGGGTGGTGACCCAGAAAAAGTGGTCTTCTCCGGTGTTGGCAAGACGGAACCCGAGATTCAGCGTGCATTAGAATTAAAGATTAAGTGCTTTAATGTTGAGTCAGAGCCAGAGCTTGACCGCATTAATCAGGTTGCAGCTCAAATGGGTGTTAAGGCACCAATCTCACTTCGTATTAACCCTGATGTTGATGCGAAAACGCACCCTTATATTTCAACAGGGCTTCGTGACAATAAATTCGGGATTGCATTTGACCAAGCATCACGCGTTTACCAGATAGCGAAAGGCTTACCGCACCTCAATGTGGTAGGTATTGATTGCCATATAGGCTCTCAGCTAACGGAGATGGAACCCTTTATTGATGCTGTAGATCGCCTATTAACCCTGATTGATGGTTTGAAAGCTGAAGGTATCGATATTAAGCACCTTGATGTTGGTGGTGGTTTAGGTGTGGTATACCGAGATGAACTGCCTCCTGGCCCGTCGGACTATGCTAAAGCACTATTGGCTCGCCTGCACAATCACCCAGAGCTTGAGCTTATCTTCGAACCTGGTCGTGCTATTGCCGCTAACGCCGGTGTACTGTTGACTAAGGTTGAGTTTTTAAAGCATACGCCAGACAAGAACTTTGCAATTATTGATGCCGCCATGAATGACTTAATGCGTCCTGCTTTGTATCAGGCATGGCAAGATATCGTGCCGGTTAAACCTCGTGATGGTGAGGCGAAAACTTACGATATAGTAGGACCAATATGTGAAACAGGGGATTTCCTTGGTAAAGATCGCAGTTTAGTCTTGCAACAGAATGACCTATTGGTGGTTCGCAGTGCTGGTGCATATGGTTTTACCATGTCCTCAAACTATAACTCTCGTCCTAGAGTGGCGGAAGTTATGGTTGATGGTGACAAAATCCATCTAGTTCGCCAGCGTGAGAGCCTAGAGAGTTTGTGGCAGTTAGAGAGCCTTCTCCCGGAGTAAGTAAACAGAATGCACTTTCATTTTTCCAAGATGCACGGATTGGGCAACGACTTTATGGTGGTTGACTGCATTACCCAAAACATCTTTTTTTCCCCTGACCTTATACGTCGTTTGGCGGATCGCCATACCGGAGTAGGCTTCGACCAGTTATTAGTTGTCGAAGCTCCCTATGATCCAGAAACTGACTTCCACTATCGCATTTTTAATGCTGATGGCTCCGAAGTGGAACAATGCGGCAACGGTGCGCGTTGCTTTGCTCGTTTTGTGACGATGAAAGGGTTAACCAATAAGTACAGCATCCGAGTGAGTACTAAGAAAGGTAAGATCCTTCTACAGCTAGAGGGTGACGATCAGGTTGTGGTAAATATGGGTATCCCCGAATTTGAGCCAAGCAAGATCCCTTTTAAGGCCAAGCAAGCGGAGAAGACGTATATCCTCAGAGCAGGCGAGCACACCCTGTTTTGCGGGTCAGTAAGCATGGGTAACCCTCATGTAGTAACCACTGTTGATGATGTTGCAACCGCAAATGTTGAACAAGTAGGCCCTTTACTAGAAAATCACGAACGCTTTCCTGAGCGTGTTAACGCGGGCTTCATGCAAATAAAGAGCAGAGATAGCATTGCTCTTCGTGTTTATGAGCGTGGGGTTGGGGAGACTCAAGCGTGTGGTACTGGAGCATGTGCTGCGGTTGCTATTGGTATTCAACAAGGCTTACTTGATTCGTCCGTTGAAGTATCTTTGCCTGGTGGACAGTTAAGGATTGACTGGCAAGGGGAAGGAAAACCGTTATACATGACTGGCTCTGCCACTCATGTGTTTGATGGTCAAATAAGTTGCTAGGAAATTAATTTGCATACAGTGGAACAAAAAATATCAGAGTCTGAGTTTAATGCTCTGTTAGTTGAAGAGTTTTTAGTAAATAACCCAGATTTTTTTATCGGTAGAGAGGCACTTCTTGATAGCTTGAGCCTCTCTCATCATGAGAAGGGTGTTATCTCTTTGGTTGAATTGAAGCTTCAGCGCCAAAGGGAGCAGCTTAAAGCTGTAGAATCAGAACAAGAAAAACTTATAAAGTTGCTTGAACACAATGATCATACGCTTAGATGCTTTATGGAGGCTGAAAAGCGTATGTTAGCCGCGGATTGTGGAGAGCAAGTGTATTGCGCTCTTGAGGCTTGTGCAAAACGATTGGGTTTGCATGCGACCTTAGGGCTTCAAGATCATGCTCACTCTGCGGTGAATATTGGCCATCAACAATGGCAACTATTTCAAAAGCAATATTTAGTTGATCGCGGTGTGTATCTAGGGCGCTTGAAGCGCAGCGATAGAGAACTAATTCTAGGAGAAAAAGCGGCTGAATTTGAGCTGGGTTCTTTGGTAGTTGTTCCTTTCGATCATTCAGGTGTAGAAGGCTTCTTGTGTTTCTATAGTGATGATGGCGGTCATTTTGAACCAAGCCAAGATACTCTTTATTTAAGCCATCTTGCTACAGTTATGGCCCATCAACTTAGCCGATTACCTTGGCTAAAGGTTCAAGCCCTGCATGCCGAATCCAGTAGCTGAGTCTTTACAATGCCGCATTGACGCATTTATTGTTCACCTCACGCATGAGCGTGGGTTGAGCAATCATACCCAATCTAACTACCAAAGGCAGTTAACTATTATTGCTGAGCAGCTTTCCAGTTTAGGGATTGTTGAATGGCACCTGGTTGATACAGCTTGGGTGCGTCAAATTGCCGCTAAGGGAGCTCGGCAAGGTCTAAAGCCAAATAGCTTAGCGACACGCCTTTCTTGTTTACGCAGCTTTTTTGATTTTTTAGTGCTAAAAGGTGTAATGAAAGCAAACCCAGCGAAAGGGGTTAGTTCACCACGTAGCCATAAGCGATTGCCTAAAAACCTCGATGTAGATCAAACCAACCAGTTACTAGAGATAGACATGAGTGACCCTCTGGCGATTCGTGATCGTGCGATGATGGAGTTGATGTACGGTACTGGAATGCGCTTATCTGAGATAGTTCAACTAGATGTTGATAACATCTCAGGAGGACGTGGTGAGATCCGCGTTATTGGTAAGGGAAACAAAGAGCGAATCGTTCCTTTTAGCGGACAGGCAAAAGAGTGGGTAGAGCGCTGGTGTCAAGCTAGGCCGCAACTTTTAAAGCAACATGATCCTGCGTTATTTATCTCGAAACTGGGCAAGCGAATATCGCACCGTAATGTACAAAAACGGATGGCGGAATGGGGAATAAAGCAAGGCGTGTCTAGTCATGTGACACCACATAAATTGAGGCACTCTTTTGCAACACATATCCTAGAATCCAGTGGGAATTTACGCGCGGTGCAAGAGATGCTGGGCCATGAAAGCCTTTCAACTACTCAGATCTATACTCATTTGGATTTTCAACATCTAGCTCAGGTGTATGACAAAGCCCACCCTAGAGCCAAGAAGAAGCGAGAAGAATAAGTGCGATTCTACCGAGGATTAAAGCCAGTTAGTGCGATGACATTCGACCTAGATGATACTCTCTATGATAATCATCCTGTAATTCGAGCGCTTGAGCATCAGCTCAAAAACTGGTTGGAATCACGTTACCCTAACCTTGCACGCTTTAGTGGTGAAGATTGGTTTGGGTTTAAACAGCAAGCCATTAACAAGCAACCTGAATTAAGGCACGATGTTACCAAAGCGCGAACAGGGCAATTGTTTCTCGCCTTCAAGGCGATCGGTTTGGATTGTGATGCTACCTCTCAAGCGATAACCGATACCATGCAACAGGTCTATGTATTACGAAATCAGGTGACGGTTCCCCATAGCTCATTGCACACACTGCAGCAGCTTAGCAACGCAATGCCTTTAGTTGCGATTACCAATGGAAATGTTGACCTGCAACAGATTGGTATTGATGGGTATTTTCAACATGTTTTAAAGGCGGGGGAATCGGGAAGAGCCAAGCCTTTCTCTGATATGTTTGATAAGGCGTGTACCGCTCTTGAATTGCAACCTCAGCAGGTATTGCATGTGGGAGATCACCTAATTAGTGATGTTGCTGGAGCTAAGCGAGCTGGTCTACAAGCTGCATGGTTTAACGATAAGCCTCGAACCTTGATCACTGCCTCGAAACTATCGCTATTACCGGATATCGAGATAAATAGCATCCCAGAACTACTCGACCTAATTTAGTTTGTGACCGCATCGATCTGCCTGAAATACCTTTAAGTAGTGTTCAAAAAAGCGCTCTAGTTTTTGGGTGCTATGCGTCCCTTCATGGGTGGCGACTAAAGCTGACCCTACTTCAAAGGTGCATAGGTTTCCTTGTTCTTGATTTCGCCTAAGGGTGTATTGTGAAAGCCTATTACTCTCAATATGCACCTGACTTAGCTGCTGCAACCATGGACTTTGCCGCCACATTTTCTTAGCTTCTTGCCAGGTTGCATCCAATATTATGTAGAGTACCTTGTTTGGCTCATCGTGAGTTAAAGGGGCACTCGTGTTGCTGGGAAATAGCAGTTTAACATTATCGTGCTCAGCTATTCGCGTCAGCAGCTCTGCTGGGGGTTCGGTACGACTCCATTGGTAATGAGTCGCTCCAACAAGGCTTTTAGTTAATAGTTTTCCAGTATTGGTTGCCCTTTGCAGCTCATTTGGATGATAGAGAATGACTAACTCAAAACCGATGTTAACTTGAGGCAATTGCTCACAAACACAGTTGTGCGCAAACCCACATTGTTGGCAGCTCATATTCTAATACCTATTTTTTATTAAGGGTTAAGCCATTGCCAATCAAGGGGTAATCTATGCCATTGATGGTTTCAGTTTTGGTAGATAACTGTTGCCCATCTTTAGTAAATTCACGCGTCGCAATTAACCTCTGGCCTTGATAACTCACATTGGTAGCCTGAAGCAAACCATTGTGTAGAACCTGCCAGAAACCGTGTTCGACAATATCGGCACTGCCATCAGCGTAGCTGTAGCGAGTTTCGGATGTATGGTCTTGGTTTAGGGTTAGAGTGGTGGTGGTGCCACCTTCTTGAGTTTGCGAGTAAGAACCTACAACCTGAGATTTAGTGTGGTTGTTTTGGGTGCTACAGCCTTTCCAGTTTTTTCCTGAAATAGTAAGTGATGCCGTAGCGCCGTAGATTGAATCGCTCATAGTGTCGCTACATAGCTTCTTATCTATGTTTAATTGGCCATCTTTAAATTTGATACGGGACTGAGTTAAATCTTGCTCCAGACTCGTAATGGCAAATTGCTGAGGCTGTGCTTGTATTGAAGATAGTGTCAGTGACTTTTCATTGTAAGTAGCGCTCCAAGATGGCTCATTGCCAAAAGCACGGTCAGGCTTTGCTGGGAGATCGCAGCGTTGTTGATTTTCTGCGCTCACCATATTTAATTCGGTAACGATAAATTGAGCTGAGTATTGCTCAGAAAACCCAACCTCAGTCGGCTTGAAGTAGCCAAACACTTCCGCATAAACCGGTTGATAAGGCTGATTAGTTAAACCTGAAATAGACTGCTGCAATTGAGGTTCAACATCGACCCAAAAGCTGTTCTGGCTACCACAGGGCTGGATGGTTCGAACCTCATGTCCAAGCACGAGTTGTCCCTTAAGTAGGATGCGAGCAGGGCCTGAGTTATCAATTGTAACTGCTTGAGTCTGGTTAGAGACTGCTTTGGCAGGTGGGGTAGGAGTCTGACTACAACCCAACATAAATAAGCTTGGGATAAGAGCTACCCAATAACGCATTTTCATAATCAACCTGCCAAATTTATAAATCTAGAAAGGCTAGTTTAACAGGTGTTGCTTGAGATAGTGAGCCACTGCATCATCTTCGTTACTTCCGATCACTGGGTTGTTTGGCAGTGCGGCTTTTACTTTGGGGTGCGCAGTTTGCATGATATTACCAATCTTAGCCGCAGCGAGCATTTCTGCATCATTCATCCCATCACCAAATGCGATGCAGTTCGCAAGCTCTTTACCTAGGCTGTTGGCTACCACTTCAAGAGCGTGCCCCTTGGATACTGAGCCAGCCATGACTTCTAAGCACCATGGTGTGGAAAAGGCAATATTGAGCTGATCGCCAAACTGCTGATTTAACTGATCTTCAAAGTTAGCTAAGTGCTCATGACTTTCATGGGTAAAAAACAGTTTAGCTATGTTCTGTTTTGGAGCATTGTCTTGGGAAAAAACCTTAAATTTAAAGCCAGATTGCTTACTAAAAGATAGGATTTTTTCATCGGCTTTATTTACCCACCATTGCTCATTCTCATAGATATGAATCATGATTTCTGGGTCTTGGCGAATGGTGTCAACAATGCCTTGTACGAGCGAAGCGTCAACATTCTTGCTGTACATAAGATTGTCATGCTGGTCGTGTACTCGGGCTCCGTTGGAGGTGATCATATATGCGGGAATACCTGCGGTTTCTCGAATATAAGATACATCTACGTGATTACGTCCTGTGGCAAAGATAAAGGTATAACCCTGCTGATGTAATTGCTTCAATGTTTGCTTGGTAAATTCAGATAGCTGGTGGTTGGGGGATAACAGTGTTCCATCTAAGTCTGATGCGACAATTGAAATATCTTCAAATACATTGGCGTTGTGGGTCATACCTTTTCTCTTATTTTAGGAGCATAAAAGGCTCGATAGAGCCTGAATTAAGTTATGCAGAACTACATAACTGGTAGTTATTTTACGTCAGTAACGGTAAAGAAAAGAGGGTAAACCTCGCTTTCCTCTTTTCTTTTATTGTTCAAAGAAGCCAAGTATTGCATCCAAAGCCTGATTTCTTTGCTGGTCTCTTTCTACCAGAATTTCATGCTTAGCATTGGCGATTGGCAGTAAAACTGCATCTTGACGATACTTACTCAAGCGGGCAATAAATTGATTCTGAGCTCGGTTATCGACAACCGTGTCTTGGCTTGGTTGAATTAATAATAACGGAACATTAATCTCTTTGGCGTGACGTACACACTGCTCTGCGCCCTTGATTGCTTCGTAGACCCATCTTGATGTTGGGCCACCCATCTGAATCTCATCCATACTATCGAACAAGTCTGCCGACCATTCAAAGCGTGCTTTGCAGTGGCTTAGTGAATTATCTTCAAATGGGGTGCGCTGATAACCCGATTGCCCAACAGCATAATGTGGTTGGTTGCGCCACTGTACTAGGGTGCTGCATAAGGGCTTCGCTATTGCGCGCAGAGGGGCTGGCATCTTGATGTCATACATGGGAGCACAAACGGCGATGGCATGAAATGGATGAGAGCTGTGGGTTTGAATATAGCGAGTAGAGACAGCCCCACCCATAGAGTGAGCCAGAATAAAGCGGCGACTATAGCGGTTAAAATCAAATTGATTGATTATGGTATCCATATCTTGGATATAGTCATCGAAGCTCTCTACATGCCCCATATGGGGGTCGTCTAACAATCTTTCTGATACACCTTGCCCTCGATGATCGAAGGAATATATATCAAATCCTTGTCGAAATAGGTCAAAGAACAGCTCTTGATAGCGCCATACGCTTTCGGTTCGACCATTCACCATTAAGATAGCTTTATCGTGTAATGGTGAAGTA
Source organism: Vibrio gallicus (assembly GCF_024346875.1). NCBI lineage: Bacteria > Pseudomonadati > Pseudomonadota > Gammaproteobacteria > Vibrionales > Vibrionaceae > Vibrio > Vibrio gallicus. Next base: position 45,485 of record NZ_AP024871.1, read on the forward strand.
AGGCTTATCCAGTGGATCTTTTTGTTATCCTTTCCTAGAGCAAAGCCTTGCTCCCTGTTATTCCAAAATTTAGCGATAGGGTATGTTATCTGATACTCAAAATCGGCTTCTTGGGTGCAAGTGTGCGCAGCGTTGATAGACATCGAATTTCATTCCTGTTCAAGTTACAAACAGAATACCACTGCTGAAATTAAGAAGTAATATGGAGTTGCGCATTGCTGGCTTATGTAGTCACTCCAATCATCATTAATGGCACTGCTTTATTAAGTTTTTATGACATTAATTTAATATTATTGCACCGCCTCTTTTTTTATGTATCATATTCGCATATCCATATATTTGATTTTGGTTACCTAATGCTACCCCATCAGTTTTTTAAGCTTTTATCCGATGAAACTCGCCTGCGTTGTCTATTGATGTTAGCTCGCAATGATGAGTTATGTGTATGTGATTTAACTCAGTCTTTGCAAGAGAGCCAACCAAAGGTTTCTCGCCACTTAGCTCAATTGCGACAGTCGGGAATCTTGATTGATGAGCGTCGGGGACAGTGGGTGTTCTACCACATCTCGCCGGATCTCCCAGGTTGGGCGTTAGCCATTATTGATGGGCTAAAAAGCTCCAACTGTTTACAGCAGCAGTATCAGCAAGATATCCAACGACTCATAGAGTCGGTTTCTTGCGACTAATTCCCGCTTACTTTTAATGTATTTAGAGAGCAACAACGATGACAATTAAAATTGGTATTAATGGCTTTGGCCGTATAGGACGTTTAGCGCTTCGGGCTTCTTTTGACTGGCCTGAAGTTGAGTTTGTTCAGATTAATGATGTGGCGGGTGATACAAAGACACTGGCGCATTTATTGGAATTCGATTCAGTACAAGGTCGCTGGCACCACGAAGTGTCAGTAGATGGCAGCAATATGGTCATCGATGGTCAATCAGTGAAGACCACCCAACAGCGCGATATCGATGCCATTGATTGGTCTGGTTGTGATGTTGTGATTGAAGCAACAGGTGTGCATCGTAAGACGTCATTCTTAAATAAATACCTAGACCAAGGTGTTAAACGAGTAGTCGTTTCAGCTCCAGTCAAAGAAGAAGGCATTGCTAACATCGTTGTTGGTGTAAACGATGAAATCTTTGACCCTGCGATTCATAAAATTGTGACTGCAGCCTCATGTACGACCAACTGTATTGCTCCTGTGGTTAAGGTTATTCACGAGAAGTTGGGTATTGAACAGGCGGCATTTACCACTATTCACGACCTAACCAATACTCAAACCATCCTTGATGCACCGCATAAAGACCTGCGTCGTGCTCGTGCATGCGGTATGAGCTTGATTCCGACAACTACGGGTTCAGCAACAGCAATTGTCGAGATTTTCCCTGATTTGAAAGACAAGATTAATGGTCATGCGGTACGTGTTCCACTGGCGAACGCCTCGCTAACTGACATTATTTTCGATGTGAAACGTGATACCACGGTTGAAGAAGTCAACGCACTACTGAAAGAGGCATCACAGAATGAACTGAAAGGCATTCTCGGATTTGAAGAGCGCCCATTAGTATCAATTGATTATAAGGGCGATCAACGCTCAACCATTGTTGATGGTCTATCTACCATGTTAGTCGGAACTCGTATGCTGAAAATTTACGCTTGGTATGACAATGAGATGGGTTACGCAACACGTACTGCGGAATTAGTTCGTACCGTTGGCTTAGCTGATAAGTAATAAATAACCGATAAATAAATACCATATAGAGTACACGTAGCTGTGCTCTTGTTTTGAGGAAATACTAATGACACATCCTACTTGGGAACTTTCTATCGAGCACGACGCTGCTTTGGTATTGACGCCATGCCCAGGCACCAAAGAACTCGGTCTCGATGAATCTCTTGCTCAACTGAAGGAGCAAGGTGTTGTTGCAATTGTGACTGCAATCAATAATGAAGAAATGGCGAGCAAAAACGTTGCCGAACTAGGTGAAAAAACCAAAGCGCTAGGTCTTAAGTGGTTCCATCTTCCTATCGAGGATGATTGCGCTCCCGATGCTGAGTTTGCGGAGCAATGGAGTGTGGCAAGCCCTGAGTTACATCAGATTGTTGAAGATGGTGGCAAGATTGCAATGCACTGCATGGGAGGCTCAGGTCGTACCGGCCTATTGGCGGCCAACCTTTTACTGGAGCTTGGTTGGTCACTGCCCAAGGTTGTGGTTGAAGTAAAAGAGCTTCGCCCAGGAGCATTTAGTAAACCAGTTCAGGTTAACTACGTTGAAGCGCTTGCTCAAAATCATTAACCCATACAAGTAATACAGGCATGCCTTTTATTTTAATTAAAGGCATGCTCAGCCCTTATAAGATTCACTCGGATCATTTCTATGTTATCGACTCTAGATAAAAGTGTTCGCCAATATATGCTGGTGACATTTAACTATTGGAACTTTACCCTGACCGATGGTGCACTGCGTATGCTGGTAGTGCTGTATTTCTACGATCTCGGATACAGCAGTTTAACTATTGCATCTCTATTTTTATTCTATGAATTCTTTGGCGTAGTGACCAACCTTGTGGGGGGCTGGTTAGGGGCAAGGCTGGGCCTCAATCGCACCATGAATGTGGGGCTAGGGATGCAAATTTTTGCCTTGGTGATGCTGGCTGTTCCTCAGGCATGGCTAACCATTGCGTGGGTGATGGCCGCTCAGGCTCTGTCTGGTATCGCTAAAGACTTAAACAAGATGAGCGCTAAGAGCGCAATCAAGACCCTTGTTTCTGATGAAAGACAAGGTGCGCTATACAAGTGGGTTGCGATACTGACGGGTTCAAAGAATGCGCTTAAGGGGGCGGGGTTCTTCTTAGGTGGTGTGTTGCTATCAACTCTGGGCTTCCAAGGCGCGGTGTTAGCTATGGCTACAGTGCTCTTCTTGGTATTAGTGGGCAGTCTTGTTTGGCTAGAAAGCGATATGGGTAAAGCTAAGAGTAAGCCTAAATTCAAGCATTTGTTTTCAAAGTCTGAGAGCATCAATGTACTTTCAGCGGCGCGGATGTTTTTGTTTGGCGCTAGAGATGTATGGTTTGTGATTGCATTGCCCATCTACCTTGGCAGTGTCTTTGGTTGGGATCACTCTATGGTTGGTGGTTTCCTTGCGCTTTGGGTTATAGCCTATGGCGTTGTGCAGGGATTTGCTCCACGCGTTACTGGTAAAGCCCAAGGAAAAGTGCCTGACGGAAAGGCGGCGCTACTATGGGCCGCATTGTTAACGGTAGTGACTGGGATTATCGCTTATGGGGTACAAGTGGGTTGGCAGCCAGAGATGGTTATAGTGGTCGGCCTTCTTATCTTTGGCGCTATCTTTGCCGTTAACTCCTCCCTTCACTCTTACCTTATTGTCAGTTATGCCAAAGGTGATGGCGTATCTATGGATGTGGGCTTTTACTATATGGCCAATGCTATGGGGCGTTTGGTTGGGACAATACTGTCTGGTTGGGTATTTCAGGTTGCAGGGTTTGTAGCTTGTTTGTGGGTTTCGGTTATCTTTCTGTTCATCGCGACCCTTATTTCTATCAAGCTTCCAAAACGAGTGGATGCTATCGAAAATAAATAAAGAAATACAAGTTAGGTTGCATATGCCTGGTTTTTTTGTTGCTATGATGTATATCCAAGGGCTGTGATATTTGATTGATATGCTTGATTATTTTTATGTGTGGGTAGGGTAAAGGCGAATGAGAAATCGGGTTAAGTTTTTTGATTTAGCGCGTTGTGTTGCTGCCGTTGCCGTAATCGCAATCCATGTTCTAGCCCCGTATCGATATCAATTTGGTGATATTCCATTTAATGAATGGTTTACCGCAATCAGCGTTAATAGTGTAAGCCGCTGGGCGGTTCCGGTGTTTATTCTTATTACCGGGGCCTTAATGCTAAGTGACAAGCGAGAGTTTGACTTAGGTTACTACATGCGCCGCAGATTAGGTAAGGTGCTGGTACCATTTGTAGCGTGGTCGCTTTTTTATGCCTATTTTTCTGGTTGGAGTCTGCATGGCTTTGATGCGGCTCATGCCACACAAGTTTTAACCAATAGCTTAGATAAGGCGACCTATTACCACTTAGGCTTCTTTTACTATTTCATTCCCCTTTATTTTGTCATTCCCCTATATCAACTGTTTGTTCGTCGATATGACGATTGGGCCTTGTATGCACTGACGGGCTTGTGGTTATTGACCACCGGATTATTCCTGTTGCGTATTGATGGGCTATGGAGCGCTCAGCTATGGCTTTATTCAGGCTTACTTCCTCTTGGGTATATCTTGTATCAAAAGGTGCCACTTAACCGACGTAGTGTATTTGTATTTGTGGTGTTGGGTTTAGCTGCGTTTTCCGCAACTATATATCAGGTTGTTCAGATGAGCCTAGAGGCGAACAAGTACGCCTTTGGGCGCTGGCTATCTTATAAAACACTTAATACGGTTTTAGCGGCAAGCATGGTGTTTATGGTGTGCCGTTATGTGGGTGAAAACCTGTCTGAGAAAACAGACAAAGTGGTCAGTTTTATAAGCCAACATAGCCTTGGAATATATATATTGCACCCGATTTTCTTGTGGCCAATGAATGAGTTTGCATGGTATGAGGGACATCCTGTATGGATGATCCCTATATGGATAGTAATCAGTGGTAGTTTATCACTTGCGGCAAGTTGGCTGTTGTCTCGTTCAACTAAAACAGCTTGGCTATTACCTTAGGCTTGGTGATTGCGCTTTAGAGAGAAGTGCATGAACTTATCACCCTGATAAGTCAGTTCGCCTTTGTTGCCTGGTTGCAAAGCTTCGAAGTAATGAATGCCTACCTTAAACTCTCGTTTAGGTCCAAGCATTCCCTTTTGAACGTATATCCAGTATTCACGGTCTTCTTGTTCAATGGTGGCATCAGGGATATCGACCGCTTGTTTATCGATAATAGTGACGTTTGCAGTTTTTGGTTGTGCGCCTTCTCCTTGTACATGGCGGGTAAAACTGGCTCGAAAAAGCAAGGCAGCAATAACTACTAAGGCAATGATAATAGCAACAAAATATAGAGGCATAAGACAGTTCCTTCTGTCGATAATTTGCATCAAAGTGTACCGTTGAACGGCTAAAATGATTGTAGATGAATCACATAGCGTGATCTGAATAATAAAAGGTAATCAAATTTGACGATAGCTTCACATAACCAAGCTGAACCAGAAGCGCGATAAGTGAGTCTAAGCGTAAATAACAGTCGGCCTTGCTAAGCGAAACAGGGCGCGCTATTTACATGTCGAGTTGAACAACATAGAGTTCCGAACTAATTTTTTATTGTAATATTGGACCACACTTTATTGGGTTTTCTATGGATCGAAACCGCAGTGGCCATTAGGAATGGAGTAAGGGTATGTCCGATATAGATCAGGTTGTAACAAGAACGCGCCGTATCGAAAGCTTATTGCGTACTCAATTTCACGCAAACGGGCGCGGTTTACATCAATTAATCTCAAGTAGTGAGGAGCGCCTCCCACATGAGATTATTAAGAAACTGCGTTATGTGGCAACCATCCGTAATAAAATACTGCATGAAGATGGATTTGAGCTAGAAGACCGTAAGCAATTTATACAAGTATGCAAAGAATGTGAGCAGGGGCTGACCCCTCGTAGCGGTCGCTTTATCTGGGGGATTGCCTTTGCCTTGGTCGCGCTACTGACTTTAGCCGCTGTTGGATTTTACTATGTTAATTGGGCTGAATTGAGTGTGCACCTATAAGGTGTATAATAAATAAATCTTATATTCATTGATTCAGAGCAAACTCAATTGTGTGAAATACGCTACAGTTGGGCCAATTTCTTAGGAGCTAATTATGACAGTGCATGCACATAAACTATTAAATCAACTTCGTTTACAGCCAATGACAAAGTCCGAGCTAAACCAATGGGCGATTGCTGAGTTTGGTGAAGGGGTAGAGTTTAGAACCTGTAGCCGTGAAGGATTTGATTTTGAAGCTATGGTTCAATTTTTTATCGATCGCCAGAAGGTTATCTTCGATGGTGAAGTGATGCGTATTAATGAAGTGAATGTTTGTTCTCACTAACAGCGACTCATAACGTTAAGAGCTCCCATTGGGAGCTTTTTTATTATTTACTGCTAATTAACCCCGGTGGCGGGTTTATATTCTGCACAAATAAGCAAACTCGTCGCATATAATCTGCATTTGCCTTGGATCACCTTGTGAAAATTTTGTTAATCACCCCCTGATATTTACTCCTGTTTATAAACCTCATCTGCGTGTAAATAAAAAACCACTCCTAAGTTACTATTCTTACTATTAGCCTAACTCGCCCCTTGATATCGTTGAGGTTGCTGACACTTTGGGTATGGTTACCCCGACTGTTTATGCGCCAAATTCAATCGTTCTATGCCCTATTAAATTGTTTTGTTGTGCGCCCAGACCAGTTTTTATTCTTCAGTTGTTGATTTTGTGTGAATTATTTGCCAGATTGTGGCTCAAACATGAAACATTTGTTTTGTGTTGTGGGTGAAGACGCTCTCAAGAGCGCAGACTGAAGTGCAAATCAGTCACGCCATTAGAATGGATTCAATTTACAGACAAGGCAGAAAACTGTCCCGCAGTAGAGGTCTGGTAATGTCATTATTAGAAGTTAAAAATCTCCGTATAGAATACCCGTCGCGTCATGGAGTACATGCTGCGGTTAAATCGTTATCGCTTACCGTTGAGCGTGGCGAAATCGTGGGTGTGGTTGGTGAATCTGGCGCGGGTAAATCCACGGTTGGCAATGGGGTTATCGACCTGCTAAGTCCTCCTGGAATGATTGCCGATGGCGAGGTATTTTTAGATGGTGAGAAAATATCTGGTTTATCTCCTGAGGAGATGCGTAAGGTTCGCGGTTCAAAAATAGGGTTTATCTTTCAAGACCCTATGACGTCATTAAACCCTCTGTTTACAGTGGAGCACCAACTCAAGGAGACCATTCATGCCAACATGAAGGTAACGGATGAGGAGGCATATTCTCGTTCACTTGAGTTAATGAATAAGGTTGGGATTCCACAACCTGAAAATAGGTTAAAGCAATACCCTCATCAGTTCTCTGGCGGTATGCGTCAGCGCGTTGTGATTGCAATTGCACTGGCTGGCGAACCCGATCTTATTATCGCCGATGAGCCAACCACAGCACTTGATGTATCAATTCAAGATCAAATCCTAAATCTAATCCGAGAGTTATGTATTCAACAAAATGTTGGCTGCATGCTGGTTACTCACGATATGGGTGTGGTTTCAAATGTCACCGACCGTGTGGCGGTTATGTATCGCGGTGATTTAGTTGAGTTTGGGCCAACCTCTAAGGTACTAAGTGACCCTGACCACCCATATACGCGTAGTCTTATTTCAGCGGTTCCTCGCTCAGACAAAAAATTAGACCGCTTTCCATTGGTAAGTTACATCGAAGAAGCAACGGAGATGGAACCGTTAGATGTTAAGAATCACTGGTTAGGTCAAAGCCAGGATCAACGTGACTATAGCGGTCCTTTACTTAAGGTTGAGGATGTAAACCTGCGCTTTGTTACCAAGGATTCACTATTTGAGAGCCGCAGGGAATATGTTCAAGCTTCGAACGAGGTTAGCTTTGAGGTATTCGAGGGCGAAACCTTTGGTTTAGTGGGGGAATCTGGATCAGGGAAATCAACCATTGCTCGAATTATAGCAGGGCTGTACCCACCTGATTCTGGCAAGGTGAGCTTTGAAGGGATTGACCTTACCGCACTTAAAACTGAAAAACAGCGTCGCCCGATGCGTCGTCAGATGCAGATGGTGTTTCAGAACCCGTATACCTCTATGAATCCGCGCATGAAGATCATGGATATCATCGCAGAACCTATTCGTTTTCATAAGCTTACACGCAATGAAAATGAAACTCGCCAGATAGTATATGACCTGCTTGATCATGTAGGGCTAGGGCGTATGGCCGCGGTGAAATACCCGCATGAATTCTCAGGGGGACAGCGTCAGCGTATATCGATAGCACGCGCATTGGCGACTCGACCTCGCTTGCTTATTTGTGATGAACCTACCTCTGCACTGGATGTTTCGGTGCAGGCGCAGATCCTTAATCTCTTGAAAGACCTTCAAGATGAACTGAATCTAACCATGTTGTTTATTAGTCATGACCTGCCTGTTATCCGTCAGATGTGTGACCGAATTGGTGTGATGAAAATGGGAACCTTGCTTGAGGTTGCCCCGACAGAACAACTATTCGAATCCCCTAAACATGATTACAGCCAGCAATTAATTTCATTAATGCCTGAATTCAAAGGATTAAGAGAATACGACATTAATGAACAAAACTCCGCTTTAGCCGATGCTTAGGCTAAAGCGCTTAAAACAAACTAGGGACTAGAATCCCGCATAAAGGAGATATGCAATGAAAACCATTAAGACCAAATTGGCTGTCGCTTTGGCAGCTGCTGGCCTTGCATTTGGTGCAAGTGCTGCCGACATCAAAGTTGCTTATGATGCCGATCCAGTATCTCTTGATCCGCATGAGCAGCTATCAGGTGGCACACTTCAAATGTCACACATGGTATTTGACCCACTTGTTCGTTATACCCAAAAGCTAGATTTTGAACCGCGCCTAGCAACGAGCTGGGACCGTATTAATGATACAACCGTGCGTTTCAACCTGCGCAAGGGTGTGAAGTTCCATTCTGGCAATGAGATGACAGCTGATGATGTTGTATGGACATTTGATCGTCTAAAAGACTCTCCAGATTTTAAAGCTATCTTTTCTCCGTTTGAGAAAATGGTGAAGGTAGATGAGTACACCGTAGAGCTTGTATCTAAAGGGGCTTTTCCTCTTGTGCTGCAAACTGCAACCTACATTTTCCCAATGGATAGTAAGTTCTACTCAGGTAAAACCACTGATGGTTTAGATAAGTCTGAGGTTGTGAAACATGGCAACTCATTTGCTTCTACTCATGTTTCAGGTACGGGTCCATTCGTCGTTAAATCACGCGAGCAAGGCGTAAAGGTTGAGTTTGAACGCTTTGACGGTTACTGGGATAAAGAATCTAAAGGCAATGTAGACAACCTAACTTTAGTGCCTATCAAAGAAGATGCGACCCGTGTTGCTGCGCTTCTTTCTGGTGGTGTCGATATGATTGCACCAGTAGCACCTAATGATCACAACCGCGTGCAAAATGCGAAAGGTGTGAATCTTGTGACTCTACCAGGCACTCGAATCATCACTTTCCAATTGAACCAAGAAAGTAACCCAGCACTTAAAGATGTACGCGTGCGTCAGGCTATTGTTCATGCAATTAACAATGATGGAATTGTTAAGAAGATCATGAAAGGCTTTGGAACCACTGCGGGCCAACAAGGTCCAGAAGGTTATGCAGGCTATGATGCAGATCTAGTGCCTCGCTATGACCTTAAGAAAGCTAAGCAACTGATGAAAGACGCTGGCTATGAAGATGGCTTCTCTTTGAGCATGATGGCACCAAATAACCGTTATGTGAATGATGCAAAAGTAGCTCAAGCAACTGCGGCAATGCTATCTAAGATTGGTATCAAGGTTGACCTTAAGACCATGCCTAAAGCGCAATACTGGCCTGAGTTTGATAAGTGTGCAGCAGATATGCTGATGATTGGTTGGCATGCAGATACAGAGGATTCAGCAAACTTCTCTGAGTTCTTAACTATGACGCGTAACGAAGAAACGGGTCGCGGTCAGTATAACTGTGGTCACTATTCGAATCCTGAGCTAGATAAACTGGTTGAGGCTTCAAACGTAGAGACTGACCCAGCTAAGCGTTCGGCAATGCTGCAGAAGGTTGAGAAGATGCTCTACGATGACGCGGCATTTGTTCCTCTACACTGGCAAAACCTAGCTTGGGGTGCAAAGTCTAACGTACATATTGAACCAATCGTCAACGCAATGAACTTCCCATACTTTGGCGATTTGGTTGTCGACGAAAAATAGTACATACAGAAAAGCGGGGAGAGATACTTAAGCTCCCTGCAATGACATGACCGCTTAAAATTTGGCAGAAATGTCACTTTCGGTACCTAATCTTATTTCAGTCGGATTAGGTACCATTTTTAAGACTGAAAATTTTATTAGATTGGATTAAGGGGCAAAGGAATGTTTTCGTTTCTAGTCAAACGCCTGTATCAGGCCCTGGTAGTGATGTTTGTGATCAGTTTGGTGGCGTTTGCTATCCAAGATAATCTTGGTGATCCTCTACGTGAACTAGTTGGTCAGTCAGTTTCAGATGCTGAGCGACAAGCTCTGCGTGATGAAATGGGATTAAATGACCCCTTCATTACTAAATATACCCGCTTTGTTACCGCTGCAGTGCAGGGTGACTTAGGCACATCTTATTTCTTTAAACGCCCAGCGACAGAGGTCATATTAGATAAGTTGATACCAACCCTAGAGTTAGTGTTTGGTGCCAGTCTAATTATTATCGCCCTCTCTATTCCGTTAGGGGTTTATTCCGCAATTAACCCTAAGAGCTTCTTCACCAAGTTTGTAATGGCAATGAGCTCGGTAGGCATTTCAATACCAGTATTCCTAACCGCTATTATGTTGATGTATGTCTTCTCTATCACCTTGGGTTGGCTGCCTTCATATGGGCGAGGAGAGACGGCGAATATCTTTGGCTGGGAATCAGGTTTCTTTACCAAGGATGGCCTAGCGCACCTGGTATTGCCATGCGTCTCCTTGGCCTCAATTATGCTTCCATTGTTTATTCGACTAGTGCGAGCAGAAATGCTTGAGGTACTGGGTTCTGAATACATTAAATTTGGTAAAGCGAAAGGGTTATCGCTTAAGAAGATTCATTATCAACACGCCCTAAAGAACACCATGTTACCGGTTCTTACGGTAGGGGGAGTGCAGATAGGGACTATGGTGGCATATACCATATTAACTGAGACTGTATTCCAATGGCCAGGAATGGGCTTCTTATTCTTAGAGGCGATTAACCGAGTCGATACACCGCTTATAACTGCATACGTTATCTTTGTTGGTCTGATATTTGTTGTTACTAACACCATAGTCGACCTTCTCTATGGTTTGATAAACCCTACCGTTAACCTAACTAGCAAAGGAGCTTAATTATGGAACAAGCAGCAACCGCTCCTAGCCGTTGGCAGCGCATTAAGAACTCAGACATTCTGTACTACTTTTTACGCGATAAAGTGGCAATGTTCAGTGCGTTTGTATTTGCCTGCTTCTTGGTCGCCGCTATTGCCGCGCCGATCATCGCACCTACAAACCCTTACGATCTGACTGCTATCGATATTATGGATGCAGAGCTTCCGCCATCATGGATGGACGAGGGCGAGGCTCACTTTGTGCTTGGCACCGATGAGCAAGGTCGTGATATTTTCTCCACTATTCTGTATGGGGCTAGGCTTTCGTTAACCATTGGTTTCCTTGCTGTAGCTGTACAAATGGTATTAGGTATCGTGATTGGTCTTTCGGCTGGTTACTTTGGCGGGCGTATTGATAGTTTCTTAATGCGCTTTGCTGATATTCAGCTTTCGTTCTCGACTATGATGGTTGCGATTATCGTTTCAGCGATCTTTAAGGCCAGCTTTGGTGGGGACTTTTATAGCCAATACGCAGTGATTATGCTGGTGGTTATTATCGGTATTGCGGAGTGGCCGCAGTATGCACGGACCATTCGTGCTTCGGTATTAGCCGAAAAGAAAAAGGAATATGTTGAGGCGGCGCGAGTGATGGGCTTTAAGGCTCCTCGAATCATGTTTCGTCATATTCTGCCAAACTGTTTATCGCCAATCTTGGTTATCTCAACCGTACAGATTGCGAATGCAATTATGTCAGAAGCAGCCCTGTCATTTCTTGGTTTAGGATTGCCTGTTGATCAGCCTTCATTGGGCGCACTAATCAGTACTGGATTTAACTATATATTCTCAGGAGCTTGGTGGATTACGGCCTTCCCTGGGGTGGTATTAGTTACTCTAGTCTTAGTGATCAATTTATTAGGTGACTGGTTAAGAGATGCATTTAACCCTAAGATTTATAAGGGTTAATTTTTTCTAGGTATATTAGAAGCAGCCACAAATTAGTGGCTGCTTTTTTCGTTAAATTGACTTAGTTTTAACAATAGTATTAGTTGTGTTGATAGAGTGACCACTACCCAAGTTGAGATCTGGATCACATAGTGTCGACAAGCCAATTATTGATTGAATATAGATACAAGCTAGTTGCTTTAATTATTTTATTGATGCTGTTGGTGGAATCCACAACGTTAGGGTATTTTCCGTTGTTTTTGCTGTTGTTTGCATGGGTGACAGCATACGGAGTACGCTTGCTATACAGCATCTACTGTAAGCGCAAAAACAAATCACCTTCTTTAGGTCTACTTTCAATTACCGATGAGCCGATTCTTTCTCAGCCGGTATTCTACCTCGCCTTAATTGTCCCTTTATTCTGGGCCACGATTGTATTTCTGATCTCCTTTAGAGATGTTTCGGTTAGCTTTGATGCCGAAGGGATGCAGGCGTTATACGAAACCTCCCGTTTTCCATTTATGATTTTGTGGTCTTCCATCCCATTGATGGCAATGGTTGCCTCTATTCATCGCACTAAACAGACTGAAAAGCAGATTTCAAAGGTAGAAAAACAGATTCATATGTCTGAGGTTAAGAATAATGCGGAGTTATTCCTGTCTCACTATGAATTCTATACCAAGGCGATCACTGAGGTGATGGAGAAGGTATTTGAACAAGCGCCGAACATCAACTTGATACACTACAGTAAAAAAGAAGCCTATATGAACATCTTCCGTGGTGCGAGTATCCGCCACGGCATTGCCGAGATATCGACAGACTTTTTTGAGCAACAACTGATTCAGTTTGAAGAAGCTAAGCATGAATATCTGGCGCTCTCATCCTTATTGCAAAGTGGTGGGGCCTTGAGTGAGCATCGTGTACGGTTGGTACGATATTCCCTACATCAGATCTTAACCCGCATTGGATGCAATGTTGAGCATACCTTGTTTACCTCTACAGAGATGTGCTTGGAACAGGCCTACCGTGAGATCATGATCTTGATTTCTTTGTTAGATATGCTCGCTAGAGAATTCCGCCATGAGTTGGAAGATGAGCGATGTGATAGCTATTTAAGTCGCTTGCCAATGGCACAAGCTACCAGCAGCAAATATGTATAGCTAGATTAGATAACTGACAAGACTATTTTAATAAGCAGTATTGGATTTGAAAATATATCGATACGGCATACACTCTTATTAGAATAATTATCTCAAGGGGTGGATATTTATGAGGTTAAGGTACTGGCTAGTAGTAGCTTTACTCGGTTTAGGAAGCTCAACCGTAATGGCGGCAGAATACCTGTGTACTGCCACTCAATCGGCTTTTAATAAACCAGCTCAACTTAGTGAAGAGTGCCCTGTCGGCATAGCCCTAACTGGGAAGTCAAAACCCAAGCATAACCATTCTACGTTTTGGATTCAGTGTGGTGTCTTTCCTGAAGGCTTAACCATGGCTAACGTCGAAACACTATACCCCAATGTATCTGCGTCAATTTGGAGTAAACAAGAGCCATCTGGTATGCGCTGCTTGATTGGTCCCTATGAGAATTATTCACAAGTGCGCTTAGAGCTGACTCAACTAAAATCAGTGTCTGGATTTGAGAAATCCTTCATTCGTGAAGTGCAGAGATAATTGTTTAAAGTCGTTTAAACATACCCTGTTATTGTGGCGGTGTGAGTTTGATTTGCTGAACGCACTTGATTGCTCAGGTTTATACCTTAACCGCTCTCATTCTGACGGATACAAAAAGGCCCCGCTATAGAGTAGGGCCTTGGTTATTTTTTACGAGAGTGATGCTTAACGCATTGTCACGAATTCTTCAGAGCCGGTAGGGTGGATAGCGACTACCGCGTCGAAATCAGCCTTGGTTGCGCCCATCTTCATTGCAACACCGAAACCTTGAATCATTTCATCTACGGTATAACCGATACCATGTAGGCCGACTACTTTCTCGTCATCACCAGCACATACCAGTTTCATCTTGCATGGTTGGCGGTGCTTGGTCACTGCGGTATACATAGCAGTAAAGCCTGAAGTATAAACTTTCACCTTATCTTCACCGTATTGCGCCTTTGCTTCTTGCTCAGTTAGGCCAATAGTGCCGATTGGCGGGTGGCTAAATACCACGGTAGGGATAAGTTTATAATCCATTTTTGCGTCAGGCTTATTATTAAATAAGCGCTCAGAAAGTTGGCGACCTGCTTTTACTGCTACAGGGGTCAGCTCTACGCCGCCTTCCATGATGTCACCGACACAGTAAATACCATCGATATTAGTCGTTTGGTATTCATCAACCTTGATGTAACCGCGCTCGTTCGTTTCAACACCAGTGTTGCTTAGGTTGATAGTATCGGTTGCTGGATGGCGACCGATAGCCCAGATAAGCTGGTCTACATTGTGGGTGTTGCCATTTTCAAGGTGTAAGGTCAGGCTACCATCAGCCTCTTTTACAACTTCTTTTGGTACTGAATGGGTATGCAGGGTTGGGCCTTCAGCTGCCATTACCTCGGTTAGAGTCTCGATGATCATCGGATCAAAGCTACGTAACGGAGACTCTTTGCGAACAAAAAGGTCAGTTTGTGTGCCAAGAGCACTCAATACGCCCGCAATCTCAACTGCAATATAGCCAGCACCGATAACGGCTACGCGCTTAGGTTGCTCGTTTAGCTCAAAGAAGCCATTTGAATCAATGCCGTGCTCTGCTCCCGGAATATTTGGGATACTAGGACGTCCACCAACAGCAATCAGAATATGGTCTGCTGTATAGTGTTCACCATTAACTTCAACGGTCTTAGCATCCACAAATTTAGCAAAGCCTTTGATCACCTCAACCTTATTGTTACCCAGCACACGGTCATAAGATTGATGGATACGCCCGATATAGGCCTGACGATTTTCAATAAGGGTTGACCAGTTGAAGCCTTTTACATCTACATCAAAGCCATAGTCTTCAGCGTATAGGTTGATTGCTTCTGCTACTTGAGCGCCATGCCACATTACCTTTTTAGGTACGCAACCAACATTCACACAGGTGCCGCCGAGATCTTTTGCTTCTATCAGTGCTACTTTCGCACCATACATTGCCGCGCGGTTTGCTGAGGCAATGCCGCCGCTACCACCGCCGATGCAGATGTAGTCGAAATGAGTTGTCATTTTGTTCTCCAAATTCTTATTGTCTTTGTTTTATATGGGGCACAACTTATTCAGGTACAACCCACTCGACCTTAAAGTGACCAGTCGCAGGAGCAATTTCTTGCTTTAGCAGAGGCAATATCGCCTGCATTTGGCTTTCTAGTTTCCAAGGTGGGTTGATGACGATCATGCCTGAAGCTGTCATACCGCGCTCATTGGTATCAGGGGATACACCAAGCTCAATCTGTAAAATTTTATTGATACCTAGTCCCTTTAGGGCCTCTAACATATCGTCGATGTCATAGCGGTTCACAACAGGGTACCAAATTGCATAGATACCAGTCGCCCAGCGTTTGTAACTTTGTGCGATAGCTCTTACTACATCACGATATTCATGGGCTAATTCGTATGGAGGGTCGATGAGTACTAAGCCGCGACGCTCTTTTGGCGGTAAGCTTGCTTTCAGACGAGCAAAGCCATCTTCCTGATAGATGCTTACTTGGCGATCGCGATGAAACTCCTGCTGTAGAAGTGGATAGTCACTAGGGTGCAGCTCGGTCAGTATCATTCGGTCTTGTTTACGCAGTTGAGCACGAGCAACACGCGGTGAGCCAGGGTAGTAGCGCAATGCGTTGTCTTGATTCAGAACCTGAATGGCATTGAGGTAACTATCCAACTCTTGCGGCATAGAGTGCTGCCATATCTTAGCGATACCTTGCTTATATTCACCGGTCTTTTCTGACCATTCATGGGTTAGGTCATAGCGACCAACACCAGAGTGAGTGTCGTGATATACGAAGGGTTTATCTTTCTGCTTAAGTGCATCTAAAATGAGACTTTGAACTATGTGTTTTACAACGTCGGCATGGTTGCCCGCATGAAAGCTGTGACGATAACTGAGCACGGTATTTCCTAATGAACTTGGGGAAGACTTGATGCCAGTATACTTGAAAAATGTGCGCACTGTCCCAATGTTAAAGGCTATAAGATAATCAATAAAGGGAACTTCTAATGTCCAACCCACTGCTTAACGTAACCGAGCTACCTCCTTTTTCTGACTTTAAGCCAGAGTATGTTAAACCTGCCATAGAAAAAGCAATCGCGGATTGCCGTCAAACTATTGATCAGGTGTTGGTGGGTAACGATAACCCTACGTGGGAGAATGTTTGTCTACCTATTGATGAATCTGATTCAGTGCTATCTCGTATTTGGTCTCCTGTGAGTCATTTAAACTCGGTTGCGAACAGTGAAGAGCTGCGTGAAGCATATGAGAGTTGCTTACCATTACTATCAGAATTTAGTACTTGGGTAGGCCAACACAAAGGCTTATACGAGGCTTATAAATCAATTAAGGCTTCTGCTGAGTTTGAAGGCTTATCGCAAGCGAAGAAGAAAACTATCACCAATGCGTTACGTGATTTCGAATTATCAGGTATTGGTCTAGCAACAGATGAGCAAAAGCGCTACGGTGAAATTAGCAAGCGCATGTCTGAGTTGAGCTCTAAATATTCCAACAATGTATTAGATGCAACCATGGGTTGGACTAAACATATTACCGATGTTGCTGAGCTAGCGGGAATGCCTGATTCTGCTCTGGAAGCAGCCCAAGCAGCAGCCCAAGCTAAGGGCTTAGAAGGGTATCTACTTACTCTAGAAATACCATCATATATTCCGGTTGTTGTTTATTGTGATAATCAAGAGCTGCGTCGCGAAATGTACGAAGCATATAGCACTCGTGCATCGGAGCGTGGTCCTAATGCTGGCAAGTGGGATAACTCTGAAAACATGGTGGAGCAGCTTAAACTTCGTCATGAACTTGCACGTATACTTGGTTTTGCAAACCATAGTGAACACTCACTTGCAACTAAGATGGCAGAGTCTCCAGCGCAGGTATTAAGCTTCCTAAATGACTTAGCAAGTAAAGCCAAAGACCAAGGTGAGCGTGAGCTTGAAGAGCTTGCTCTTTATGCTCATAGTGAGTTTGATATTGATGAGCTGCACCTGTGGGATATCGCTTATTACAGTGAAAAACAAAAGCAGAGCCAATTTAATATCTCAGATGAAGAGCTGCGTCCATACTTCCCAGCCGATAGCGTTGTTTCTGGCCTATTTGAGGTTCTAAAGCGTGTGTTTGGTATGGAAGTTAAAGAGCGCAAAGGCGTTCAGGTATGGCATGAATCTGTGCGTTTTTATGACATCTTCACTACTGATGGTGAGCTGCGTGGTAGTTTCTACCTAGACCTATATGCTCGTGAGCATAAGCGTGGTGGCGCATGGATGGATGAATGTCGCACTCGTCGTACCGACATTAATGGTGAACTGCAAGCGCCAGTAGCTTACTTAACCTGTAACTTCAGCAAGCCTGTAGGGGATAAACCAGCTCTATTTACTCATGATGAAGTAACGACTCTTTTCCATGAGTGTGGACATGGTATCCACCATATGCTGACTCAAATTGATGTAGCGCCAGTATCGGGAATCAACGGTGTAGCATGGGATGCAGTAGAGTTGCCAAGTCAATTCTTAGAGAATTGGTGTTTCGAGGAAGAGGCTTTGGCTTTCATTTCTGGACATTATGAATCAGGTGAAGCTCTGCCGAAAGAGATGCTAGACAAGATGATCGAAGCGAAGAGCTTCCAATCGGCTATGTTTATACTGCGTCAAATTGAACTGGCGTTATTTGATTTCACATTGCACACCAGCTATGACCCAGAAGTTGGCGCTAGAGTTCTAGAAACATTAGCGGAAGTTAAAGATAAGGTTGCGGTTGTGCCTAGTGTTGAGTGGGGACGTCTTCCGAACGCCTTCAGTCATATCTTCGCTGGGGCTTATAGCTCAGGCTACTATAGCTACCTATGGGCTGAAGTATTGTCATCTGACGCATTTGCTCGCTTTGAAGAAGAAGGGGTCTTTAATCAAGAAGTGGGTCAAAGCTTCCTAAACAATATCCTAGAGATGGGTGGCAGTGAGGAGCCTATGGAGCTATTTAGACGCTTCCGTGGACGTGACCCTCAAATTGATGCCATGCTGAGACATAAAGGCATTAGCGCTTAATTGAACGAGAGACGCCAGCTAACGCTGGCGTTTTTTTATGGATTAACATTGCGATTAATTGGATTTTGTAAGGAGATCAGGGTCTCCGTAGATTGCACCTCGTCAATGGCCTGTAGCTTATTGATAAGGACATGTTGTAGCTCCTCAATACTGCGACACATGAGTTTGACAAAGATGCTATATGCTCCGGTAGTGTAGTAAGCCTCGACCACTTCATCTAAAGCATTTAGCTTCTCCAGCGCCGAGTGATAATCCTTAGCGGCATTGAGATTGATGCCGATAAAACAGCATACGTCGTAGCCAAGCAGTTTGGTATTTACAACTACTTCAGTTCCCTCAATAACACCTGCTGCTTTCATTTTTTCAATACGGACATGGATAGTTGCAGGGCTAACATTAAATTGTTTTGCCATCTCTGCGTAGGGTGTTCGAGCATCTTCCATTAGGGTTTTTAGGATGTCTTTATCTAGCGGGTCAAGCAAGGGGGTTGGATTCATTTCGTGTCCTTGTGATTGATAAAAGCGAACTAACTTTATATTGAGGTGGCATTTTAAGGCCACTTAGATATAGGAATACGGTAAACTATACCCAGTTATAAAATTACTGTAGAGAGATGAGCTTGCAGATTCAACTGTTAGCCCCCCAAGAACGAGCATTAGAGCTTGAACAGTTAGCGCTACGTTGGGGTTTAAAGCACGATTCACAAAGCCAGTTTGCCTTGGTTTTAGAGGATAAACTAGAGCTTAAAAAGCTCGACGAGCCAAAATTAGGCTCTATCTTTGTGGATTTTGCTGGTGGAGCGGTTGCCCATCGCCGCAAGTTTGGTGGCGGCAAAGGACAAGCTATCGCGAAAGCCGCTGGGCTTAATAAAGGGGTAACGCCTACGGTTTTAGATGGTACCGCCGGGTTAGGCCGAGACTCTTTTGTGCTGGCGTCTCTTGGTTGCAAGGTGCAGATGGTTGAGCGACACCCTGTGGTCGCAGCCTTGTTAGACGATGGATTACAAAGAGCGACTAACGATCCTGAAATCGGTGGATGGGTGAGTGAGCGTATGAGCCTAATTCATGCCTCTAGCTTAGATGCACTATCAAAGTTATCACAAGATAATAGCTTTAAAAGACCCGATGTTGTCTATCTTGACCCTATGTATCCGCACCCTGAAAATAAAAAGAAGAGTGCATTAGTTAAGAAAGAGATGCGTGTATTTCAGAGCTTAGTTGGTGCTGACCTTGATGCCGATGGCTTGTTGACTCCGGCTTTGGCTCTTGCGACCAAGCGAGTGATTGTTAAGCGCCCTGATTATGCCGATTGGTTAGACAATAAAAAACCAAGTATGGCTATAGAAACCAAGAAAAATCGCTTCGATGTCTATGTTAATTCAGCCATGAGTAATAAAACCTTGATTTGACCCTGCCTGATTACTATACCTAATTAGTAATCATTCTCAATTGAGTGTGGCGGTGGGGTTTCATGACTAAGAAAATGTGCAAGTTGAGTAGTCGGGCAATTGGTCTAAGCATGGGAGCAATCTACGCTATTGTTTCTGAGCCTAAGTTCGTGTGTCGTTCTTGTGCTCGTGTTGCAGATAAAAGCATTAGCTTATGTCGGCCAACCCCAATCCCTCCACAAAGTTGCCGCAACAAAACCTCTTGTGTTGCATCTATTGAAGAGTGCGCAATGCTGGCAGAGGCGCAACAAACACAACAATTAATGGATGAAGATGTTCTTCCATCTGCAACTAAAGATACTCATCCTTCATCCTCATCAGTTGAGACAAAAACTCACGCTTTAGAGACTGCAGAAAGAGCTACTATCGCCTCGGATTTAGAGTCCGTAGATAGTCAGCACAAGGTTTTAAAACAGCAGAAGAAGCTGTATAAAAAGCTGAACAAACTGCTGCAAAAAGAGCAAAAACTTCTTCAGCGACGAGCTGAGTTAGATGCTCGCTTAAGTGAAGTGTTGCAGATTAATCCAGATTTACTCTCCAAGCGTACTCATTAAAAAAGCTCTCATTAAATGAGAGCTTTAATGCTGTTGCCTTTTAATCTAGAGGTACCACTAACAGGTCAATAGGCATATCGTGTACTAGGTGTCTAGTATTGGATAACAGTTTGCCCCAGAAGTCATGATGATGCCCACATACAACCAGATCAAACTCTTGTTTGGCGATGGCATCTGCTAGCTCTTCGGTTAAGTCACCTCGTCCTACCATGACATGGCTTATCGGATAGTCGACCTGATCGGCTAATGCTTGCAGTTTTTCGGTGGAGTGATCGGTCAGTGATTTTTGATTTTCAACTAAGTTAACATCAATTAAGCCGGCATAGATATTGTTGTAGTTTACATCAATATGAATAACTGAAAGTTCAGCCCCGACTGCTTTTGCAAGGCCTGCCGCTTTGTTTACGAGAAAAGCACTGTGCTCACTTAGGTCTACTGCAACTACGATATGTTGATAGCTCATAATCGGCTCCTTAGTATCTTTTATCCTGATTTTAGTTTAGCAGTCCGTTCACTTTAATATGTCGAAGTGATCCTAAGTTGCAAAATTCCACTACTTAAACACAGAGAACTTTGACCTAAGGCAACTTTTACTAGTTAACGGTTGTTGTTGGCATGTTATATTTGTTGCTTATTAAGTGAATTTTTAGAACAAAGGGTACGTCTATGCTAGCGCAGGAAATGGTCGAAAAACTAAATGAGCAAATTAACCTAGAATTTTTCTCATCCAATCTATACTTACAAATGAGTGCTTGGTGTGAAGACAAAGGTTTTGATGGCGCCGCTGAATTTATGCGAAAACACGCAACGGAAGAAATGGAGCACATGCAGAGGTTGTTTACCTATGTAAGTGAGACAGGCTCTATGCCTATTCTTGGGTCAATAGAGGCACCACGTTCTGAGTTTTCGAGCCTAGGTGAGGTGTTTAGAGAGACCTATGAGCATGAGTGTATGATTACTCAAGAAATCAATAAACTCGCGCATGTTGCCTTTGCTACTCAAGATTACTCAACGTTCAATTTCTTGCAGTGGTATGTCGCGGAGCAACATGAAGAAGAGAAGTTGTTTAAAGGGATTTTAGACAAGCTAGAGTTGGTTGGTGAGAACGGTCAGGCGCTGTTCTTTATCGACAAAGACCTAGCAACTATGGCGAAAGAAGGTTCAACCTCAATTATGGATGTAGCCGCTGAGTAGAGATTCTCTACCCTATCTATAGCGATCACACACTGATCGTCTGGCTACTTCCTTTGAGGTCAAAGGAGGAAGAGAGATGATCAGTGGGGATTTGATTATTTTTGCGCTATTGACTGTAACTACGGTTAATTTTGTTCGATATATCAGTACATTGCGCACGTTAATTTTTGTTATGAGAGAGGCACACCCTCTGCTTTATCAGCAAGTAGATGGGCGTGGTTTTTTTTCCACACAAGGTAATGTTGTTAAACAGTTTCGTTTATTTCAGTACCTAAAGGGGCGTGATTATAAAGAGCATCATGATCCGGTCTTTGTTGACAAGTGCGACAAGGTTCGAGAGCTGTTTATTCTGAGTTGTGCTCTGTTATTCGTTACACTTATTGCGGCATTTAGCGTCTAATAAGCGTAATTTGAAAGTCACTCTTAAGTGAGTACAATACCCCCTTGTTAGGGCATGCGTGTTGCGCATGTCCTTTTTTGTTTTTAGGCCTGTAGAGAGACAAGTGATGAGTGAACGCTTCGATGTAGTTGTGATTGGTGCTGGCGCATCGGGATTGATGTGTGCAGCCGAAGCAGGGAAGCGAGGGCGTAAGGTATTGGTATTGGATCATGCCAAAAAACCGGGTCGAAAAATTCTCATTTCTGGAGGAGGGCGTTGCAACTTCAGTAACTATGACGTTTCGCCATCAAATTTTATTTGTCAGAATCCACACTTTGTTAAATCTGCTTTATCTCAATATACCAATTGGGATTTTATCTCCATGGTAAGTAAGCACGAGATTGAGTTTGAAGAGCGCGAACATGGTCAATTGTTCTGTGTTGATTCTGCCAAGCAGATAGTACAGATGCTACTTGATGAATGTGACCTCAATTTTATTGAGTTTCGCTACCAAGTAGGGGTTACTGATATTGAATCAATCTCCGCAGGGTATTCACTGTTGGCAAACGGCAGTAAAGTTGAGTGTGAATCATTGGTTATTGCTACAGGTGGCTTATCAATGCCAAAATTGGGCGCAACACCATTTGGTTATCAGGTTGCAGAGCAATTTGGTTTGGATATTGTTTCTACCACCGCAGGCTTAGTGCCCTTCACCTTGCACAAGCAAGACAAAATTGACTTCAGTGAATTATCCGGTATCGCAATACCAGCTGAAATCTGCGCTGAAGATGGTACGACTTTCAAAGAGGCGTTGCTGTTTACTCACCGAGGTTTATCTGGCCCATCAGTGCTACAGGTATCGTCATATTGGCGTGCGGGACAAAAGGTTACTATTAACCTTGTTCCTGAGGCTGATGTGAAAGAGTTATTACTTCAAAGCCGTGAAAAGCACCCAAACCAAAGCCTGAAAAACACCTTAAGTAAGGTATTGCCAAAGCGCTTAATCGAGGTTCTTATAGAGCGTAAGCAACTGACAGATAAGCCATTAAAGCAACTAAATCACAAAGAATATGACCAAGTTGCCGAAACCCTAGAGGGCTGGCAGATAGTGCCAAATGGTACCGAAGGGTATCGCACCGCTGAGGTGACTTTAGGTGGCGTTGATACCAAGCATCTCTCTTCTAAGAACATGGAATGCAAGGCGTTTCCGGGGTTGTTCTTTATCGGTGAGGTAATGGATGTTACCGGCTGGCTAGGGGGATACAACTTTAGCTGGTGTTGGAGCTCTGGGTTTGTTGCAGGACAAAAGGCATAGATCTCTAGGCACAACAAGCGAGTACATTGAGCGATAACAGAGATTAAGCCTAGTATGAGTTATCGCTGTAGATTGCATGCTATTGATTGCGCTATACCAGAGACTTACCTAGGCTTAGATAATTGCTCTTAGCTTCAAAATAGTATGCTTTTTGCGCCTTCACTTGCTGCTGTAAAGCAATGAGTTCATCTGAATACGCACCGCGAACAGCTGCCGGGGTTTGCTGATAAAAACGCGACTTAACCGCTAACTCACTCTCCATCGCTTCATATTGGCGCTCAGCATTAATATAGGTATTGAGATATTGATTCATCAGCTGCTGAATGGTGTTGTCTACAAGGGGCTTTCTTCTTGCTTTAGCATATAGCGTAATACTGAATAGGCTAACAAAAGTAACGATAGAGTAGATAACCAACATGTTTAGCGCCCCTTTAATGATTGAACAGGGCGTATATTGAACATGTTTGATATGCATGCATATGTCTATTATTGGAAAATAATTGTTCAATCCATGATCAATACATTCCCCCCTTTGATATCAATAGCTTGCCCCCCTACGTCAATAGCCCGAACTGCATCCCAAAAAATAGACCTTGAAAAACCCTTCTAGCTAATAAGTTGACGCGTTTGCAATCAATAACAACGAAGATATTTTTTAATAAAATTGCAAAAACCCCCTAGCCTGAAATGAATATATATTGTAAAGTGCTGAATAAATATTGAGGCATGAGTTCTGTGGGTTACCAGTGATCTCTTGTTATCTAGTTAGAGTTATTACTTATTATTCAATATTGCCCACTAGATCTGTGAATTTATATTCAACTTGTTGTGTGGGGCGTGAATATGGAAACAATGATGATAATTCAATTACTTATTTAATCTTATTGATAAAGGGTAAACAGCATTATGACCGTGTTATTCAAAAACATTTTAAAAGCACTAGCTATATGTAGTGTATTTAGCGCATCGTTAGCCGCGGCTGATGAACCTTCTGATACCCAAAACTCATTGATCTACGCTCTGGCCTGGAAACAAACCTCTGCTGAGTATCAAGCTCTTTATTATCAAGGTTTTAATGTGGCGAAGATGCATGTTGATGCGGCACTTGCTAAACATAAGAAAGGCGATAAGCCTTTGGCAATTATTACGGACTTTGATGATACCGTTGCTCTGCCGCTCTCTTATTGGGGTAACTTGGTCAATAACAAGCAAGATTTCTTCAACGATGAATCTTGGGACAAGTGGGTTGCAGAAAACAAAATGGTTGCCGCACCAGGTGCAAAAGACTTCTTAGAGTATTGCCAGAAAAACGGTGTTGAAATCTTCTATATTTCGAGTCGTGATCAGGGCGATAAAACCTTCGAATATGCATTGGGCAACATTAAGCACCTAGGCTTCCCATTAAAAGACGAGTCTCATTTTACGGTTCTACGTGATACCTCAAACAAAGAAACTCGCCAAGCTGAAATCATGCAAAGCTATGATGTTGCAGTATTTCTTGGTGATAGCTTGAATGACTTCCGTCGTAAATATTACATTAAGGGCGATGTAGAAGGTCGTTTAGCTAAGATGAAAGAAGACCGTGCTCTATACGGTAGTAAATATGTATTGTTCCCTAACCCAACGGATGGTCACTGGTTAGCTGCTATTCTAGGTAATTCAGAAGTACCTGCGACTGATGCAAACCGTGCTCTATTGAAGAAAGCGGCTGCTTATAGCGCTTGGGATGGAAAGTAATCTGTAGCCTTTTATAGGCGCACATTATTGTGTTTTAATTCATATGAAACAGCAGCTTAGCTTGTCGCTTAGTTGCTGTTTTTGTATGTATATAGGTATGCAGTATGTAAGTTTGACCGCAAGTTCATATTTAGTTAATAGCCGTTTAACTTTGCCTATCAGCAAAAAAGAGAAGTTTCCATTTTTGCTGTCTATGTTGCATAAATGCAGTAAACGTAACCGCTGAACGTTGAATGCATAAGGGTTTATGCGTATTCTACGCTATCCCTATTTTTGAGAAAGATATGTTTGAGCAGGGGATCTGTCACCAAAACAGAGGGAGTTGTGGGGCAGTGATTTCTTGAGCTAGCATTGCAATCTGAGTTATGCCCAAATTAAATCTACACCAAAACGAACGTCCATCTTCTCTGCGTGATCATCTCGATGATGTTATTGATACTGAGTTATTACGCCCCCATTTTGAGCCATCAACCCGCAAGATAACCAAGAGCCCTTATCTTACCGCCAAGAATGTATCTAAGCGCTGGAAGGCACTCGATGTTCCTGATATCCAGAGTCAATTACTTGATCCTCATACTGAAGCACAGATGGAGGCTTATAGTAAAAATATCGAGCATTTTATCGGCACAGTAAAAGTACCAGTGGGAATGGCGGGGCCATTGCGTGTTAATGGATTATTTGCGAAGGATGATTTCCTCGTTCCTCTTGCAACCTCAGAGGCTGCGCTGGTGGCTTCTTATAATCGAGGCTCACAACTATTAACCGCAAGTGGCGGCGCTTGTGCGATGTTACTAAATGAAGGGGTGACACGCACACCGGTATTTGCGTTTGATAGCTTAATTCTGGCTGGGCAATTCGTTGCGTGGGCAGTAACCCAGTATTCCTATTTTCGAGATATTGCTGAGTCTACGACGTCTCATGGCAAGCTTAAAGATATTAGCGTCAATATTGAAGGCAATCATGTTTATCTGGTGTTTGAATTTTTGACTGGGGATGCCTCGGGGCAAAACATGGTCACGATTGCGACTAATGCTGTCTTTGAATACATAATGCAGCATTCTCCTATTGCACCGGAATACGCATTCTTAGATGGCAACCTTTCTGGTGATAAAAAAGCGAACGCGCATACCCTGCGTGGCGTTAGAGGCAAGAAAGTGACAGCAGAGGCGCATATTCCAGCTCATTTAGTTGAGAAGTACCTGCACACTACGCCACAAAAGATGATGCAATTTACACAGATGAGTACCGTAGGCGGAGCCTTGAGCGGTACGATTGGGATTAATGCTCATTATGCAAATGCGCTAGCGGCGCTCTATATTGCTTGTGGTCAAGATGCGGCATGTGTTGCTGAATCTGCGGTAGGTATGACTCGTCTAGAAGTAAATAAGTCGGGTGATCTCTATGCCAGTGTAACGCTGCCTAACCTGATGCTAGGAACAGTAGGTGGCGGTACAGGGCTGCCAAGTCAGCAGGCGTGCTTAGAGCTTATGGGGCTGCATGGTACCGGCAATTCTCAAGCATTAGCCGAAGTTGCCGCTTCCCTATGTTTAGCTGGTGAACTCTCGATTGTTGGGGCATTCTGTGCTGGACACTTTTCTCGAGCTCACCATAAGCTGGCACGTAAATAGGTCTACCTGTTTAGTTTTAACTGTTGAATAACTAAACCACAAATAATAAGGACTAGGCCAAAGAGGGTGGAGATATGGATGGATTCACCTAATATTTGCCACAGAAGAACTAGAGATATAAATGGCGAGATGAAGATAAGGTTACTGATTCTTGCCGTATTTTGAGTGGTCTTTAGAGCACCCAACCACAATACAAAGGTTATACCCATTTCAAATAACCCTACATAAGTAACCGCCAACCAGCCCTTATTTGATATATCCCACGAGCTTCCCTCCCAAATACACAATGCAACTGCAAGCGGTAGGGCGACCAAAAACCCCAGTAGCACCCCAATAATTGGGTCGGCTTTATTTTTGGTATTCAGTATCCAGTACCCCGCCCAAAGCAAGGTAGACAATAGCGCTAACCCAACCCCTAAAGGACTTTCAAATTGAAGGCTTAGGATATTGCCTTGGGTCGCGATAACCACTACTCCAAAATACCCCAAAGCGCAGGCTATCCAATCTTGCGCCCGAATCTTTTGACCGAGAAATATTGCGGCCATAAACGTCAGAGTGATTGCCCAGCTGTAATTTATAGGTTGGGCTTGAGAGGCGGGCAGCAGGTCGTAAGCCTTGAATAGAATGAGATAGTAAGCGAGAGGATTTATCAGACCTAACAGAAGGTAATAGAACGGGTTTGCAGTAAAGGTACTAATAATATCAGCACGCTTTCCTTGTAATGTGCAGATCACAAGGAGGGCAATAGCAGAAACCAAGCTAGCGATAGTGAGCATTTGAATTGGCGTAAATTCAGCTAAAGTCAGCTTAAAGGCTGTAGCGACGGTAGACCATAATAAAACGGCACTGAGACCGAGGGTGAGTGCTTTGCGTTCGTTCATGAAACTTGATGGGCTAGGAAGTAGACATTCAGTCTACATCACCAATAGTATTTATGTCACAGATATGCATCCCCAAATGTAGCTAAAGCAAGTCAGCAAAGACAAGACGTTGCGTATGCAGTAAACTGCTTCAATCCTGGCAGACCCTTTGCCATGCGCGGCAATCAGTAGATTTAGTTAGAGATGTATTCATGGATATGAGTAGTAAAGAACAACAAACCCAAAGCGATGCACAAACCACACATTTTGGTTTTGAGACGGTAAATAAAGATGAAAAAGTGGCGAAAGTTGCCGAGGTTTTTCACTCTGTAGCAAGCAAATATGACCTAATGAATGACCTTATGTCTGGTGGGGTCCATCGCCTATGGAAGCGCTTTACTATTGACTGTAGTGGTGTCCGTTCAGGCCAGCGTATTCTTGACTTAGGGGGGGGCACGGGTGACTTAACCGCTAAATTCTCCCGAATAGTGGGGGATAAAGGCCATGTGATCTTGGCCGATATTAATAACTCCATGCTTAATGTTGGTCGTGATAAGTTGCGTGATATTGGTGTGGTTGGGAATGTGCATTATGTGCAAGCTAACGCCGAAGAACTGCCTTTTCCTGATGATTACTTTGATTGCATCACTATTAGCTTTTGCCTACGCAATGTGACCGATAAAGACAAGGCTTTGCGCTCGATGTTTCGCGTGTTGAAACCCGGTGGTCGATTATTGGTACTTGAGTTTTCTAAGCCAATTGTAAAGCTACTGCCTAAAATCTACGATACCTACTCTTTCCACATCCTCCCTAAAATGGGAGAGCTTATTGCTCAAGACGGCGATAGTTATCGTTATCTCGCTGAATCTATTCGTATGCATCCCGACCAAGATACATTAGAGAGCATGATGCAGCAGGCTGGTTTTGAAAACACGAAATACTTTAACCTAACCGGTGGCATCGTAGCCCTTCACCGCGGTTATAAATTCTAGGAAGGAATCTAATGCCCTTTGATACCCTTGTCACTGCAGCTGTAGAGACCTCAATGAACGCGCTTATTGCGCAGCAGCCCGCAAGCCAGAAGCAGCTTGCTCGGCTTAAGGGACACAGCCTTCGTCTGAATATAAAAGAGCTGAATAAAAGCCTTATCTTTATTTTTAGCCAACAAGTTGATGTACTGGCAACATTTGAAGCTGAGGCCAATTGCGAGTTGAGCTTGAGCCTTTGGGCTTTAAGGGATCTGCAACAACAAGCGAATATTAATCAGCTATTCAAACAGGATAAACTGTCTGTAGCTGGGGATATGCAAGTTGCACAACAGTTCGCAACCTTGATGCAGTTGAGTAAGCCAGATGTTGCTGAAATCCTTTCTCAATACGTAGGCGATGTTGCCGCGCATATGGTTGTTTCCGGAGTGAAGAGTGGCTTGGAAGGTGTGAAGCATCAGGCTCGCCGCCATCAAGCATATCTTGCCGACGCCATTACTGAAGAGTGGAATCTCGCACCTTCACCATTGGCAGTGGCCGATTTTTGTGACCAAGTAGACGAGATAAATAAACAGCAACAAGCTCTACAACAACGCCTCTCTAAATTGATGGAAGCACTATGACGCCAGCCGAGATTAAGCGTTTATACCAGATCACTAAGGTGCAGCTTGAATATGGGCTGGATGAATTAATACCAGAGCATGAGCTTGCTAGACTGCCAAAGCTGGCTAGAAAAGCCCTTTTTTGGATGAAAAACAAGCACCCAGATAAGCCGTTGGGTGTACGGATGCGCTTGGCATTACAAACTTTAGGCCCAGTATGGATCAAGTTTGGACAGATGATGTCTACTCGCCGCGATCTTTTCCCTCCGCATATTGCTGACCAACTAGCACTACTTCAAGATCAGGTTGAAGCGTTCGACGGTGAACTGGCTAAGCAGAAAATGGAGCAAGCCTTAGGTGGGGAGCTTGAACAATGGTTTACGAATTTTGATATTAAGCCTTTAGCGTCAGCCTCTATAGCGCAGGTGCATACCGCCCAGCTAAAAGAGTCTGGGCGAGAAATTGTGCTCAAGGTAATTCGTCCTGATATATACCCGGTGATACAGGCGGATATAAAACTGATGTATCGAATGGCTCGCTTGGTCGCGAACCTAAATTCAGAAACGCGTCGCCTAAAGCCGGTTGAGGTTGTAGCTGAATATGAAAAAACCTTGCTTGATGAGTTAGATCTTCGTAGAGAAGCTGCAAATGCGATGCAGCTACGTAGAAACTTTGAGGGCAGTGAGGAGCTTTATGTCCCAGAGGTTATTGCGGATTTAAGCAGTCGAGATTTAATGGTATCCGAGAGGATATACGGCATTCAAGTTTCTGATATAGAGGGCTTACAGCGCAACGGTACCAATATGAAGTTATTGGCTGAGCGAGGGGTTACGGTCTTTTTCACTCAGGTATTCAGAGATAGCTTCTTTCATGCGGACATGCACCCAGGAAATGTATTCGTTCAGCATGCTCACCCTGAGAACCCGCAGTGGATTGGTCTTGATTGCGGGATTGTAGGAACACTGAACTCTGATGATAAGCGTTATCTGGCTGAAAACTTTTTAGCATTCTTTAATCGTGATTATTATAAGGTTGCCCAGCTTCACGTTGATTCTGGTTGGGTACCAGCAGATACCAATGTTCAAGAGTTCGAGTTTGCAATACGTATGGTGTGTGAGCCTATCTTTGCCAAGCCGTTGTGTGAGATATCGTTTGGGCATGTATTGTTGAATCTATTTAATACTGCACGTCGCTTTAATATGGAAGTGCAGCCACAATTAGTTTTATTACAGAAGACACTATTATATGTAGAGGGGTTGGGGCGGCAGCTATATCCTCAGCTTGATCTATGGGCGACAGCCAAGCCATTTTTAGAAAATTGGATGGGTGAACAGGTTGGCCCGCAGGCGGTAATTAACTCGATTAAAGAGCGTGCACCATTCTGGGCTGAAAAATTACCTGAGTTACCTGAGCTTTTGTACGATAATCTAAAGCATGGTAAACAGTTAACTAATAAAGTCGATCATTTGTACCAAGGATATCGACAGATTAAGCGTCAGCAAGCAACGGGACAATTTTTGTTTGGAATAGGAGCGACTTTTGTCGTATGCTCATCGCTTCTTTTTGTATACCATCATATATTGGTTTCAGCGATTATGGGTGGCTTAGGGCTAGTAGCTTGGCTGTTTAGCTGGCGTTCATATCGCAAATAATTTTGAATTTTCACAGTTAGGATAAGAGTCATGGGCGGAATTAGTATTTGGCAATTGTTGATTATCGCAGTAATCGTAGTATTGCTTTTTGGCACTAAAAAACTACGCGGAATTGGTGGTGATCTAGGTTCGGCAGTGAAAGGCTTTAAGAAAGCAATGTCGGAAGAAGAAGACAAAAAAGAGAAAGATGCAGATTTTGAGCAGAAAAATATTGCTCAAAAGAGCGAAGCTGAACTTAAAGCTGAGTCTGATAAACAGAAAGAAAAAGAGCAGGCATAACCCGTGTTTGACATTGGTTTTTGGGAACTAATACTCATCTCAGTATTGGGATTGGTAGTATTGGGACCTGAGCGTCTTCCTGTTGCTATTCGCAGTGTAATGCGTTTTATGAACTCAGCTAAGAGCATGGCCAACAACGTAAAAGAAGAGTTGGATCATGAGCTTAAGATTCAAGAGTTGCAGGATAATCTGCGTAAGGCTGAAAAAATGGGGATGGAGGAGCTCGCTCCTGAACTCAAAAAATCAGTCGATGAATTAAAGCAGGCAGCCCAAAGCGTACAACAACCGTATAAGAAAAATGTTGGTAATACCGATTCTGTTACCAAGGATGTTGATACTGCGAAAGAGGCAAAGCACTCGGATCCCGCTTCATAGTAGTTACAGAACTTTAAGGGGGCTTATGCCCCTTTCTTTATAAATCGAGGTAAATATGTCTTCGGTTGATTCCAACCAGCCTTTAATCAGTCACTTGATTGAATTGCGCACGCGCTTATTGCGCTCGATTAGCGCAATATTAGTCATCTTTTTGTCACTGATCTATTTCTCAAATCATATCTATGAGTTTGTTTCAGCGCCCTTGATCGATAGGTTGCCGGAAGGAGCGACCATGATAGCGACCGATGTGGCGTCTCCGTTTTTCACACCGTTAAAACTGACCCTCATTGCTTCTATATTCATAGCTGTACCTGTGATTTTGTATCAGGTTTGGGCATTTGTAGCGCCTGGGCTTTATAAGCATGAAAAACGCTTGGTAATGCCGCTGCTATTTTCCAGCTCATTACTGTTCTATCTTGGGGTCGCTTTTGCCTACTACGTGGTTTTCCCGCTAGTATTTGGCTTCTTTACTGCGATATCCCTTGGTGGAGTAGAGTTTGCAACGGATATCTCGAATTATTTAGACTTTGTACTCGCGTTATTTTTAGCGTTCGGGATTGCCTTTGAGGTGCCTGTTGCCATTATTTTGCTGTGCTGGACAGGCGCGACGGATGTGCCATCACTAAAAGCAAAGCGACCATATATTGTTGTCGCGGCTTTTATTGTGGGTATGTTGCTAACACCACCGGACATTATATCCCAGACGATGCTTGCGATTCCGATGTGCTTGCTGTTTGAAATAGGGCTGTTCTTTGCTCGCTTCTATACCAAGCCTGATGACTCGGAAGAGGCTGAACAAGAATAAAAAAATCCCCGAATTATTCGGGGATTTTTTTATATCTGGAACAAGGTTTTGGCGTTGTGATTAGTGATAGCTTCAATCTCCGAGATTGGCTTGTCGGTTAACTCCGCAATACGCTTGGCCACCAATTGAGTATAAGCGGGTTCGTTGCGCTTGCCGCGATGTGGTGCAGGGGTTAAATAAGGGCAGTCTGTTTCGAGGATAACCTTACTTAGATCTAGATGAGGGACTACCTTATCCATTCCACCATTTTTGAATGTTGTGACGCCCCCCAACCCAAGATGAAACCCCATTTCATTGATAGCCTGAGCTTGTTCTACTGTACCGCCAAAGCAATGAAATACTCCGCTTATGTTACCATCTTGAACCTTTTCAAGGAGGCTAAGGGTTTCAGTGATGGAATCTCGAGTATGAATTACCACAGGAAGGTTGCGCTGTTTTGCCCAGTTTAGTTGGGTTGTAAAGGCATGCTCTTGTTCTGCGCGATAGGTTTTATCCCAATAAAGGTCGATGCCTATTTCTCCTACCGCAATAAACGAGCGCTTATCAAACCATGCTTTGATGATAGCTAAGGTTTTATCAACGTTTTGATCAACATAGCAAGGATGGAGTCCCATCATTGCGTGGCACATATCGGGATATTGCGCCTCTGTATCGAGCATAGGCTGGATAGAATCTAGGTCTATATTTGGTAGTAATATCTTGTCAATACCTTGCTGTTTAGCGCGGGCGACAACCTGTTCTCTATCCTGATCAAATTCAGATGCATAGATATGTGCGTGTGTGTCTATCATGGGTTAATTCTCATTTTGGTTATCTCAACAGTATAAAAGCTTAAAATTGCAATGCAAAAGCCATTTCAAGCGTCAACAGAGCAAGGGGATAGTGATAAACTGCGATAAACAAAAAGCACACTAGGAGCGAGTTGTGTCTGCACTTATTCAAAGTTCATTTCCACTACGTCGAATGCGCAGAATGCGTAAGCATGATTTTAGTCGTCGATTGATGGCCGAGAACAAGATCTCTGTAGATGATCTTATCTATCCGATGTTTGTTCTTATGGGTAAAAACCGTCGTGAAGTGGTTGAGTCAATGCCGGGTGTCGAGCGCATGTCTATTGATTTGATGCTAGAAGAGGCTCAATACCTATCTGAGCTTGGCATTCCTGCTATTGCTCTATTTCCGGTGGTTAACCAAGATGTAAAAAGCCTATGTGCGACTGAAGCCTATAACCCTGAAGGCTTGGTTCAGCGTGCGGTTCGTCTTTTGAAAGAACATGTACCGCAGATGGGGGTGATTACCGATGTTGCATTGGACCCTTATACCACCCACGGTCAGGATGGGATTATTGATGAGCACGGTTATGTAATCAATGACCAAACTACTGAGGTGCTAGTTAAACAGGCCCTATCACATGCCGAGGCCGGCGCTGATGTGGTAGCACCTTCCGACATGATGGATGGTCGCATTGGTAAAATTCGAGAAGCCTTAGAAAATGCTGGCCATATCAATACGCAGATTATGGCGTATTCAGCGAAATATGCCTCTAACTACTATGGTCCATTTCGTGATGCTGTCGGATCTTCTGGTAACTTAAAGGGTGCAGACAAGAAAAACTATCAGATGGATCCTGCCAATAGCGATGAAGCTATTCACGAGGTTGCGCTGGATATCTCCGAAGGGGCAGATATGGTTATGGTTAAACCGGGTATGCCATATTTGGATGTAGTGCGTCGTGTTAAAACTGAACTTCAGGTGCCGACTTTCGCCTATCAAGTATCTGGGGAATATGCGATGCATAAGGCTGCGATCCAAAACGGTTGGTTAAAAGAGCGAGAAACCGTACTTGAGTCTCTGCTTTGCTTTAAGCGAGCAGGCGCAGATGGCATCTTGACCTACTTTGCAAAAGATGTAGCAAAATGGTTGTCTGAAAAGAGCTGATTCTTTCGTTGAATACTCAGTGTAATTTAGGAGCCTCATTTTATATGAGGCTTTTTTTTTGAAGTTATAAGCTAACTTTCGAATCGTAGACTATCCTTGGTCTTGGTTTGGATTATAAGGGAAATAATAAAGCTCCTTTAGCCAATAATAACCCTCAGCGTTGCGCAACAAAATGTTTTTCCACAAAATCAGAAAGGTTCAGGATCTAACTCACGATCCTTTGATCTTATTTAAGTTGTTGTTTTAAATTAATTTTATTTATTTTCTTGTTGATTTATCTACAGATTTTATGGCTGGTAAAATAAGTTGCGCACAAACTTATCCACAGAAGCCATGCGCTTAAGGATAACTTTATTCAGCTTAATCGCGGTGAATCTGGCGTCTGACGTAGATAAGCGATATTACTCATGGCATCCTATAGCTAAGCGATCTAGTAGGACTGATTAATACATGGCCAGTATCCCTGAAAATCCGTTAATTCTTATTGACGGTTCCTCATATTTGTACCGAGCATTTCATGCTTTCCCTGGCACCATGAGTAATGGTGAACACCCAACCAACGCCGTTTATGGTGTAGCGAATATGCTGCGTAGCATGATGCGTCAATTTGATAGCGAGCGTATTGCGGTTATCTTTGATGCTAAGGGCAAAACATTCAGGGATGATATGTATCCTGAATATAAGGCAAATCGTCCACCGATGCCTGATGAACTGCGTAGCCAAATTGAACCTTTGCATACCCTAATTCGAGCCATGGGATTACCCCTGATATCTATTTCTGGTGTTGAAGCGGATGATGTTATCGGTACTTTGGCCGCCGCCGCATCAAGTAAGGGTATGCCTGTACTTATTAGTACAGGGGATAAAGATATGGCGCAGCTGGTGGATGAGAATGTCACCCTGATTAACACAATGACTAATGTAGTCATGGACCGAGAAGGTGTTATCGAGAAATTTGGGATTCCCCCAGAGCTGATAATCGACTATTTGGCACTGATGGGGGATAAAGTAGATAACATCCCTGGTGTTCCTGGCGTTGGTGATAAAACTGCAACGGCTCTACTACAAGGTATTGGTAGCTTAGATACCTTGTATGAAAAACTGGATGATATTGCATCTTTAAGCTTCCGTGGCTCTAAGTCCATGTCTAAGAAGTTGGTTGAACATAAAGAATCCGCTTACCTTTCTTATCAGTTGGCGACGATTAAGCTCGATGTTGAACTAGATGTAACCCTTGAAGAATTAGTCAAATCACAACCCGATAAAGACCAACTGATAGCCTTGTACGGCAAGCTTGCGTTTAAATCTTGGTTGAATGAGTTATTAGATGGCGGTACTGGCGAGGTTAAGGCTGACCAAAAATCTGGACGTATTGCTACCACTGCACCTGCGGTAGCAGCTGCGAGTATTAATATTGACCGTAGCCAGTATGAAACGGTACTGGAACAAGCCCAGTTTGAAAAGTGGCTAGAAAAACTAACAGCCGCTGACGTCTTTGCTATAGATACTGAAACAGATAGCCTTGATTATATGGTGGCAAATCTTATCGGGGTCTCATTTGCTACCGCGGAAGGTGAAGCAGCTTACGTACCCGTTGCCCACGACTATTTAGATGCTCCTCAGCAACTCGATAGAGATTACGTGCTGGAGCAACTCAAGGGGCTTTTAGAGGATGAAAATCAAGCTAAGGTTGGACAGAACCTTAAATATGATGCCTCAGTATTAGCGCGTTATGGTATTGAGATGCGCGGTATTGCCTTCGATACTATGCTGGCTTCCTATGTCTACAATAGCGTAGGCGGAAAACACGATATGGATAGCCTTGCTTTACGCTTCCTACAGCATCCGTGTATCTCATTTGAACAAATTGCCGGCAAGGGTAAAAAGCAATTAACCTTTAACCAAATAGACCTTGAACAAGCTTCTCCGTATGCAGCTGAAGATGCCGATGTGACCCTGAGACTGCACAATCATATCAATGGTTTGCTTGAAGATGATGAACAGTTAAACCGTGTTTATCAAGAGATAGAAATGCCGCTTGTGCCAGTACTATCGCGTATTGAGCGTACTGGGGTGTTTATTGATGATATGTTGCTGTCGGCGCAGTCTCAAGAGATTGCCCAGCGCCTCGATGAACTGCAAGCGAAAGCCTTTGAAATCGCAGGCAAGGAATTTAACCTAAGTTCACCAAAACAGCTGCAAGCTATTCTGTTTGATGAGATGGCGCTACCTGTGATTAAGAAAACGCCATCGGGCGCACCGTCAACAAACGAAGAAGTGCTACAAGAGCTTGCTCTTGATTACCCTTTGCCAAAGCTTATTCTGGAACATCGCGGTCTGGCGAAGCTTAAATCGACCTATACCGATAAATTACCTAAGATGATAAACCCGACGACTGGTCGCGTTCACACCTCATATCATCAAGGTGTTACAGCCACAGGTCGCCTTTCTTCAACCGATCCAAACCTACAGAATATTCCAATCAGAAATCAGGAAGGGCGACGTATTCGTCAGGCATTTGTTGCCCCACATGGCTGGAAGATTCTTGCCGTCGATTACTCTCAGATTGAATTGCGCATCATGGCACATTTAAGTGGTGATGAAGCTCTGCTAGATGCATTCCGTACTGGTAAAGATATCCATGCAGCCACAGCTGCTGAGATTATCGGGGTGAGTATAGATGAAGTGTCAAGTGAGCAACGCCGTCGTGCCAAAGCGGTAAACTTTGGTCTGATCTATGGGATGAGTGCGTTTGGCCTAGCTAAACAACTCGGTATATCTCGTGGCGAGGCTCAGCATTATATGGATACCTATTTCGAGCGCTATCCTGGGGTGATGCAGTATATGGAAGAAACGCGTAGCCAAGCGAGTGAGCAAGGCTTCGTAGAAACCATCTATGGCCGAAAATTGTATCTTCCAGAGATAAAATCACGCAATGGAATGCGACGTAAAGCTGCCGAGCGCGCTGCCATCAATGCACCAATGCAGGGGACTGCTGCGGATATCATTAAGAAAGCAATGTTACTGGTTGATAACTGGATTGAAGCCCAGAGCGGAGAGCCGAAGGTGCGTATGCTTATGCAAGTGCACGATGAATTGGTATTTGAAGTTCGTGAAGATGCATTACAAGAAATTGAAAGTAACATACGTAATTTAATGGAATCAGCTGCCGAACTGGATGTTCCACTAATTGCGGATGCAGGGCGTGGTGATAACTGGGATCAAGCTCACTAGCGTACTTTTGCCCTGATTTTCACCATAAATATAGAGCCAGCTCGCAGAGTTGGCTCTTTTTTGTATTCTAGCGTCAGGAATTTCCATTTTTTGGTTGTATGTAGTAAAACCAAAATAGGTGAAAAAAAACTACAAAAATAGTTGCGTTTAGTATGATTTATAGTAAATTAGATCGGGTAGGGTACAGAGGTAAGATGTTCCATCTTTCAGACCTTTTGTTTCACGTTATTTGAATTTTTCTAAATTCACACGCCTCAGCTATTTATTGGCTGGGGCGTTTTTTATTGTCTGAAATAAAATAACGCGACCTTAAGGTCGCGTTAATGTGTTTTGCACTAAGAGTAGCCTACTCTTAGTTTGTTTCTGTCTCATCAGATGGTAGATCTTGTTCCATTGCAGGGGCAAACCAGGTATCTAATCGCGCTCTTAGCTGATCAACACCAATCCCTTTTAATGACGAGAACACGTCAACCTTCACATCCCCACCAAAGGCGAGAGAGTTTTCTCGTACTTTTAGTAGGGTAGCTTTGCGAGCCCCACTTTTTAGTTTATCGGCTTTGGTCAGTAGAACTTGTACCGGGATACCTGAATCTACAGCCCAGTAGACCATCTGCTGGTCTAGATCTTTCATTGGGTGGCGGATATCCATCAACACGACCAAGCCTTTTAAACATTCACGCTTTTGTAGGTATTCACCTAAGCTCTTCTGCCATTTCTTTTTTAGTTCCAGTGGAACTTGTGCAAACCCATATCCAGGAAGATCCACGATATGGCAGTTTTCATCAACCTTGAAAAGGTTAATTAGCTGAGTTCGACCAGGTGTTTTACTGGTCTTAGCTAGGCTTCTTTGATTGGTAAGGCGGTTTAATGCACTTGATTTACCCGCATTCGAGCGACCGGCAAACGCGACTTCGATACCTTCATCTTCAGGTAAATGGCGAATATCAGGGGCACTAGTAATGAAATGTGTGTTTTGATAATGAATTTTTGCGCTCACTGTTAACTCCATCGCGACTTTGTGTAGTCGATTGATTACTTTTTTGTGAAATTGTGTAAAATAGCCGTGCTCGGCATTAGTTCGCCTATTCTAACACGACAACAGGCGGCACCTAGGGCTAGATGCCCTTTTCAGGTACTTTTTTCAATTTAGAAGATAGCTCTGAGCAAATTGTAGTTTCTGAAGCTCAAACTTTGTAATGGAATGTCATGAAAAAAATAGCACTACTCTTTTCGGTCTTAGTCAGTTGTTCGGCAGTAGCAAGTGGTAATATCGAAGCTGGAAAAGCAAAATCAGCAACTTGTGCTGCCTGCCACGGTGTGGACGGAAACAGCATGATCGCTATGTATCCTAATCTAGCCGGCCAACACGAGAAGTATCTCG
Organism: Vibrio gallicus; assembly: GCF_024346875.1. Lineage (NCBI taxonomy): Bacteria > Pseudomonadati > Pseudomonadota > Gammaproteobacteria > Vibrionales > Vibrionaceae > Vibrio > Vibrio gallicus. Next base: position 84,138 of record NZ_AP024871.1, read on the forward strand.
AAAAGCAGCTTAAAGATCTTAAACTAGGCGCAATGAGCGGCGGTAAGCAAGGTCGATATGACCCTGCAATGAGCGCTATGGCTGTGCCACTTACCGAGCAAGATATGGCCGATTTAGCCGCCTATTATGCTTCAATGCCTGCGGCTGAAATGAACACGCCTGAGAATGTCGTGGAGCAGGGCCAAGAATTGTACCTTGCAGGAAATGCAGAGCGCGGCATTACAGCTTGCGTAGCGTGTCATGGACCAAGAGGTAACGGTACTAGCTTGTCAGGGTTCCCTAAAATATCTGGACAACATGCTGATTATATTAAAGCTCAGCTGGAAAAATTTGCCTCTGCAGATCGTAGCAATGACCTCAATGAAATGATGCACGATGTTGCCAAAAAGCTTACCGAAGAAGAAATGGATGTGCTTGCTAAATATGTTGGCGGACTACATTAATTCTCACTAATCTTGCTTTTAAGAAATGCCTCAAGATATATCTTGGGGCATTTTTGTATTTAGCCCCTTATGTCGATGAAATCGGAATTCGTCAAAATGTGATCGGGGTGCTTTATAATCAGATTGCGTATTTTTACAGCAAGAGTAAAGTGGTCTGTGTCGAATGGACGAGATGTTACTGCTCGGCTTTTGCCTCAGTATCTTTGTTCAGGATGACATAGGGAATGGCTTCGCACACCAGGCGGAACATGGGAAAACATAGGATGGTTTGATTTCTCAGGTCGAGAACCCAGATAGGAATGGCGACGGATGCGCCACAGCAGATGGAAATTGTTAAGGAAGATAAAACTCATCAGGAAGATGAAAAACAATAAATCTGGCACGGAAAGCATTAAGAACAAAAGGAATTTATAAAGCGATAGGTGATCCTATCGCTTTTTTATTTTTTGAATATTGTGGATTTTTTCTACACTCTTATCGCATATTTTGTTAAGTTGCGCCTCTTATTGATCTAAGGCACCTCGAATGTACACTTGTCCCCTTTGTAATGAATCGGATATCCAGTTCTACTGGGAGGATAAACGCAGGCAATATTTGCAATGCCAGTGTTGTAAACTGGTGTTTGTAGAACCAAGCCAGCGCTTGTCATCGGAGCAAGAGAAAGCTATCTACGATCAGCATGAAAATAGCCCTAATGATGAGGGTTATCGCCGGTTCTTATCACGTATCGCAGACCCACTGGGTGAGCGAATAGGTGAAAATAAACATGGTTTAGATTTTGGCTGTGGCCCAGGCCCAGCATTAGCTATGATGATGAGAGAGCAGGGACACTTGGTTGACCTATTCGATCTCTATTATTACCCAGAGATAGAGGTCTTAGATAATCGATATGATTTTGTTACCGCTACTGAGGTAATAGAGCATCTATATCAACCTAATGAGGTCTGGCAACAATGGTTAAAGCTATTAAAGCCGGGCGCTTGGTTGGGATTAATGACTAAACTGGTGCGAGATGTAGAAGCGTTCTCTACCTGGCACTATAAAAATGATCAAACACACGTACTATTCTTTAGCCGAGCGACATTTGAATATTTGGCTGAGCGAGATAACCTAGAACTAGAGTTTATCGGAAACGACGTAATTTTATTGAGGAAGTCGAATCATGAGTCGACATAAAAAATCAAGACAGCCGGGTTCTACTGGCGATACAGACCTAATCGTAACCCGCAATCGCTCTCAGTCTGATGTAGACGGGCGCCTGCGCAAGAAAGAAAAAAAGCGTAAAGGTTTAAAAACCGGAAATCGCCATTCTGAAGCGAGTACTAAGCGTGATATTACAGGTCGTGAAATTAGAGACCCACGTATTGGTTCTAAGAAGAAGATCCAATTAGTTGTTGAGAAAGCGTCGAAGGCAACACCAACTCAGCGTAAGCTGAATGCTCAGCAAGAGCTAGATGCGTTAGAAAATGATGCACAACTAAATGTGTTGCTTGACCGCATTGATAACGGCGAATCTCTAGGTGCTGGTCTACAGTCATATGTTGATGAGAAGCTGGATCGTATCGAGGTGCTAATGAAGCAAGTTGGCTTACTTGAGCCTGAATTTGAACCTGAAGTTGAATCAAAGCCAATGACGACTAAAGTGAAATCTAAGTCTAAATCGGAAGCTGATTTATTGGCAGAATTTGAAGACCTAGATTTGAGTGATTTCGAGGGCTAATAATCGATGAATCTCACTGCATTAGTTATAGCTGGTAGCACGGTTGTTATTGGCCTTGCAGTTTATGCGACCCACTTACTGTTGAAGTTGCGTAAGCAAAAACAGCTTATTATCCAGCATCGAAAACTAGCAGTTGCAAAGCGCAACGCAAAAATTTTTGAGAGCGTGGATACCTTGTGCCTAGCTGGAATTCAAGGGCAGTGTGATTTGTCAGAATTGAGTATTCGTTTGTGTAATATTTTGGATTATGTTCAAGATGAGCAACGAATTGATGTTGCCAAGCGCTTCCCTGCCTTAAATGAGCTATTTACTGTAGTCAAAGATATGGCTAGAGGTGATGAGCGACAAGCGCTACCTAAGCAAGAGCGTATGCGCCAAAATCTAGAGCGCCAAAAAGCAGAGTCGCGTTTGAACGATGCAATCCTTGAAGAGCTTAAGCAGCTACAAGCAATTATTGCACCGTTGAATACTCAAATAGCGGTTACAATGACCTAAATTATCTTTGATGGCGTGATCTCCTTAACAGTTACGGCTTACATTTTTTGTAGAGTAGAGGGGGCGTCATCTTGCTGTGGCAAAATACCCCTCCTAAAGTCGTACCTAGGATCTCATGATGTCTAAACCACAAATTATCTGGGATCAGAGTATGTTGGATAAATACAACTATTCTGGCCCTCGCTATACCTCTTATCCAACTGCGGTTGAGTTTCATGAGGCGTTTACGGTAGCGGAACTCGACATGGCTTATATGCAGTATCCGGATAGACCGTTGTCTTTATATATCCATATCCCATTTTGTCACAAGCTGTGTTACTACTGTGGGTGTAACAAGGTTATTACTCGCCATCAGCATAAAGCGGATGAATATCTCGAAGTTCTTGAGCATGAAATTCGTGAAAAAGCGGCATTACTTGGCAACCGAACCGTTACCCAACTCCATTTTGGTGGCGGTACACCTACCTTTTTGACTAAGAAGCAGATTAGCCGATTGATGGAAGTCATCTATCAGGAATTTAGCTTCAATGATAAAGCTGAGATCAGTATCGAGGTTGACCCGCGAGAGATTGAGCTTGATATGCTTGACCATCTGCGCAGTCATGGGTTCAATCGTTTAAGTATTGGTGTTCAGGATTTCAATAAGGAAGTTCAAAAGGTTGTTAACCGTGAGCAAGATGAAACCTTTATCTTCGATATGGTGGCCCGTGCTCGCGATCTAGGCTTTAGGTCGACCAATCTTGACCTTATCTATGGATTACCACTACAAACCCCTGAAAGCTTTGCTACGACCCTACAGCAGGTATTAACCCTACGCCCAGGGCGTCTTTCCGTGTTTAATTACGCTCATATGCCATCGTTATTTGCAGCTCAGCGTAAGATTAGAGACCAAGACCTGCCAACTTCAGCGCAGCGTATGGCTATCCTACAGCAAAGTATTCAAACCCTGACGGATGCAGGTTATCAGTTTATCGGTATGGACCACTTTGCCTTACCTGAAGATGAGCTAGCTATTGCTCAACGTGAAGGCAAGCTACATCGAAACTTCCAAGGTTACACTACTCAAGGTGAGTGTGATCTTATTGGCTTCGGTGTTTCGGCTATTTCTATGGTAGGTGATACCTATGCTCAGAATCAGAAAGAACTAAAATATTATTACGCACAAATGAATGAGACGCGTCATGCTCTCTGGAAAGGGGTGTCACTTAGTAGTGATGACCTGTTGCGTCGTGAAGTCATCAAACAGCTTATGTGTAATTTCGAACTCGATAAGCAAGCGATTGAAGCTCAATTTGGTATAGACTTTAACCACTATTTTGCTGAAGACTTAGGGTTACTACAAACCTTTATCAATGATGATTTGGTAACCGTCTCAGAGGAGAAAATTGAGGTTAATTTACGCGGCCGGATGTTGATCCGTAATATCTGTATGTGTTTTGATAAATACTTCAGAGCGAAGGCCAGACAGCAGCAGTTCTCTCGCGTTATCTAAAATAATAAGCCACCTGATAAAGGTGGCTTATTTGTCTCAACAAGCTAGAAAATTTAATGAGAAAGGTTTAGCTCTTTGAGTTTACGAGTAAGGGTATTGCGTCCCCAGCCCAATACCTTAGCCGCATCCTGTTTGTGGCCATTGGTATGATTAAGAGCCGCCTGCAGTAGGATGCGTTCAAATTCCGGTAGGGCGTAAGAGAGCAATTCAGTCTCTCCTGATGCCAAGGATGCTCGTGCCCATTTCTCAAGTTGTGTTTGCCAGTTGCTGTCTTCTACCGAGCTGGTGAGGCTCTTCTCTTCAACTAGCTCTTGAGGCAGGTCTGATGGCAGAATTTCACTGCCGCTTGCCATCACTGTTAGCCAACGACAGGTGTTTTCGAGTTGACGAACGTTGCCAGGCCAGCCTAAGCGTGTGAGCACTTCTATTGCATCTTTGGATAGTGTTTTAACCTCTACATCCAGTTCCTCGGCTGCGAGGTTTAAGAAGTGTAGGGCGAGCTTCTCAATGTCTTGTTTACGTTCACGCAATGAAGGGATATGCACCCGAATAACATTTAAGCGGTGGAACAAGTCCTCGCGAAAGTCACCGGCATGAACTAACGATTCTAGATTTTGATGGGTTGCGGCAATGATACGAACATCGACCTTAATTGCAGAGTGACCACCAACTCGATAGAACTGACCATCGGCCAGAACGCGCAATAAGCGAGTTTGAATATCCAGTGGCATATCTCCGATTTCATCTAAAAACAGGGTGCCGCCATTCGCTTGCTCAAAGCGTCCTTGACGAACACTATTTGCGCCGGTAAATGCCCCTTTTTCATGCCCAAATAACTCTGATTCAATCAGATCCTTTGGTATTGCTGCCATGTTTAGTGCGATGAAGGGGTTCTTATTACGTGGGCTGTGTTTGTGAAGAGCATGAGCCACCAGCTCTTTACCTGTGCCGGACTCACCATTGATTAATACCGAAATAGAGGAGCGAGAGAGACGGCCTATAGCCCTGAATACCTCTTGCATTGCTGGCGCTTCACCTATTATTTCAGGAGACTCACTCTTGCTGGTGTTGAGGATAGTCTGGCTCTGTTTGTTCTCGAGACTATGGGTTATTGCTCGTTCAGCTAGCGCAAGAGCCTCATCAATATCAAATGGCTTTGGCAGATATTCAAATGCGCCCTCTTGATAGGCATTTACCGCAGCATCCAGATCTGAATGCGCGGTCATAATAATGACTGGTAGCTCAGGCTGTGATTTTTGAACCTGCTTGAGCAGGTCTAAGCCATCCATTCCCGGCATGCGAATATCTGAGATAATAACGTCTGGGAGTTCACGCTCTAGGGCTAAAAGAACACTCTCGGCATCGGCGAAGGTTTCACACTTGATGTTTGCGTTACTGAAGGTTTTATCTAATACCCAGCGGATGGAACTATCATCGTCGACCACCCAAATATATCCTTTGCTCATCTCAAGGCTCCTAGCAATAAAAATTAATAATCTAAAATTGGCAAATAAATGGTAAAGGTGGTCTTTCCAGGCCAGCTATCGACGTCAATTTTGCCTTGGTGTTGGTCAATAAGGTTTTGTGAAATAGAAAGCCCTAATCCTGTACCGCCTTCTCTTCCGCTGACCATAGGGTAGAAAACAGTATCGATAAGCTCTGAAGGGATTCCTGGACCGTTATCGCTCACCTCAATACGTGCCGCGAGCTTAACCCGCTTGCCATGAATATTGACTTGGTGTTCAGTGCGAGTGGTAAGGGTAATCTTTGCATCTGAACGGCCTTCTAGCATCTGGGCTGCATTACTAACAATGTTGAGTAATGACTGTTCAATCTGCTCGCAGTCCATCGTTATATCAGGAAGGCTGGGGTCATAATCTCGAATAATGTTAATGGTATTATTTGACTCTAGCTCTACCAGTTGGCGTACTTTTTCTAGAATAAGGTGCACGTTCTCTTGTTTTTTACTACCTGGTCTTTGTGGTCCAAGTAATCGGTCAACTAAGTTTCGTAGGCGATCGGCCTGCTCAATAATGATCTGTGTATATTCTCGAAGTGAATCAGACGGAAGCATCTTTTCTAGTAATTGAGCCGCGCCTCTTAAGCCCCCAAGGGGGTTTTTGATTTCATGGGCAAGGCTGCGGATCAATAATTTTGCCGCTTGTTGCTGTGTGTGTTGATTGAGTTCTTGGTTGATTCGGCGTTGTTGGTCGACCTGCTTGAGCTCGACCAGTAGCATAAGCTGCTTATTCCAAGATGTTGGGCTTATTGTGAGCTCAAGTAGCAGTGGTCGACCTTCGATTACGAAGGTAACATCACTATCGATTATGCTTTTCCCAGAGATAAGGGCTTGCTCGAATAGAGAGAAATCAATAGAAGAGTGTTCAATCAAACTGGGTAGTAGCTGATTAATACAGCGGCTTTTACTGTAACCCAGTAGTTGCTCAGCGGCAGGGTTCAGGTAGATGATATTGAGAGAGTCATCTATCATCAGAGTCGCAGTGACCAGTTGTTCTAAAATTGTATCCGCTAGAGACTTGTTCACAGATCTTCCCTTTCTGTTACATAAATTAGTGCAACTGCACTACCAGAATTAATTATTGCACAATAATGGTGCATTGTGGTGCTTGTTGTACTCTCACTAGTTAAATATGCAAAATCCTTGCCGAATATTTAGGTCACAGAAAATCAGGTAGCTTGGCTGGTTCATGGTGTGTGGAAGGGGATATGATTTGGTGTATTGCCACTATAAAAAAGGCCTGCCGCAAGGCAGGCCTAAAATAATCAAATCAAACTAATGATTAAACAGAGTAGTAAAGTTCAAACTCAAGTGGGTGAGTTGTCATGTTAACTTTTACTACATCTTGAGACTTAAGCTCGATGTAAGAGTCGATGAAATCATCAGAATATACGCCGCCAGCAGTTAAGAACTCACGGTCTGCATCAAGAGCTGCAAGTGCTTCTTGTAGAGACTCAGCAACTGTTGGGATTTCAGCCGCTTCTTCTGCAGGTAGGTCGTATAGATCTTTATCCATAGCTTCCCCTGGGTGAATCTTGTTCTTGATTCCGTCAAGGCCAGCCATCAGCATTGCTGAGTAACATAGGTATGGGTTAGCTGCTGGATCACCAAAGCGAATCTCGATACGACGTGCTTTAGGGCTTGCCACTACTGGAATACGGATTGAAGCTGAACGGTTACGTGCAGAGTACGCAAGCATTACTGGAGCTTCAAAGCCAGGAACTAGGCGTTTGTATGAGTTAGTTGCAGGGTTAGCAAATGCGTTGATTGCGCGTGCGTGCTTGATGATACCACCGATGTAGTAGATAGCCATTTCAGATAGGCCACCATATTTATCACCAGCAAACAGGTTAACACCATCTTTTGATAGAGATTGGTGAACGTGCATACCACTACCGTTGTCACCAACAAGTGGTTTAGGCATGAAGGTTGCTGTTTTGCCGTAAGCGTGAGCAACATTGTGCACAACGTATTTGTAGATTTGAGTCTCATCTGCTTTAGCAGTTAGAGTATTGAAACGGCAAGCGATTTCGTTTTGACCTGCAGTTGCAACTTCGTGGTGGTGAGCTTCAACAACAAGGCCCATTTCTTCCATGATCAGACACATTGCTGAACGGATATCTTGAGAAGAATCTACAGGAGCTACTGGGAAGTAACCACCTTTAACGCCAGGACGGTGGCCTTTGTTGCCATCTTCGAAATCAGAACCTGAATTCCAAGAAGCTTCAACATCATCAATCTTGTAGAAAGAACCTGACATGTCAGTGTTGAATTTAACATCGTCAAATAGGAAGAACTCTGGTTCTGGACCAACAAGTACTGTATCTGCAATACCCGTTGCACGCATGTAATCTTCAGCACGATGTGCGATAGAGCGTGGATCACGGTCATAGCCTTGCATAGTTGCAGGCTCAAGGATGTCACAACGAATGTTTAGAGTTGAGTCTTCAGTGAATGGGTCAAGTACTGCGCTCGATGGATCTGGCATCATAACCATGTCAGATTCATTAATTCCTTTCCAACCAGCTACAGAAGAACCATCAAACATCTTACCTTCTTCAAAGAAGTCTGCATCTACTTGGTGAGACGGGATAGATACGTGCTGTTCCTTACCTTTAGTATCGGTAAAGCGTAAGTCAATAAACTTAACTTCATTTTCTTGGATCAGCGTTAGTACATTTTCTACTGACATCTTGGATAACCTCCAGTGTTATTAAAACGTGATTGCTCGATACAAATGAGCATGTAATTCCAAAAACTAATCTACACTCTTTTTTAAGTATCGAACAATGAATATTTTTCGACTGATTTTCTATATGCCAAACTCGTGCCAACTTTTAAACTCTTTGTTTTTCAATTGGTTATTGTTGGTTTGCATGTTCCTAATGCAGTCCGTTGCACCAAAAAGATCCCCGATCGCACTGTAATGGTGCGTTAATTGAGAGGTTGATCACTATATTTTGCTTTATCGCTACGAATTGGTGCGATATCAGAGAGGAATTTTTTTTTGCCCAAATAGGGTGCAAGCATATTTCATTCGATATCAAGTAAAATAGAAGGCGATTAGTGATTTTTAACTTAGGTCTAGATCACACTTGTTGGGGTTTTGGTTAAAATCTGCTACATTACGACCAAATTTAAACCTAGTTGTCGGCATGTTGCCGCGACCTTACTGAGTGAATTCGATTCATGTCTACTCCACAGATTGAAAAGTTGAGAAACATTGCCATTATTGCGCACGTTGACCATGGTAAAACAACCTTGGTTGACAAGCTGCTACAACAGTCCGGTACATTAGAAACCCGTGGCGAAGTTGAAGAGCGAGTAATGGACTCCAACGATATCGAAAAGGAACGCGGTATCACCATTCTGGCTAAGAATACAGCGATTAACTGGAATGACTATCGTATCAACATCGTTGATACCCCTGGACACGCAGACTTCGGTGGTGAAGTAGAGCGTATTATGTCTATGGTAGATTGCGTATTGCTTATTGTTGATGCGGTTGACGGCCCAATGCCTCAAACACGCTTTGTAACACAAAAAGCATTCGCACATGGTCTAAAACCAATCGTTGTTATTAACAAAATTGACCGTCCTGGCGCACGTCCTGATTGGGTTATGGATCAAGTATTTGATTTGTTCGATAACCTAGGTGCTACCGACGAACAGCTAGACTTTAAAGTTGTCTATGCATCAGCTCTAAACGGCTGGGCGAGCAATGAAGAAGGCGTAGTTGGCGAAAACATGGAACCATTGTTCGAAACTATCGTTGAAGAAGTGGCTGCTCCACAAGTTGACCAAGATGGCTCTTTACAGATGCAAATCTCTCAGCTTGATTACAGCTCATACGTTGGTGTTATCGGTGTAGGTCGTGTTACTCGTGGTACTGTTGTACCAAATCAACAGGTTACAGTTGTTGGTGCTGACGGTAAGTCTCGCAACGGTAAAGTTGGTACAGTTCTAGGTTACCTAGGTCTAGACCGCCACGATGTTGAGCAAGCTACAGCTGGCGATATCATTGCAATCACAGGTCTTGGTGAGCTAAAAATCTCTGATACTATCTGTGCTCAAGGTGCAGTAGAAGCATTGCCACCACTGTCTGTTGATGAACCAACAGTTACTATGACTTTCCAAGTAAATACCTCTCCATTTGCAGGTAAAGAAGGTAAGTTTGTAACCTCTCGTAATATCCTAGAGCGTCTTGAAAAAGAACTTGTTCACAACGTAGCGCTACGTGTTGAACAGTCTGACGATCCAGATAAATTCCGTGTTTCAGGTCGTGGTGAACTTCACCTATCTATCCTGATTGAAAACATGCGTCGTGAAGGCTTTGAGCTAGCAGTATCTCGTCCAGAAGTTATCATCAAAGAAGAAGATGGTCAGCTTATGGAACCGTATGAAACGGTAACTATCGATGTGTTAGATGAGCACCAAGGTGGCATCATGGAAAACATCGGTTTACGTAAAGGTGAACTGACTGATATGTCTCCTGATGGTAAAGGCCGTGTTCGCATGGACTTTATGATGCCTTCTCGTGGTCTTATCGGTTTCCAAACTGAGTTCCTAACTCTAACCTCTGGTTCTGGTCTGATGTACCATACGTTTGATCACTACGGCCCTCATAAAGGCGGTGTAATCGGTCAACGTAATAACGGTGTTCTTATCTCGAATGCAACGGGTAAAGCATTGACTTATGCGCTATTCAACCTGCAAGAGCGTGGTCGTCTGTTTGCTCAACACGCAGATGAAGTTTATGAAGGTCAGGTTATCGGTATTCATAACCGTTCAAATGATCTAACTGTAAACTGCCTGAAAGGTAAGCAGCTAACTAACGTTCGTGCTTCTGGTACTGATGAAGCTCAGGTTCTTTCTCCACCAATCAAGCACACACTAGAGCAAGCTCTAGAGTTCATTGATGAAGATGAATTGGTAGAAGTAACCCCAGAAAGCATTCGTATTCGTAAGAAACTTCTTACTGAAAACGATCGTAAACGCGCAGGTCGTCCTGCGAAATAATTAATTGCTTTACTGTATTTTAAGCCTCGCTTTTAGCGAGGCTTTTTTATTTGCTAAAATACAAGAATAACAAATTGAATTTCATAGACTTCTTGCCGTTTTTCAATGAACAAGAATGCAATAAGATAAGGAGCACGTAGCAGGATGCGAATTAGGCTTAAGTTACCGCAAAAGGTGCATGTGTGTTTACACTATGTGAGCTATTTATATCAGAGAGCAAAGCACGATAGGTTGCCGGTTAATGCAGGCTATATGGCCTATATTACTTTGATTTCGCTAGTTCCTTTGACCACAGTTTCTTTGGCTGCGCTTTCTAAGTTCCCTGCGTTTGATGGGGTTGGCGATACAGTTCAGGCGTTTATCTTTTCTAATTTCGTTCCGACTGCTGGAGAGGCGATTAAGCTAACCCTGAATGAATTCATTACTAATACTGGGAAAATGACAACCATTGGCCTTTTATTTTTATTTGTAGCGGCAATACTGCTGATATCGGCGATAGATACCAACCTTAACTATATCTGGCGGGTGCGTAAAAAACGGCAGTTGGTATATTCATTTTCACTGTACTGGATGGTATTGACGTTAGGGCCGGTATTAGTTGGGTTGAGTCTGGTATTTTCATCCCGTATTGCATCAATGCGAGTATGGAGTGAAGATACGGTGCACCTCGTTTATGGTCTGCTCCCTATTAGCTTCTCTCTGTTGGCTTTTTTTGGGCTTTACCTGTTAGTACCTAACCTTAAAGTGAGAATGAGGCATGCGCTCGCTGGGGCCTTTGTATCTGGCGTGCTATTTGAGATAAGTAAGAAAGTTTTTGCGTTTTATGTCACCCAGTTTCCATCCTACCAGTTAATTTACGGCGCTTTGGCAGCGATCCCATTGCTGTTTATCTGGATTTATTTGTGCTGGATGATAGTGTTGATTGGCGCTGAAATTACCGCAAGTCTTGGTGAAGAAGAGGTGTGGCGAGTTGAGCATCCTTTTAGTAAAAAATGGTTTTTGTATTACCAAACGTTGTTAATGAGAAAAAGGTTAAGTCGAAGTGATTGCACTGATCCAGAGAGTGAGTGAAGCCAGCGTTAAGGTGGAAGGTCAAATAGTAGGTGAAATAAATAAGGGACTTTTGGTTCTGCTTGGGGTCGAAAAGGGAGACGATGAAGCAAAAGCGAAGCGTTTAGTCGAAAGGGTCACTACTTATCGAGTATTCTCTGATGACGACGACAAGATGAACCTCAACGTCAAACAGGTCGGGGGGAGTGTTTTAGTTGTCTCGCAATTTACCTTGCCCGCTGATACCAAAAAAGGGACTCGTGCTGGATTCTCCAAGGGAGCGCTTCCTGCTGATGCTGAACGCTTATATGAGTATTTTTCACAGCAATGTGCTGGTGTGGTGCCTACCGAGCAAGGTCAATTTGCTGCGGATATGAAGGTATCTCTCATTAATGATGGGCCAGTGACTTTCTGGTTGCAGGCTTAGCAACAAAGAATTGAAAGGGAATTCAAAATTTTATGTTTAAGCTCATTACCCCTAGAACAGACAATCAATTAGAAAAATATTTTCATTTTCGCTGGCAGATGCTGCGTGAACCGTGGCAGAGACCACGTGGTTCAGAGCGGGATGAATATGATGAGATGAGTCACCATCGCATGATAGTAGATAGTCGAGGGCGACCGGTAGCGGTTGGACGACTTTATATTACAGCTGATGACGATGGGCAGATTCGTTTTATGGCAGTGAAAAAGAACCGTCGAGGAAAGGGCGTTGGTTCTTTAATATTAGTTGCACTGGAGTCTTTAGCTCGGCAAGAAGGGGTGAAGCGATTGGTGTGCAGTGCTCGTGAAGATGCGATTGATTTTTACCGTAATAATGGCTTTGAGAGTCAAGGTGAGGTTAGTGACGAACGTGGCCCAGTACGTCATCAACAGATGATAAAAACGGTTGACCCTATGGCGGATGTATTACGTCGCCCTGATTGGTGTAACGAGTTACAGCAGCGCTGGGAGGAGCAGATCCCTATCAGCGATAAAATGGGGATTAAAATCAATCAATACACAGGTTATAAATTTGAATGTATAGCGCAGCTTAATCCTAATTTAAATCCACATAATACTATGTTTGCGGGGTCAGCTTTTACCTTGGCAACGTTGACTGGTTGGGGGATGGCATGGCTACTTATGAGAGAGCGAAATCTGCATGCAGATATCGTGTTAGCCGATAGTAATATTCGCTATCGACATCCAGTAAAAGAAAGCCCGATTGCTACCACCTCACTAGATGGGATTAGCGGAGACTTAGACCGACTCGAAGGAGGGCGGCGAGCGCGCATAATCATAAAGGTCCACATCTATAGCGGTAATTTGGAAGCCGTTGAGTTTACGGGTACCTATGTGCTTTTACCTAATACTAAGGCCAATAAAACCCTAAGTGTTTAATGCTTATTTGTTGGTGCTGGCTTTACAACTATAGGTTAATTGACTCCTTCCTTGAGGGAGGAGTTTATTTAGCTTCATACACTCATTAGATAGCGATAGCTCAATTTGACTCGATGCTGAATTGGCCATATCAATGCTTCCCCCAAATGTTCCCTGCAGCTCTTGGCTGATAAATTCAATCTGTGGGATTTGCAGATATCCACGTCGGATATCGAGGTCTATTTCAGGAATAAGAAGTGGGTGTAATTTTGTTGTATCAAAGGGAAGCTGAATACGAACATCATGCACGGATATTTGGGCTTTGCCATCTAGCGTGCGTCTTAGCATTAGCTCATCTCCGGCCAAGCCGCTTAAAGCGATATTAAAATCAGCCACACCGTACCAGCCAATGGCCAAGTGTAATGCTGGAGCTAGCGAATCAATAGGCATAGCATAGGCTTTTATGTTTAGTGACCATGGTTTGCTAATTCGGGTTAGGTCGATACTGCCAGTAGCTTCAAACAGTCCCTCTTTGATGGGGATAAATAGTTCTTTTATCTTCCAGTTCCCATGATCGCTTTCAGTATTGATATAGGGTTTTAAAGAGGTCTTGCCTAGTACGGTTAGACTGCTAGCACTGGCGGATAAATCACCTTGCCATAAAGCCCACTCGCCAGAATCACGAATGGATAAGTTTGAACCTTGGGCGTTGAGTCCAGAGACTTGCCATGGATTATTTTCAAGGGATATTACCTGAGAGTGGCTGACCTTAAATTGTGCGATTGATATGTCTTTAAAGCCTTGCATTAGCTGCATTAACTGAGAGCGTAACTGGTTTCCATCTTGTACCCACTTGAGGTTTGATATCGTTAGGTCATTAAGGTGTAACTGGTCAGGGTATAGGTCGCCACTAAGCTCGAAATTCCCTTGCTCAAAAAGGAAATCAAGCTGATTGATGGCGATATGTTGTGGATTGAATGTAAGCTTTAGTTGTGGCTCTAGGGCTTGAGACTGTTGTGTCGTAATACTGTCTGCCACCAATGATAATTGTGCGTGCTGCGCCCATAGGTTTTGTTGTGGATGCCAGTTTGAGAGTTCAATATTTGTGTTATTGAACTGCCAATCTGGTTGGGTCCAGCTTGATTGATATACCTTGAGGTGCTCGATAGCTTGTATCTTATTCCCCCATGTGTGGAGCCACTGATGAACATGATCAGGCAGTTGTGTAGATGAAATGCGTAATTGGCTGACTAAGGCATCATTGATGATCCAGCCTTGAGGGGTGTTTTCAGCAATAAGCTGGACTTTTCCTTCTCGCCACTGAAAATCTAACTGGTTTACTAAGATGGACTGAGGAGATACTTGGATTCGAGACTTTAACTGATTTAATGCCTCCCCTTGCCAATATAATTGCTCACCACTGATAGACCAATTGCCGTGCTCAAAATATCCTGACTTGGTCTCTAATTTAGGTGAGTATGTAAGGTCGAAATCTCTGATGACGAAATCGGTATTGGCAAAATTAAGGTGTTCAATACGAATATGCTGTGGTGTCCATTGTTCAAACCAGTGCTTGATGGATGTACGGTTATTAAATCCAGAGGGTATATTGGCACCACTTAAATATAGCTGCTTGATTGTTATCGGGTTTGGTATTTTGTTCCAGTCTAATTCGAGGACTAAGGTGGTTGTGTCGAATGTGATTGCAGGGTTCGACTGTTGATTGATGACGATCTGTTTAAGCTCAAATTGGTTGGGAAAGGTGAATTTAACATCTTGGATAAACAGATTTGTCGGTGCGAAGCGAGAGATGAGATTTTGAGTAACCCAACTAGAGTATTGAGTAGTAAGCGCGCTAAGCAATGCTGATATACATAAGGTAACAAGCAGTATTATTCCAAGACTGATTTTTAATACTGCCTTCATATCTAGCAGGCTCCACTGTATTAGACTGAAGGTTAAAGATGACTCATATCTTGTTGTTTATCAATAAAAAAGCCCCTGATATTCAGGGGCTAACTCATATTTTATGTTTTGTTTATCCTAGTTGAGGTCCAGCTGCCACTAGTGCTTTGCCTTCGTCATTGTCGGTATACTTTTCAAAGTTATTGATAAAGCGTTCAGCAAGGTCTTGAGCCTTACTATCCCACTGTAGGGGATCAACATAGGTGTCTCTAGGGTCTAAGATCTCTGGATTTACATTTGGTAACGCTGTAGGGACCTCGAGATTAAACACAGGAATAGAGGTTGTTTTAGCTTGCTCAATTGAACCATCTAAGATGGCATCAATAATGGCGCGAGTATCTTGGATTGAGATTCGCTTACCTGAGCCATTCCAGCCTGTATTGACAAGATAGGCTTGAGCTCCTGCAGCTTCCATACGTTTTACCAATACTTCAGCGTACTTGGTTGGATGCAAGGTTAAGAAAGCTGCCCCAAAACATGCAGAGAAAGTTGGCGTAGGTTCAGTAATTCCACGCTCAGTACCAGCTAATTTAGCCGTGAATCCAGAAAGGAAGTGGTACTTGGTTTGCTCTGGTGTCAATTTGGAAACCGGAGGCAATACCCCAAAGGCATCGGCAGAAAGGAAAATAACCTTGTTTGCGTGCCCACCTTTAGAGATTGGTTTCACTATATTTTCGATGTGATGTAGTGGGTAAGAAACACGGGTGTTTTCTGTTTTTGAGCCATCATCAAAATCAATTGAACCATCACCACGAACGGTCACGTTTTCTAAAAGTGCGTCGCGACGAATAGCATTGAAAATATCAGGCTCGGCTTCTTTAGAAAGCTTGATTGTCTTAGCGTAACAACCGCCCTCAAAGTTGAAGATACCTTCGTCATCCCAACCGTGCTCATCATCACCAATTAGTGCCCGTTTAGGGTCAGTAGAAAGGGTGGTTTTGCCCGTACCAGAAAGACCAAAGAAGACTGCTACGTCATCTTGCTCTCCCATATTAGCTGAGCAGTGCATTGAGGCGATACCTTGTAAAGGAAGGAAGTAGTTCATCATTGCGAACATACCCTTCTTCATCTCTCCACCGTACCAAGTGCCACCGATTAGCTGTACTTTTTCCGTTAGGTTAAAGACGGTGAAATTTTCGGAGTTTAAGCCGTGCTCTTGCCATTTGCTATTGGTGCATTTGGCTGCATTCATAACCACAAAATCTGGGGTAAAGGTTTGTAGTTCTTCATCTGTTGGACGAATGAACATGTTCTTAACAAAGTGAGCCTGCCACGCTACCTCAGTAATGATACGAACGGCTAAGCGAGTGTCAGGGTTGGCACCACAGTATCCATCAATCACAAATAGACGCTTGTTTGATAGTTGGCTGGTGACTAATTGCTTTAGGTCGTTCCATATGGCTTGATTGATGGGTTTGTTATCATTTTTTACAGAATCAGAGTTCCACCACATATTGCTGTGGGTCGTTTCATCATCAACAATGAATTTGTCTTTTGGTGAGCGACCAGTAAAGATGCCTGTATCTACTGCGACAGCTCCAAGTTCTGTGACAACGCCTTTTTCGTAACCTTGAAGCGATTCGCTAGTTTCTTCAGCAAAGAGGATCTCGTAGCTGGGATTGCGAACTATTTCAATAGAATCAGTGATGCCATATTGGGATAAATCGATAGCGGAAGCCTTTGCATGTTCCATAACAGTCATAGGTTCTCCTTGGTAGGGTACGAAGTAAGAATTGTTCTGAGTTCACTGCCTTATATTATTATTGTCTGGTCAGCGCACTTAGTCTAATACTGACTATATCTGCCTTTCTTGATTAATATTTCTACAGACTTCACATTTTGTAATTCAAACATAGTGTGAATAAAATTCAAATTTACTGTGATGTAAATCACGTAGAGTTAAGGGACTGGATGAAAATACGTGAACTTGGTGCGGATTGAATACGGGAATTGGATATGAATAGTGATGCGAGTAAAAAACCGCCTCAAGAGGCGGTCTATAATTTAGATTAATTATGTGACTTAGTGCATAGTCGGTTTGCTTGAGCCTGCAAATAATTCTTCAACCTGTGCAGCATTAAACTCATAGCTCGTTCCGCAGTAGTCACAGTGCAGAGCGACTGTTCCTTCGGTGGCCAAAATATCATTTACTTCAGCGCGATCTATGGTGAGAATTGCTGAACCAGTGCGCTCGCGTGAGCAACCACAAAAGAATTCTACGGGTTGAGGGTCAAACAGTTGAACCGTTTCTTGGTTGTAAAGGCGGTACAATAAATCATTTGCATCCAGAGAAAAGAGCTCTTCGTTTTTCACCGTATCGGTGAGTTGCTCAAGGTGGTCAAAGTCTTCCGGTTTACCAGTTCCATCGGGTACGACTTGTAACAGCATACCCGCGGCATGTGCTTTACCTTCGTGTTCACCTACTCGGAACCATAGACGAGTCTTTAGTTGCTCGGAGCGTTCAAAATAGCTCTCAATTACTTGGCTAAGGGTCTCGCCCTCTAATCCCACAACGCCTTGGTAGCGTTCGCCTTTACTTGGCGTGATAGTAATGACTAGATGCCCTTTACCCAACATTTGATGTAGGGTTGCATCATTTTCAATCTCACCGTCAAAGCGAGCGACGCCACGGACTTTCTGCTGGTTATCACCATTGATCACTGCAAGTGAAACTGGGCCGTCACCTTGTAGTTGAAGGGTGATGGAGCCTTCGAATTTTAGGGTTGCAGTTAGTAGTGTCGTTGCAACTAGCAGTTCACCTAATAGGTTTTGAACCGGTTGTGGGTATTGTTTGCTAGAAATAATACTTTGGTACGCACTGTCCAGTTGAACGAGTTCACCTCGAACAGATAAATCTTGAAACAGGTAGCGGTTTAAAACGTTGTTTTCCATGAGGAAACTCCGGCTTATTGGTTTTTAAACTTAATCAGATCGCGACGCTGTTTTTTATCAGGGCGACGCTCTGGACTTGGGTTGTGCGCATGCAGTTTGCGCTCTAGCGCTTGGCGCTCACGTTTTTCAACACTCTGCTCTGTCTCGCTATACAATAACTGAGCTTCAGGTGCTCCGCGTCTCTGGTCTGAAACCTTTTCAATGACCACAGTTTTCTCGACCTGTCCCTGTCTTAGCGTAACCTTAGCACCAAGCTCTACTATTTTACTTGGTTTGGAACGCTGGTCCTCATAGTGGACCTTACCGCCATCGATCATGTTGCGAGCAATGGAACGCGTTTTATAAAAGCGAGCAGCCCATAACCACTTATCCAGTCTTACGGATTTAGGATCGGAACTCATATCTATTTATGCTCTCTATATAAAAGTACAGAAGCGTTATGGTGACGAACATATCATTTTTCAAGTAAAAGGATTTAATACATTTCTATTCATCACACAAGTACACAGAAACCCCGCTGGATGTGGTACTCTTACTTGCTATTTTTACCAATACTTACCTAGTGTTACAAAGGTATGCTGATAGTTGTTAAGCATGTAGTTTCTTAATTGTACTGTAATCTAATTGATTTTTTGTTCGATTATTATTCAGCTTTATTTGTATTCAAGAGATGCGGTTTTGTCATATTCACAAAGATTAAATCAAATATTAACGGCCTTGATTAATCGTCAAGCACAGATTGCTGGTTCGATGACCCTTATCTTTATGGTGTTGTCAGCATGGATTGCAGGTTTCTTATTTTGGCAATTCATGAATATAGACTCTGGAGTGGAGCGGTGGAGACCTTCGTCTCAAACCGTCACTGCGCAAAAGAGCAATACAAAACAGCTCAATATGGATCAGTTGTTAGATGCAGATCTGTTTGGTAAAGAAGAGCAGAAACCAGTTGTCGCAGTGAAGCAAGTAGTTGATGCACCTAAGACTCGCTTAAATCTAGTATTAGTTGGTGTGGTTGCGAGCAGCAATACAAAGAACAGTTTAGCCGTCATTGCTAACCGTGGCTCTCAAGGTACCTATGGTATTGGTGAAAAAATTGAAGGTACTCGCGTAACCCTAAGTAATGTTCTCGGTGATCGAGTGATCATTGATAATCAGGGGCGCAATGAAACCTTAATGCTGGAAGGTTTAGAATATAAGAAAGTGGATGCTGCTCAACAGCAAATCGCGCGTTCTCAATCCCAGTCGAATGTTCAAGGAAATAATCCTAAACTTGATGTATCTAATTTGGAATCTATTAAGGAAGCCATCTCAGAAAATCCGCAACAGTTTTTGAAATATATCCGCCTTTCTCAGGTTAATCGTGACGGCAAGTTGGTTGGCTACCGTGTTCGCCCTGGGCGTGATAGGGCATTATTCGACTCAGTGGGTTTGAAAGATGGAGATATCGCCGTGGAGCTAAACGGTGCCGATCTAACCGATCCAAAATCGATGGGAGAGATCTGGAAATCCTTGAATCAATTAACAGAATTAAACCTGACAGTTGAACGAGACGGTCAGCGTTATGATATTTATTTACAGTTTTAAAGCATTAGACTTTGTAGTGAGAAGATAGAACCGATCGCTAATAGCTAGTTTGCTTGCAGTCGTGTTTTTTGGAGAGTTATTTCAGTGAAATGGTTTAGTAAAAGTGCATGGTTATTGGTGGGAAGCATGCTGTGCGCGCCTGCATGGAGTGCAGATACTCCAGCAACGAAAAACGAATTTAGTGCTAGTTTTAAGGGCACAGATATCGGTGAGTTCATCAATATTGTAGGCCGAAACTTAGAGAAGACTATTATAGTCGACCCTTCTGTGCGCGGTAAGATTGATGTACGCAGTTATGATGTCCTTAGTGAAAAGCAGTACTATCAGTTTTTCTTAAATGTCCTAGAAGTTTATGGTTTTGCTGTCGTAGAGATGGAGAACGGTGTACTTAAGGTTATTAAAGCTAAAGATGCCAAAACCTCAGCGGTGCCTGTGGTGGGTGATGCTAGCATCAAAGGGGATTCGGTTATCACGCGGGTGGTTGCAGTGCGCAACGTTTCGGTACGTGAACTTTCTCCCTTATTGCGTCAGTTAAATGATAACGCTGGTGCTGGTAACGTTGTTCACTATGACCCAGCTAATATCATCCTTATCACGGGTCGTGCTGCGGTGGTTAACCGCTTAGCTGAAATCATTGAGCGCGTGGATAAAGCAGGTGATAAAAGTGTAGAGGTTGTGCCACTTAAGAGCGCTTCTGCCGCAGAGATGGTGCGAATTGTTGAGGCACTAAATAAAACGTCGGATGCGAAGAATACACCAGCCTTCTTGCAGCCAAAGCTGGTAGCTGATGAACGTACCAACTCAGTGTTGATCTCTGGCGAACCGCAGGTTCGAGCACGTTTGCGTAAAGTGATCGCTCAGCTTGATAAAGAGATGGTATCTACGGGCAATAGCCAGGTTATTTACCTTAAAAATGCCAATGCAGAAGATTTAGTCGATGTACTTAAAGGCGTCTCTGACAATCTGCAAAATGCCAAGAAAAAAGGACAGGGCTCGGCGAATAGCAATACTGATGTTGTGATTTCAGCTCATAAAGATACCAATGCTCTAGTGGTTACTGCTCCGCCAGATATCATGAAGGCATTAAAACAGGTTATTGAGCAGCTAGATATTCGTCGTGCGCAGGTATTGATTGAAGCGTTGATCGTTGAGATGTCTGAGGGTGACGGCATCAACTTAGGTGTTCAATGGGGTAATCTAGAATCCGGAGCGGTAGTTCAATACGGTAACAGTGGAGCCAAGATCGGTAATGTGATGGTTGGCTTGGAAGAAGCCAAAGACCAGACTCGAACCGAATACTATACCGATAATAACGGTAACCGCAGACCTTATGATGTAACCGAGTCAGGTGATTACTCTACCCTTGCTAGTGCTCTAAGTGGTGTGAATGGTGCGGCCGTTAGTCTTGCGATGGGGGACTGGACAGCCTTGATCAGTGCTGTAGCGTCAGATACGAGCTCTAATATTCTATCTTCTCCAAGTATCACCGTCATGGATAATGGTGAGGCTTCATTTATTGTTGGTGAAGAGGTTCCGGTTATTACGGGCTCAACCTCAGGTTCAAACAATGAAAACCCATTCCAAACCGTTGATCGTAAAGAAGTGGGGATTAAGCTTAAGGTTGTTCCTCAGATTAACGAAGGTGATTCAGTCCAACTCAAGATTGAGCAAGAGGTTTCCAACGTTTTAGGTGCGAATGGCGCTGTTGATGTGCGTTTTGCTAAGCGTCAGCTAAATACCTCAGTGATGGTCAAAGATGGTCAAATGCTAGTGCTTGGTGGCTTAGTTGATGAGCGTGCACAGGAGAGTGAATCTAAGGTGCCGCTACTGGGTGATATCCCATGGCTTGGGCAACTATTTAAGTCTACCTCTACCTCGGTAGAGAAACGCAACCTGATGGTGTTTATTAAACCGACGATTATTCGTGATGGTCTCACCGCTGATGGTATTACTCAACGCAAGTACAACTACATGCGCGCAGAGCAGCTATACAAAGCAGAAGAGGGACTTAAGCTAATGAGCGATGACCTGATCCCTATTATGCCTAAATATGGCGATGACTCTGGTAGACCACCTGAGTTTAAGGCCTTCATTGAGCAGGTGGAAAAAGAGTAATGCAAGACACATCGGCAGTCTCGGCGTGGACGGGTGCAACCCGTCTACCATTTGGCTTTGCGAAACGCTTTAATGTGGTTTTAGATATAGACAATGAGCAACAGAAAAGCTTGCTTTATTATATTGCGCCACTTAATACCCATACTCTAATCGAGGTATCACGGGTTGCGACCCATGCTTTAGAGTTGATCGAGCTTGATAAGGCCAGTTTTGATAACAAGCTGTCAGATGCTTATCAGCGTGACTCCTCTGAGGCTCGCCAATTGATGGAAGATATTGGTGCTGATAACGATGATTTCTTTTCGTTGGCAGAAGAGTTACCTCAAAATGAAGACCTGCTTGAAGCAGAAGATGACGCACCTATTATCAAGCTTATCAATGCCATGCTTGGTGAGGCGATCAAAGAAGGTGCTTCTGATATTCACATTGAGACCTTTGAAAAGAACCTTTCAATTCGTTTCCGTGTCGATGGTATATTGCGAGATGTGTTAGCACCAAGTCGCAAGCTGGCACCCTTGTTAGTATCACGCGTTAAGGTAATGGCTAAGCTGGATATTGCTGAGAAGCGTGTCCCTCAAGATGGCCGTATCTCATTGCTGATTGGTGGACGTGCCGTCGATGTGCGTGTATCGACTATGCCATCTTCACATGGTGAGCGTGTGGTAATGCGTCTTTTAGACAAAAATGCCACTCGTCTTGATCTGCACAGTTTAGGGATGTCAGCTCTTAACCATCAAAATTTCCGATCCCTTATCGCTAAACCACACGGTATTATCTTGGTTACCGGTCCAACCGGTTCAGGTAAATCCACGACTTTATATGCCGGCTTACAAGAGCTAAATAGTGCTGAGCGTAATATCTTAACCGTAGAAGACCCGATTGAATTTGATATCGATGGTATCGGTCAAACACAAGTAAACCCTAAAGTCGATATGACCTTTGCTCGAGGTTTACGGGCTATTCTTCGTCAAGATCCTGATGTCGTAATGGTCGGTGAGATCCGTGATATTGAGACGGCACAGATTGCGGTACAAGCCTCGTTGACTGGTCACTTAGTTATGTCAACGCTGCACACCAATACCGCAGTAGGTACGATCACCCGCTTACGTGATATGGGGATTGAGCCTTTCTTAATTTCTTCATCGTTGCTTGGGATCTTAGCGCAACGCTTGGTTAGAACGCTGTGCCATGAGTGTAAAACCCCGTATGCCGCTGATAATGAACAGAAGAAGCTATTTAATCTTGGCCCAGACGATGAACTAACGCTTTATAAGCCTAATGGTTGTGAGAAGTGTGGCAATAAAGGCTACCGTGGTCGAACTGGTATTCACGAGTTACTCGTTGTAGATGAGAAGGTTCAAGAGCTTGTCCATGGTGAGCACAGTGAGCAAGATATTGAATTGCATGTTCGAAAATCAACGCCAAGTATTCGTCAAGATGGCCTAGAGAAGGTAGCTCAAGGTAAGACTACCCTTGAAGAGGTTATGCGAGTCACGAGGGAAGAGTAATGGCTGCATTTGAATATAAAGCGCTGGATGCGAAAGGAAAACAGAAAAAAGGCGCCATTGAGGGGGATAATGCCCGTCAAGTACGCCAACGCCTTAAAGAACAAGGCTTGATGCCAATTGAGGTTATTGAGACCAAATCTAAACAACAAAAAACTCAATCCAAAGGCTTCCAACGTGGGATCAGCACCCCTGACTTGGCGTTACTTACTCGTCAGTTATCAACCCTGGTTCAAGCGGGAATGCCATTAGAAGAGTGCTTACGTGCGGTGGCTGATCAGTCTGAAAAAGCGCGCATTCGCTCAATGATGGTCAGTGTTCGCTCGAAAGTTGTTGAGGGGTATACCCTTGCTGACAGTATGCGTGAATACCCAGCGGTGTTTGATGACCTGTTTTGTTCGATGGTAGCGGCTGGCGAAAAATCGGGGCATTTGGATGCGGTATTAAATCGACTCGCAGATTATGCAGAGAAGCGCCAGCAATTACGCTCTAAGCTTCAACAAGCAATGATTTACCCGATTATGCTGACCTTGATTGCGGTTTGTGTAGTTGGTTTTCTATTGGCCACTGTGGTGCCAAAGATTGTCGACCAATTTGTACAGATGGGGCAAGGCTTACCCGCATCGACTCAGTTTTTGTTAAATGCTAGTGATTTTGTTCAACATTATGGGGTGCTGTTAGTTGTTGGTTTTATACTGATGATTATAGGCATCAAACTGATGCTGAGAAATCCTAAATATCGACTGAAATGGGATCGTAAAATGTTAACGATCCCAGTGCTAGGTAAGGTTGCTCGAGGGCTGAATACCTCTCGCTTTTCTCGAACTCTCGCGATTTGCTCATCGAGTGCAATTCCATTATTAGATGGTATGCGAGTGGCCGCAGATGTAATGAGCAATCAATATTTTAAAAAGAAGGTGCTTGAAGCCTCTGATCATGTTCGTGAAGGGGCAAGCCTGAGACACTCTTTGCAAGAGAGTAAGCTATTCCCTCCTATGATGCTGCATATGATTGCCAGTGGTGAGCAGTCTGGCGAACTTGAGCAGATGTTAACCCGCGCCGCCGACAACCAAGACCGAGATTTTGAAAGTCAGGTGAACTTGGCGTTAGGGATATTTGAACCGCTGCTGATTGTGTTTATGGCTGGGGTAGTGTTATTTATTGTAGTGGCTATCATGATGCCGCTGCTAGCGTTGAATAATTTAGTTTCTGGTGCCTAAACCAGTGAGTGGAGTAAATATGAAGTACAAACAAAAACAGAGTGGTTTTACCTTACTTGAGGTGATGGTAGTTATTGTTATCTTGGGTATTCTAGCGAGCTTTGTTGTTCCTAACCTTTTAGGTAACAAAGAGAAAGCGGATCAACAGAAGGCGATTACAGATGTAGTTGCACTTGAAAATGCACTAGATATGTACAAGCTTGATACTGGTGTATACCCAAGTACAGACCAAGGACTCGATGCGCTGGTAACTAAGCCGGCAGGTTCTCCAGAACCACGTAATTACCGTAGTGATGGCTATATTCGTCGTCTACCAAGTGATCCTTGGGGTAATGATTATCAATATCTTAGCCCTGGCGATCACGGCAATATCGACATATTTACCTTAGGTTCAGATGGTCAAGAAGGTGGTGATGGTTCAGCATCTGACATTGGCAACTGGAACCTACAAGATTTCCAGTAATCCCTGTTTTATGAACAGAACAAGCTCTTTGCAACGCAAGGCCCAGCGCGGGTTTACCCTGCTTGAGGTGATGTTGATCATCGTCTTAATCGGGGTGAGCGCAGTGGCCGTTGTTATGAGTTTACCGAGCAATACAGATGATGCTGCGCATACTCGAGCGCAGCAGCTTTATCAAAGGCTGAATCTACTGCATCAAGATGCCATTCTAAACGGTTGGGATCTTGGAGTTCGTTTTGACGAACCAAGTAATAGCTATACGCTACTGCACCTAACTCAGGATGGTTGGCAGCTGTTGGAACACCGACGCATGCCAGCTGAAACTAAGTTCGAAGACGGCGTTGCTTTAAACTTTGAGTTAGGCGGTGGAGTGTGGGGTAAGACCGATACCTTGTTTGATAAAGGCCCTCTATTTGATGAGGATATGTTTGCAGACGTTGAGAAAAAAGATAAGCCTAAGCAAGAAAAACCGCCTCAGGTATTTATTCTTTCTAGTGGTGAACTAACCCCATTTGAAGCCTTTATTCACCCTAAATCAACCGCAATGGGTGAGACGAATTGGCGTGTTCAGGCATTAGAAAACGGCACCTTTAGGATACTTGCCCCAGGGGAGGTTGCCGATGATAAAAAACAATAGAGGTATGACCTTGCTTGAGGTATTGGTGGCTTTAGCCATCTTTGCAACGGCTTCATTGAGTGTCGTAAGAGCAGTTACTCAGCACATCAATAGCATTGGCTACCTCGAGCAGAAAACACTGGCGGGTATGGTAGCAGACAATCAGATGGCTACTGTGATGCTTACTGGAAAGCTGACTACGCTAAAAAATGGTAGCAGTGAGCTTGGTGGGCGCACTTGGTATTGGCAAGCAATGCCAGTGGCAACCACGACCTCCTATTTAAAAGCTATCGATGTGAGTGTGGCTGATAACGAACAAATGAAAAGCCCTTTGGTGACGGTGAGAAGTTATGTACCGCAATAACAAGGGCTTTACGCTAATTGAAGTATTGGTTGCTATAGCAGTCTTCGCCGGATTGAGCATTGCCGCCTATCAAGTTGTGTTCCAGATCCAGCTTAGTAATCAACAGTCCCAGCAGAAAC
Organism: Vibrio gallicus; assembly: GCF_024346875.1. Classification (NCBI taxonomy): domain Bacteria; kingdom Pseudomonadati; phylum Pseudomonadota; class Gammaproteobacteria; order Vibrionales; family Vibrionaceae; genus Vibrio; species Vibrio gallicus. The sequence continues at coordinate 110,078 of NZ_AP024871.1, forward strand.
TGGCAAGACTGCAACAGCTGCAGTCATCATTGGTTTACCTTGATAGTGACTTTAGGCAGATTGCTATTCGCCGCTTTCGAAATGACGGGGAGCAGGCCGGGGAGTATCTGCTGTACTGGAAAAACAACCTTATTGATTCTGATGACAAAGGGGTGCTGTTTACTCGTTTAGGGTGGATAAATCCGCAGCAGCAGTTTCCTCGTGGTGAGATAACTAAGGTGGGCTACCGAATCCGAGACCATCGCTTGGAACGTGTATGGTGGCGATACCCTGACACTCCTACGGGACAGCAAGGGGTTGTGACACCGATATTGGACGATGTTGAATCCTTTGATCTGCGCTTTTTTGATGGCGAGAGTTGGCTCAAAGAGTGGGGTGAAAAAGATAAGCTACCTAGTGCAATTGCAGTGTACTTAGAGCTTAAAGACTATGGCAAAATTGAGCGTATCTATCTCACTTCTCAAGGTGAGTTAGAGAGAGTGGCAACTGATGATGAACAGCAGCAATAGTATGCGTAGTCAGCAACAAGGTGTTGCACTGTTGGTAGTACTATTACTGCTAGCGGTGATGACTGCGATTGCAGCAACCATGTCAGAGCGCTTGGTATTAGGGATTGATAGAGCATCTAGTCAGGTTAATAACCAGCAAGCGTATTGGTATGCTATTGGCGTTGAAGGCTTAGCTAAATACGGCATTAATGAAAGCCTTAAAGACGATGATACAGTAAACCTAAGTCAAGCCTGGGCGCTAGATGAGCAGGTCTACCCTTTAGATAATGGTGAGGCTCGTGGTGCGATTCGAGATATGCAGGCGTGCTTCAATGTGAACGCATTAGCAGGAGTTGAAATAGATCCGACATCTGGCTCTCGTCCGTATTTATTAGAGGTATGGCGAACCTTGCTAGAAGAGACTGGAGTTGAAAGCTACCAAGCTGAGATTATTGCTGATTCGACATGGGAATATCTAGATTCTGACGATAGTGTAGAAACTCAGACTGGTGTTGAAGATGCGACCTATGAAGGTTTATCGCCTGCCTATATGGCAGCCAATGGTCTGATTGCCGATATTAGCGAGATACGAAGCATATATCAGATGAATGCGAAGGCAATGCGAGGGCTATCTCATGTTGCTTGCGCCATACCAACCGACGATTTACGTATCAATGTGAATACGATTCGTCCGTGGCAAAGCCAGATTTTAGTTGCCTTATTTGAATCGGCCATCAGTGATGATGATGCCAAAAAATTACTTGAAGATAGACCCTATGATGGGTGGAGCAGTACCGAAGATTTTCTTGCTGAACCTATTATTAGTGGTATCGATAGTGCAATAACAGACAAAGCCAAACCCTATTTATCGGTAGATAGCCGATACTTTGAGTTGGATGCTGAAATTTTAGTACAAGATTCTCGCGTACGATTGCGCAGTCTTTTACATAGTGAAAATGACGATGAAGCTCGGGTGGTACGCCGACGATTTGGAGGAATAAGTGAGCGAAGTCCTGACAGTTCGGCTGAGTAGACAAAATTCAGAAGAAATCCCATGGTTAGTGTGGTCTGCTACCCAACAAGAGATCATTGCAAGCGGTGAACTCTCTAGCATAGAAGAGCTTTCGTCACTGGCGCATTATGCGCAGGAACGTCGAACTCTGCTGTTATTAGATAGCTGTGATGTGATATTACACGAAGTAGAGGTGCCTGCGGGTGCTACGCGTCAACTCGCGACCATGTTACCCTTCTTACTTGAAGACGATGTAGCTCAAGATGTTGATGAGCTGCACTTTACTATACTGAAGCAGACCGGAACACGAGCTTGGACCGCGGCTATAGAAAGAGATTATTTATCTCAATGTGTTGAGCACTTTAAACAGGCCGGCATTGAGTTAAGTAGAGTGATACCTGATGTATTGGTATTACCTAATCTTGAATCTGATATCACCGTAATGCCTTTTGCTAATCACTACTTGATTCGTCACGATGAGTTTTCAGGTTTTAGTATTGAGCAACTTTTGCTACCTGTCATTAATGAGCAGCTACCATTTGTAACCTCAGCTCAAGACCAAGATGATGACACTTCGCCAGCAGCTGATCCGTTGAAGGTTGATTGTTTTGAATCAATACCAGAGCCTTTACAAGGCCGATCTGATCTAGAGTGTCGAATAGTAAATAGTGAACTGCCGATGCAGGTATTAGCCAAGAATGCCCAGCTATCATCACTAACCCTATTAAGTGGTGAATTTAAGCGGCAGTCATCGTGGCTTAAAAATGTTCGAGTGTGGCGAACTCCAGCTATTGCTGCAGGGATTTTATTGGCACTGTTTTCGGTAAAAACCTTTGTGCATGTGAATCAGATAGAGTCACAGGCAGCAGCTTACCGCACTGAGAGTGAACGTATTTTCCGTTCGGTATTTCCTGATAAAAGACGCATTCCAACAGTGAGTTATCTTAAGCGCCAAATGACAGATGAAACCACCCGCTTGAGTGGTGGTACTGTTGAGGCTCCGATGTTGACTTGGCTTATCGAGGTGCAAGCTGCATTAAAAGATAATAAGAACGTTAAGATTCAAAACCTTAAGTATGATGGAAATCGGGATGAATTACGCATTCAGGCGCAAGCCAATGATTTCCAGACCTTTGAAAAAATACGTGTTGCATTGTCTGAAAAATTTGCAGTAGAGCAGGGGCAGATCAATCGCAATGGTGATCTTGTTAGCAGCAGTTATGTGCTTAAGGTGAAATGATGCGTGGATTAAAACAAGCTGTTTTGGGTTACTGGGCAGGTATCAGCCTTAGAGAACAGCGTATGCTATTGATAACATTGGGGGTTGCGTTGATTGCTGTTTTTTATTGGGGGGGATTACAACCTTTACAACAAAAAACAGAACTAGCTCAAACTCGATTAACCTCAGAGAAGCAGTTGAACTATTGGGTGAAAGATGAGGCCGATAAAATTACAGCTTTACGCCGAACCAGTACTGCTCCAAGTATCTCTTCATTACCTTTAAACCAACTGCTTTCTGCATCAAGTAGCCGCTATAAAGTAGAGCTGGTACGCCTGCAACCTCGAGAAGATATGGTTCAGGTATGGGTTCAGCCAGTAGCATTTAAGTCATTGATGAGCTGGCTTATTTATTTGCGTCAGCAACAGGGTGTAGACGTTGCGTTTTTAGATATCAATGAGACGGATAAGCCTGGCATTGTTGAGGTCAAGCGCTTGCAATTTGAGAAGATAGGCGGCTAACGTGGGATTTAGTGTCAAAAAGATTTTTTTATATAGCCTGCTGTTGTTGGTGGTATTTGTGGCCAGTGTTTTAGTGCACCTGCCGGCTAAGTTTGTAACGGATAATCTGCCTTCAATTCCAGGGCTGAAAATATCCGGTGTCGATGGCTCAATATGGCAAGGTAGTGCGGGTAAGGTCGTGTTTGAACAATATGACATAGGCCAAGTTTCTTGGGATATGCAGCTAGCGAAATTATTTACCGGTAAGGCTGAGTTAAATGTGCGCTTTGGGCGTGATAGTGCTCTTGGGCTCGATGGACGTGGCATTGTCGGCTATGGCTTTTCAGGGCCGTATGCAGAAAACCTTATCGCTTCGATACCGGTGGAAAAAGTAATGCAACAAGTCTCGATTCCTGCCCCTGTGACCGCCAAGGGTGACTTAGAATTAATGGTTAGGCACTACAGTTTCGCTCAGCCTTGGTGTAAGTCTGCCCAAGGAAATCTAAGGTGGAACCAAGGCAAAGTCGAGTCGCCTATGGGCAACCTTGAGTTAGGCACAGTGACCTCGGATATATCTTGTCAAGATAATGTACTGAAAGCGACTGGCAACCAGCAGAATAAGCAGGTATCAGCGCAGTTTACGGCGCAGCTACAGTCTAACTTTACCTATGATCTAGATGCTTGGTTCAAACCTGGTGTGGAATTTCCAGAAAAACTTTCACAGCAGTTAAAATGGTTGGGGGATCCTGATGCCAAGGGGCATTACCCATTAGTATTCTCAGGACGGCTGTAAGTGGTTTTCATCCATGTTCTTTTTCCATATAGTGAATAAATAAGTATGTTAGGCGTTGTGATTAGGTAGCGACACTTTCAAATAGAACACCTTGATTAATGCTCTACGGTACTGTGTAAGTCAGCACGAAAGGGTCGTAATGGCTCTAATGATAACGGTTCAATCATTTTTCAGTGAGGCTAGGATGGCAAAGCAAAGTAAGCCCAAAATTTTAAACAAGCAGCAGGTAGCGCAATCGCGCTTATTCTGCATTGAAGCCTTAGATTTAGAGTTTTCAAATGGGGAAAAACGAACCTACGAACGTATGAAACCTAGCGGTCGCGATGCGGTTATGATCGTACCAATAACTGAGCAAGGTGATTTATTGTTAGTTCGAGAGTACGCAGCAGGAACGGAAAATTATGAGCTTGGCTTCCCTAAAGGGCTCATTGATGCTGGAGAAACACCTGTTATTGCAGCAAATCGAGAATTAAAGGAAGAGATCGGCTTTGGAGCCACTCATCTTACCCCTTTAAAGGAGGTTATCCTTGCCCCTTCTTATTTCTCAAGCCGCATGACCCTTTTTCTCGCTCAAGACCTCTATCCAGAAAGCCTTGAAGGTGATGAACCTGAGCCTTTAGAGCTTATCCGCTGGCCTTTAGCGCAGGCTGATGAATTGCTTACTCATCTTGATTTTTGTGAAGCGAGAAGCATTAGCGCACTAATGCTTGCTCAGCGCCATTTACAGCAGGAGCCGTAGTATGAAGCAAGACCTATCCCATTTATTGCCAGAGGTTATCGAGATAGCGCGCTCTGCGGGTCAATTGATCTTAGATATCTATCAAAACCGGGACTACGAAGAGTTCACCAAAGTAGATGACACTCCGGTAACGAGTGCTGATTTAGCCGCGCATAAGCTTATTATGCAAGCATTGCCTGCGTTAACTCCAGATATTCCCGTGCTATCGGAAGAAGATGCTGATATTAGCTTGGCCGAGCGTGAAAAGTGGTCACGTTATTGGCTAGTAGACCCGCTTGATGGCACCCAAGAATTTATCGCTCGTAGTGGTGATTTTGCGACGATTATTGCCTTGGTCGAGAACAACAAGCCCGTAATGGGGGTTGTTTATGCTCCTATCTCAGGCGTAGTTTACTACGCCTATGAAGGTAAAGGGGCATGGAAGATCCCTGATATGGGGGAAAGTATCCGTATCTCGACCCACACCCATGAGCTTGAACATCAGAATATTGCGATTGCAATTAGTCGCCGGCAGGATATTAATCGCATCACCGACTGTATGTCCCAAAAGTGGAACTATGAATTGATACCTCTAGGCTCAGCAGCTCTTAAGGCATGTTTAGTGGCAGAAGGCAGCGCCGACTGCTATCTAAGACTTGGTCCAACTGGTGAGTGGGATACAGCAGCCACGCAATGCATTGTAGAGCAAGCTGGTGGCACGATATTAGATACCCAGTTAAACCCTCTTTCTTATAATCTCAGAGAAACGCTAGAGAACCCCAATTTTATTGTTATTGGTGATCGAGGGCTTCCATGGCAGGACATTCTATTGAAAGGCGAGAGCGAATAAGCTCACAAAACTGGGCCCTCTCGCTGATAAACGGTGCATGGGATGAGGATTGGAAAATATGAGATTGCTCAGTGAGTTGTTCATCTAACTGATGAGCAATGCTAACTGGCACTAGACCATCGAGCCTCCCATATAGCCGGATTAGAGGCATTTCTAGCTGTGGTAATTGTGCTCGATAATCGATTTCAGCGAGTAATTTCAACCCTAAGCTCAGTGCCTGTGGATCAGGCATTGGCTTGGACAAAACAACCTCTTTTAAGCACTTTATGTCCTGCTTAGCGGATGGACTACCAAGGGCCTGTAGAGCCATAAAGCGCTCGATAGTCCCTTGAAAATCTTCTGTTAATTGAACGGTGAAATTACTCAGTACCTTAGGTGCAATACCTCGCCATTCTTTTCCTTGTGCCGCAAATCTTGGTGAACTAGCTAAGGTTACCAATTGATGTACTCTATCGGGCGCATTAAGCGCGATGTGAGTTGCTACTAACCCCCCCAAAGACCAGCCGAGCCAGATTGCTTTTTGAGGCGCATCACGCAATACGCATTCGCAGATATCTTCGATTGACTGACAGCCCTGATGGTGACTTAACCCGTAACCAGGCAGATCGACCAAATGCAGAGTAAAGCTTTGCGATAAACTCTCGATGATGTGTTGCCAAACACCACTATTCATTCCCCAGCCATGCAACAGAATGAGGTCAGGACCTTGACCATATCTCTCCCAGTTTAAATGCGTGGTAGAAAGGGAAGCATCAGTCATTTTTCATTCTCCGGCCTTGGATTGGGTTAGTAAAATTAAGCCATAGAAGAATATGGTATCTGATGTGAGAATACAAAGCCTCCATGCTTATGTGCGTGACAACCTAATCCGTTTGACCGGAAATTACTGCTCGGTATGCGGCTGTAGAATTGAAAGCGCCACTACCAGTTGGTGCAGCGCGTGCTTAAAACTCATCGATGAAAAGCCACGCTGTTTACGCTGTGGTATTGAGCAAGAGAGAACCGTTGAAATCTGCGGACAGTGTGTGACTTATGCGGTAGCTTGGGATCAAATGTATTGTGTTTCCAACTACCAAACGCCACTGTCTGATTATGTTAAAAAGGTGAAGTATGCGCGCCAGTTTTGGCATGTCATGCTACTCGCAAGGCTGCTGAGTGAGCGAATTAAACAACCAGCGCCTATCTTATTGTCTGTTCCGACTCATTGGCGGAGACTGTGTTGGAGAGGGTTCAATCAAAGCGATTATCTAGCTTATTATCTTGCGCCTCACATCGGGGCAAGGTACCTGTCTAACGCGCTTATTCGTACACGGCATACCAAAATGCAGATGGCGCTGTCTCGCCATAACAGGTTACGAAACCTAAAGCAGGCTTTTATAGTAAACCCTAAACTTATCAAATATATACAAGATGCAGAGCGGGTTGCTATTGTCGATGATGTAGTGACCTCGGGCGCAACGGTAACCGAGATCTGTCGCGTATTGCGTCGACACGGAGTAAAGCGTATCGAGGTCTATTGTGTGTGTCGAGCAGGGCTAGCTGACTTGGGTTAAGTTAGCAAGTTTTGCGCAGAAGATTACGAATTTATTGGCATCGAATCCGGTTCGGGGTATAGTAGCCAAAAATAACCTACGCAATTACTCAGGTATTTATTGTGTCAAATACAATTACTATTACAGAAGCTGCGCAAGCGCACTTTGCTAACCTGCTTTCACAGCAGGCTGAAGGAACTAATATTCGTGTATTCGTGGTAAATCCGGGTACGCCTAGTGCTGAATGTGGCGTGTCATATTGTCCACCAGAAGCAATAGAAGCTTCAGATACAGAAATGCCCTATGAGGCATTCTCAGCCTATATCGATGAGTTGAGTCTTCCTTTTTTAGAGGATGCCCTGATTGATTATGTTACGGATAAGATGGGCTCACAGCTTACTCTGAAAGCACCAAACGCTAAGATGCGTAAGGTAAATGACGACGCACCGCTTATTGAGCGTGTGGAGTATGTGATTCAAACTCAGGTTAACCCGCAACTCGCAGGTCACGGTGGTCACCTCAATCTAGTTAAGATAACTGACGACAATATTGCACTAGTGCAGTTTGGTGGTGGTTGTAACGGTTGTTCAATGGTGGATGTTACCTTAAAAGAAGGTATCGAAAAGCAGCTAATGCAGGAGTTCTCTGGAGAACTTACTGGCGTTAAAGATGCAACCGAACACGAACAAGGTGCTCACTCTTACTATAAGTAATTAGTGGCATAATGATAAAAGAGCACGCAATAGCGTGCTCTTTTGTTAGGGGTTATTTAGCTGAGTAAGCGTTAAAGGTTACCACTACCTTTAAGCCACCTTGTGGTCTATTACTCATCTCTATCTCACCGTTATGTTCAGTTATAATTCGCTGAACTATGGCTAATCCAAGTCCTGTCCCCTCACTGCCTCTCGCAGTATCCCCGCGGGTGAATGGTTCAAATACATGCTCTAGCTGGTCACTATGGATACCAGGGCCGTTATCTTCCAATATAAACTGCACTTGCTTGCTATTGCGAGACTTCTGAGTGGTGATACCTATCCAGTCGTTACCATAACGCTGTGCGTTTACCATTAGGTTGCTTAAGGCTCGGCGCAGTGGGATATTACTTGCATATATATCGGGAAGGTTTTCATCTAGGTTAAAATCCACTTGGCAGTGTACTAGGCCATTAAATAATTCCTCGTTCCCATCTTGCATTGATATCTGATGATTATCATTAGCGCTTTCTTGATAGTTTTCTACCGATCGATATAGGTCTTCAGCTAATATATTGAGGTTTGTTGCTTCAAAGTCATTTCGATCCATTGGCTTGAGATAGTCAATGAACTGGCCGATTATCTCATTACATTCCTCTGTATCTTGGATTATACCTTCTGCAAGGTACTTATCTTGTTCAGACATCATTTCGGTGGCAAGTCGGATACGAGTTAGAGGAGTACGGATATCATGACTAATACCAGCGAGCATTAATCGACGATCCTCTTCTAGTGCCTCGATACCTCGCGCCATCTTATTGAAGGCTTTGGTTACAGCTCGGATCTCAGTCGTGCCTTTTTCGTCTAGTGGTTGAGGAACAATACCTCGTCCAACGCTGACTGCGGCAGTTTCTAGGCTTTTCAATGGGCTGTTTTGCCAGCGAAGAAAGCCCCAGCCACCAAGAATTATTAGTATAGTGGCCAATAAGCTATAAATGAAAAGGGGCTTAAATTCGTCTTGATTGAGCTCGGTCAATGGGACTTTAAGTAGCCAATTTGGCATTGAATCTAATCGAATCCATAATAAATAGCTTTCGCTATCACGGCTAAGGCGAGCATCTGCGGGTGAACCGACTTCCTCGCCGATCTCGTCACTCATAAAGTCGAGATAGAAGGAGTTATTAAATTCAGTTTGATAGGCGTCGGTATAGGGATGAACACTGACACCTAAGCGAACGAGCAGAGCTTGTCTGAGTGGCGCTAGCCGTTGATCTTCCGGTATGCCACGCTCTGCTTCTTTTTTCATTTGAGCATTCTCTTCACTGATGAGGCTTATTTCATATGAGAGAATTCTATTGAACTGCTTAAGGCTAGGGAGCAGTGCATAGTTTAGGATCACGAAGTAAGAAAACACTTGGCTAGCAATGAGTAACACCATAAAGCCAATAATAGTTTGTGTAATAGAACTACGTGATCGCATTGAGAGGAGTTATACCTTTTGGCCGTCAGGGACGAAAACGTAGCCTAGTCCCCATACCGTCTGAATATAGCGAGGGTGACTAGGGTCTTCCTCAATGATTCGGCGCAGGCGAGATATCTGTACATCAATGGAACGTTCCATTGCTGAGTATTCTCTACCACGAGCAAGGTTCATGAGCTTGTCGCGAGACATAGGCTCACGTGCATTGCTGACCAATATCTTAAGCACCGCAAACTCACCTGAAGTGAGAGGGATGACTTGTTCTCCCTTAAACATTTCACGTGTGCCTAGGTTTAAGGTGAATTCACCAAACTCAATAATCTCTTCCTGCGCACTTGGTGCTCCAGGTGCTTCTATAGATTGACGGCGTAAAACAGCGCGTGCACGAGCAAGCAATTCGCGAGGATTGAATGGTTTAGGAAGATAATCATCAGCGCCTACTTCTAAGCCGACGATGCGATCAATTTCATCACCTTTTGCGGTCAGCATTAATATAGGAAGCATGTTGTTGGCACTGCGTAAGCGACGGCAGATAGAAAGGCCATCTTCGCCCGGCAACATAAGATCAAGGATCATTAAATTGAAGTTTTCACGAGTAAGTAGGCGATCCATTTGCTCTGCATTGGATACGGTACGAACCTGGAAACCTTGCTCTGAAAGGTATCTCTCTAAAAGAGAGCGCAAGCGAGCGTCATCGTCGACGACTAGGACTTTAAAATTTTCTTGCATGTAACTAGACCTACTTAACCAATATGTTGCGAGTGAGTAATTTGGCGGTTGCGTTCAAGTAGTCCATCACTACAGCAGTATTGCTCCTTTAACACGCCTGACAATAAAAGAACTCGTAGAAATGTAACAAAATTCGCCTGATTATAGACAGATAAAGTGTTAATGAATGTTAACTGGGTTTGAAATTGGTGAATATAGGTAACTTATTTTACTGTTTTTATAGGGGTTTTAACCATTGTGGCTTTTTATAATCGATATGGTTTATAAACCAAGTTTTAACGCCTTCAGGTGTTGTAACCTCAGCTTCATCATCAATGGATTTCTTAAGTAGAGCCCTAGCCATTGGTGAATCAATAGAGATATATTGTTTTACTTGTTCGCCGTAGATTTCATCAGGCCCTACAATTTTGAACTGCTTAATTTCACCGGTTTCATTTTCAATCTCAACCCATGCACCAAAGAAGACCTTTCCATCTTGCGCAGGTGAGTAATCGATAACTTTTAGGTCAGGTAGGCGTTTACGTAAGTAGCGAACCCTGCGGTCAATCTGTCTGAGTAAGCGTTTATTGTACTGATAATCAGCATTTTCAGATCTATCACCAAGGCTCGCCGCCCAGGTGACTATTTTGGTTACTTCCGGGCGACGTTTATGCCACAGGAAGTCATGTTCTTGTTGCAGCTTTTCAAAGCCTTCGCGGGTGATTAGGTTGGTTTTCATATATATACAGAGTTAGTTGTCTTTTGTTTCACTTTACCCAACCTAGGAGCACCCGCCAAGTATTGCTATTGTTTCCCTAGCAAGTAGGTGTCATCACTGCTTACGACTACACCATTTTTTAAGAAATTTTTGCCAAGGATCATACTGTATTCAAATCGACTTCTGTCTTGCAGGTTAACGCGTATAGACTTGGAAACATCACCTAAGCTGACCTTCATCATTACCACAGGTCGCTCATTAGGTTTTTCACCGGCCTTGGCTCGAATCCGCATAATATCGACCACTTCACGAGTAAAGGAGTGCTTCTGGCCCTCGCTGTTGTGGTAGTCAAAGCTAACCATAGGCTTGCCATTTTCATCAAAGCGTTTGATATTTAAGGCATTCATTGAGCTAACGTCGGCACCTGTATCCAGTTTTACCGAGAATCGTAACCCTGCGACAGAGGCTTTTTCGATATAGCCTGCACTAAACAGTGGGCGTGGTTCGAAAAGGTCTTCGGTGCGAGTATTTATCAGTACGCCCTGCTTGTTAAATCCACGCCCAATCGCAAAATAAGCATCTTCACCTTTATCTACGACTTCTAAGGCAAACTCTATATTTTGTTGTTGGTTGCCAATGATAATCGACTCTTTGATCACCGGCCTTACCGACTCACCAACACGAATCTTACGTACTACGGGCCTGATAACCTTTTTATTTTCTCCTTTGGCATTAGGGATATAAAAGCTTACTTGTTCTGTGTTTTTCCCCTTACCTAACTCAAGGTTAGACACAAACAGAACCGGAGTATTGATAGCAAAAGAAGGCCTTGCTTCTACCGCAATGTCATCAATATAAATGATTTCATGGGGGGTGACTGAGGTGATTTTTTTATTGGTTTGCAACGAGGCGTAGGTCTGATCCTTAACTGCATTGGTATTTGAGCTATGGATAACGAAGTGCTTGCTGAGGCTATTCTTACCAATTCTAATCTGTGACGCGTATTTTGAGCGATCTTTTAGGTAAGCGAGTATGGGTGTCTTGGTTTTACCGACTTGCATTGGCACAGAGACAAGCGGTTTCTCCGAACCCCCGACCTTAAGCATTCGAATAAGAGGTAAGGTCATCTTCGCCTTATTTCCAGATTTGCTTTTTGAATTAAACGTAACGAGCTGTTGGTCGTGGTCTATCTGTATATCTGTGGCATGCAGTTGACTGTAGCTATTGACCAATGAATAACTGGATTTTAGAGATACCGTTCCAACGGTTACCTCTTCGCCTTTGCGCAATACAACGGCGTTTTGTTGAGCTTGCAGATAGTCATAGCCGGCAAATACCCAAGCATGCTGTTTGAGGAAGGTTTTTCCGATCAGAATAGGCGCTGAAAAATTACTACGGTCTGTCAGGTTAACATCGGTATTGACAGTGACTCCAGCAATCGTGAGTGGAATATTGATCACAGGTCGATAGAGTGGAATTTCACTAGTGCGGCTACGGATAACACTGGTTCTGGCAAGGGGGCGTTGTAATGAAATTACCTTGCCAGTAACTGGATGCCTAATCTCAAACTCCACTATACCTTGAATATTACGCTCTGGGGTGTCGAAGCTTGTTAGCCACCAGTTACTCTTAGGGCCACCATATTCATCCACAATAGTTTGCATTAACTTAGTGTCTTGTAAGCCCTTATATTTTGGGTTTTCAGAATACACCTTAATATTTTCAGCATGCATTGAGGTGGTATCTGCTCCAGTATCGATTTTCCCTATATAGGCAATTCCTTCTAGGGCTGCGATATCTTGATAGTAGACGCTTTCGACTCGGCCTAGGATGACCTTATCGTCCCAAGACAAAGCAGGGGCTGCGGTTGTATAGGGTTGTTTATTGTCATCAAGCATAGTGTATTCGGTGGTCTGTTTTGCTTGTACCCCTGCTGAGAGAAAAAGAGAAGCCAGCAGCGAAATGGAACCTGTGAGCCGTTTGTTCATTATCAATGTCCGTATTTGAATTTCTGGATATACAAGATTAATACTAACCAATAATCAGTAACTTGCTGTTAAATATTCAGTTAATTTTTTAGCAACTGCAAGCATATGCGTTGCAATGGAGGGAAGGTAATCGCGCCTTAAGCGCTGGATTTTTATTAATTCGCCCCCATAAATAGAACTAAATTACTCACACAGAAGTGAATTAGGGATGAGTCAAAAGATTTTTCAAACCATTGCCGATGAATTACAGGTGCCAGTTCGCCAAGTAAACTCGGCAGTCGGCTTGCTAGATGAAGGCAATACGGTACCGTTTATCGCGCGTTATAGGAAAGAGGTTACCGGAGGCTTAGACGATACGCAGCTGCGCACATTAGAGAGCCGTCTTATTTACTTGCGTGAGCTCGATGATCGTCGTCAAACCATATTGCGCTCTATTGAAGACCAAGGGAAGCTGAGTAAAGAGCTTGAGCATGAGATTTTAGCTGCTGACAATAAGACCCGGCTTGAAGACCTTTATCTTCCTTATAAACCTAAGCGTCGCACTAAGGGACAAATTGCTATTGAGGCTGGTCTTGAACCGCTAGCAGATTCACTGTGGAGTAATCCAAATCAGGTTCCTGAGCAAAAGGCATTACAGTTCGTCGATACCGAGAAAGGCATTGCTGATGCTAAAGCGGCGCTCGATGGTGCGCGAGCTATCTTGATGGAGCGAATTGCCGAGCATGCAGATTTACTTGAGAAATTGCGTGTTTATCTTAATAAGCATGCGGTGCTGCAATCACGAGTAGTGAAGGGCAAAGAGACTGAAGGTGAGAAGTTTAAAGATTACTTTGAACATGATGAACCAATAAGTCGAGTCCCTTCTCACCGAGCACTGGCGATGTTGCGTGGTCGCAATGAGGGTATCTTGCAATTGGCATTAAATGCAGACCCTCAACAAGACCCTTCAATTCGTACCTCTTATTGTGAAACCATTATTGAGCAGCATTACCGAATTACCCTAAGTGACGCGCCTGCCGATGTGTGGCGTAAACAGGTGATCAGCTTTGCATGGCGCGTTAAGGTGTCGATGCACCTTGAGACCGAGTTAATGTCGATCATGAAAGATAAGGCAGAGATTGAGGCTATTGAGGTATTTGCTTCGAACCTAAAAGATCTGTTAATGGCGGCACCTGCAGGGCCTCGCGCTACCTTAGGTCTAGACCCTGGACTGAGAACCGGTTGCAAAATCGCGGTGGTAGACGGTACGGGTAAGGTATTGGCAACCGATGTTATCTATCCGCATCCTCCGCAAAAGCAATACGATAAGTCGCTACAAAGCATTGAGAGATTGATTAAACAGCACAATGTAGATCTGGTAGCAATTGGTAACGGAACTGCTTCACGTGAATCTGATACCTTTGTTGGGGATATTATTAGCAAGGGCATCAAGGTACAAAAAATTGTAGTCAGTGAAGCGGGGGCATCTGTGTATTCAGCCTCTGAATTGGCAGCTAAAGAGTTCCCTGATATGGATGTGTCACTGCGTGGTGCGGTGTCTATCGCCCGTCGCTTGCAAGATCCACTGGCGGAGCTTGTGAAAATTGACCCTAAATCTATTGGTGTGGGTCAGTATCAGCACGATGTTAGTCAGTCGTCATTGGCCAAGCGCTTGGATGCGGTGGTTGAAGATTGTGTAAACGCAGTTGGTGTGGATGTAAATACAGCTTCAGCGGCATTGCTTAATCGTGTGGCAGGCTTGTCGAGCACGCTGGCACAAAACATCGTGGTTCATCGTGATGATAATGGACGCTTTGAAAGCCGCGCTAGCCTAAAGAAAGTTGCCAGAATGGGGCCTAAAGCATTTGAACAAAGCGCAGGATTTCTGCGCATAATGAACGGACGTAACCCTCTTGATTCATCATCAGTACACCCTGAGGCGTATCCCGTTGTTAAATCGATAGCGGAGAAAACCAATAAGCCGATCTCAAACCTTATTGGTGATAGTGCTTTCTTAGGTAAGCTTAATGCCATTGATTTTACCAATGAACAATTTGGTCTGCCTACCGTTACAGACATCATTAAAGAGCTTGATAAGCCAGGCCGAGACCCGAGACCTGAGTTTAAAACGGCAACCTTTGCTGAAGGTATCGATAAGGTATCAGACCTTGAAGAAGGGATGGTACTTGAGGGCGTTGTCTCCAATGTGGCTAATTTTGGTGCTTTTGTTGATATCGGTGTACACCAAGACGGTTTGGTACATATTTCAGCGTTAACCGATAAGTTTGTGTCAGACCCTCGCGAGGTGGTGAAGGCTGGCGATATCGTTAAGGTTAAGGTGATGGAGATTGATTTGCGACGCAAGCGTATTGGGCTTTCGATGAGATTGAACGATGAACCAGGACAAGACAACCGTCCTGCTCGCAAACCTGTTCGCGAGAACTCTACTCGCGATAATCGGAAACCACAGCGCAATCAAAATGCGCCTAGCATTGGTGGAGCAATGGCTGCCGCGTTTGCTAATGCAGGTAACAAGAAGCGTTAATACTGTTAATCGGTAATGCAATTCGGTGAGCCGATATAGTGCTCACCGACTCATGCTTTAGCGTATTCCTCACTATTGATTACCCAGCGTTGGATGATAGATCGTGCATTCTCAGGGTACTGCTCATGAATGTAGCGGGCCATTTTTTGCACCTCAGGAATGAGATGTTGATCCCTTACTAGGTCGGCTATTTTAAAATCGGCAAGCCCGGTTTGTTTGGTACCTAATAGCTCGCCGGGGCCACGTATTTCTAAGTCTTGCTGCGCCACCACAAACCCATCACTGCTTTGTCTAAGAACACCTAAGCGTTTTTGAGCGGTTTTAGATAGTGGTGCGTGGTACAAAAGCACGCAATGGCTGGCAACCTTACCTCGTCCAACTCGCCCACGTAGCTGATGCAATTGTGCCAGCCCAAGGCGCTCTGGGTTCTCAATGATCATTAAACTGGCGTTAGGTACATCAACGCCGACTTCAATAACTGTTGTGGCAACTAGTAGTTGCAGTTGATTGTCTTTAAACGCCTTCATCACCGCTTGTTTCTCAGCGGGTTTCATGCGGCCATGCACCAAACCTATTTTTAGCTCGGTTAATTTGAGTTTGAGTTCCTCGGCAATCTCAGCTGCCGCTTGCGCCTCTAGTACTTCAGATTCATCGATCAGTGTGCACACCCAATACGCCTGCTTACCTTGTGTGGTACATGCATGGCGAATACGTTCTATGATATCTGGGCGCTTGGTGTCAGGTAGTGCAACGGTTTGAATTGGGGTTCGCCCTGGGGGCAACTCATCTATGACTGAGGTTTCTAGGTCGGCATAGGCAGTCATAGCTAAGGTACGGGGAATAGGGGTGGCAGTCATGATCAATTGATGGGGATAGAGTCCCTCAAAGGCGCCTTTCTCTCTAAGCTCTAGTCGCTGGTGGACCCCAAATCGATGCTGTTCATCGATTATGATTAGTGCCAACTTATGAAAGTGCACCTGATCTTGAAACAGCGCATGGGTTCCTACTACCATCTGCGCTTCACCATTTGCTATTGCTTCTAGTTGCGCCTGTTTGGCTTTACCTGTGATTTTCCCTGCTAGCCAACCGACACGAATCCCTAATTTCTCGAACCAAGCCTGAAAATTAACAGCATGCTGCTCTGCTAAGAGCTCTGTTGGAGCCATCATTGCAACCTGATAGCCTTGCTCAATTGCCGTGAGGGCGGCTAAAGCCGCGACTAGGGTTTTGCCTGAGCCAACATCCCCTTGAACTAAGCGCATCATAGGGTGTGGTTGACAAATATCCCCCTCGATCTCTTTAACTACTCGGTTTTGTGCCGCGGTAGGTTTAAAAGGTAGCTGGCCTAGTAGCTGAGGTTTTAACTGTGTGGATGCAGGCAAAGATAAAGCATTGTCTTGCTGTCCTTTACTTCTTAAAGCAAGCATTGATAGATTCTGAGCTAACAACTCTTCTATGACTAGACGCAGTTGCGCCGGGTGTCTGCCTTGATCAAATAGATTTAAGTCAATATCAGGGGAAGGGCGATGCACTATATGTAGGGCTTGATTTAGGGTGAGCTGTGAGTCGTAAAGCCCCTGAGGCAATAGCTCATTAACTGAAGCGCTATCTAGTAATGATAAAGCTTGTTCGGTGAGACTTCTAAGGGTGAGTTGTCGTAGCCCGTCTGTTGTAGGGTAGACTGGGGTTAGTGTGGACTCGGTGGCAATCTGCTGCTGTTCTGAGACAAACTTATACTCGGGGTGAACTATCTCTAATCCATAGTTGCCGCGTTTAATCTCGCCATAAGCATGTACCCATTTGCCTTCAGTAAAGCTATTGCGCATTCCAGCATTGAAATTAAAAAAACGCAGTGTAACGCTTCCATTGCCGTCACTGATTTTAACCGTTAACATTTTTCGACGAGAGAATGTGGTATCAACGGACATGACTTCACCCTTTACTGCCCCCCATAAACCGGCATGCAGAGCTCGCATTGGATAGACACGAGTGCGGTCTTCATAGCGGTGTGGGAGGTGAAAAAGTAGGTCTTGAACAGAAATTAAAGCTATTTTTTGTAATTTCTCAGCTATTTTAGCTCCAACGCCAGTTAATGAGGTCAAGGGGATGGCTGAAAGCAATTGAGTCATTCAAGCTCCAAAGTGTTTAAATTTCCTTAAATAGGAGCTTAAATGTCTATAGTAAGCAAATCAATGTAATTAGAGGTTGTCGGAAGTAAGAATTCTGGTATCATTCGCGCACTATTTTTGAACAAAATCAGCTCTGCTTAAAAAAAGATCAGTAAATCTGTAAAAAGGATCTGTTCGGGTCTTGAGCAATATCTATTAACTTAGTATAATGCGCGACCTTTGATAGCCTTGTATGGATTTACCATAACGGTTTTTGACCTCATTTGAGAGGTTCGGCCACCAAGGTTGATATCGAGCTGAAACGATTTGGAGAAGACATTCATGTCCCGAGTATGCCAAGTAACTGGTAAGCGTCCTGTAACGGGTAACAACCGTTCACACGCACGCAACGCTACTAAGCGCCGTTTTCTGCCGAACCTACAAACTCATCGTTTCTGGGTAGAGAGCGAAAAACGTTTTGTTAAACTACGTCTAACTGCTAAAGGCATGCGTATCATCGACAAGAAAGGCATTGATGCTGTACTTGTAGATATTCGTGCACGTGGCGAAAACGTTTAAGAGGAATTGAGCAATGGCTAAAGGCATTCGCGAAAAGATTAAACTTGTTTCTTCTGCTGGTACAGGTCACTTCTATACTACAGATAAAAACAAACGTAACATGCCGGGCAAATTTGAGATCAAGAAATTTGATCCAGTTGTTCGTCAACACGTTATGTATAAAGAAGCTAAAATCAAGTAATTGATTCTTCTTTAGAACAGAACATAAAAACCCAACTTTTAGTTGGGTTTTTTTATGCCTGTAATTTATGCTATTTAATATTTTATTGAGGACGCCTGATGCCTGAGCTACCCGAAATAGAAGTTTCTCGTCTGGGTATAAGCCCTCATATTAATAACCAGCGTATTCAACAGATAGTGGTTAGGCAGCCCAAACTGCGTTGGCCAGTCTCGAAACAGCTTAGTTCGTTATCTGATGTTCATATTGTTGGGGTTTCCCGCAGGGCAAAATACCTGCTGCTCGAAACTGAATCTGGAACTATAGTTATTCATCTTGGTATGTCGGGCTCATTGCGGGTTTTAGAGCAAGGGATTGAGCATGGTAAGCATGACCATGTAGATTTGCTTCTTTCGAATGGCAAGTTATTGCGTTATAACGATCCGCGTCGATTTGGGTGTTGGTTGTGGATTCCAGCAGGAGAAAGCCTAGCTATCTTAGATAACCTTGGGCCTGAGCCGCTGTCTGATATTTTTGCAGCTGATTATGTAACCCCTTTGGCCGCTAGGCGGCGAATCCCAGTAAAGCAGTTTATTATGGATAATAAAATTGTGGTTGGAGTGGGTAATATCTATGCTAATGAATCCCTGTTTAATGCTAAAATTAACCCATTAAGACCTGCAAATTCATTGAGTTACCCTGACTGGGAAGAATTAGTTCTACAGATAAAATTGGTACTAAATCGAGCTATTTTACAGGGTGGAACAACATTAAATGATTTTGAGCAACCAGATGGTAAGCCAGGTTATTTTGCTCAAGAATTACAGGTATACGGTAAGGCTGGAGATGCATGCCCAGATTGTGGCGCGCAAATTCAGCAGCAGATGATAGGTCAAAGAAATACGTTTTGGTGCGATATGTGCCAACCTAAGGAAGAAGTATGAAATATTTAGTGACCGGGGCTGCTGGCTTTATTGGCAGTGCAGTAGTTGAACGCTTGACAGATATGGGTCATCAAGTCGTCGGTATCGACAATATGAATGATTACTATCAGGTATCTTTGAAAGAAGACCGTCTTAAGCGCATTGAACACGATAGCTTTTCATTCAGACAGATAGATTTAGCGGATCGTGAAGGGATAGCAACGCTTTTTGCTGGTGAACAATTCGATGTGGTTATTCACCTTGCCGCTCAAGCTGGGGTGCGTTATTCAATTGATAATCCATTAGCATACGCTGACAGCAATCTAGTGGGGCACTTAACTATTCTAGAAGGCTGTCGTCATAATAAAGTTAAGCACCTAGTATACGCTTCATCTAGCTCAGTTTATGGCTTGAACCAGAAGATGCCGTTTGATACCTCTGATTCAGTTGATCATCCTATTTCACTGTATGCCGCGACGAAGAAGTCCAATGAAATGATGGCACATAGCTATTCGCATCTGTATGGCATTCCAACAACTGGCTTACGCTTTTTTACCGTATATGGTCCATGGGGACGCCCAGATATGGCGTTATTTAAGTTTACTAAAGCCATAGTCAACGGCGATACCATTGATGTATATAACAATGGTGATATGCAGCGTGATTTTACCTATATCGATGATATCGTTGAAGGCATTATCCGTATCCAAGGTGTAATCCCGCAGCCAACACCGGATTGGACGGTTGAGCAAGGCTCACCTGCAACAAGCTCTGCACCATACCGAATTTACAATATTGGGCATGGCAGTCCGGTGAAGTTGATGTCGTTTATTGAGTCATTGGAAGATGCGCTTGGCATTGAGGCTAAGAAAAACTTTATGCCGATGCAACCTGGTGATGTATACGCAACCTACGCTGATACTCAAGACCTATTTGCGGCCACAGGCTATAAGCCTCAGGTAGGTGTGCAAGAAGGCGTTAAAGCCTTTGCTGATTGGTACAGGGCTTATTACAAGCTATAGAAGAGAAAGGTTTGGCTAATAAGCTAAACCTTTTTTTTGATTTGTTTAAAGACAGATGCGGGAACAAATCCCTCCACATCCCCACCATGAATAGCCACTTCGCGTACAATAGTTGAAGACAAAAACGCAAACTCTTCTGAAGGCGTTAAGAAGATACTTTCTAGCTCAGGAAGTAGCTTGCGATACATGCTGGTTAAACCAAACTCATATTCAAAGTCCATGGTCGTTCTAAGACCGCGTACCAAGAGGTTCGCTTTTTTATTCTTAGCAAATTCAACCAGTAGACCAGAAAAACCCTCAACCTCGACGTTACCTAAGTGGGCAACCGATAGTTCTAGCATCTCTACACGCTCTTCTAATGAGAACATGGTTTTCTTACTTGGGCTGGCTGCTACACACACGGTTAATTTATCAAACATCTTAGATGCACGAGTGATGATGTCTAGGTGCCCATTGGTTAATGGATCGAAGGTTCCAGGGTAGAGTACGTGGTTTTTCATTTATCGATTTACACCTATATGCTGTTTTATTTTAGTGAAAATAACTTTGTTGTTAAATTTACTTTCGGCAAGTTTGCGTGCGTTGTGACCGAGCTTGACTCTTAATTCGCGGTCTTTGATTAAAGCTTCTACTTGATTTAAAAAGTCGGTAGGGTCTTCATAGTTTGCTAGCTTTCCTGTTTGGTTGTGTTTAACCATTTCAGGCATACTACTTACGTTGTAAGTAACACTAGGGATTGCCGTCGCCATCGCTTCCACTAAAGCATTTGCTGAACCTTCATAGTGAGATGGAAAAACATAGATATCTAAAGTGGATAATAGTGATGGGGTATCTTCAACAAACCCAAGAAGTTTTATTTGCTGCTCCAATCCTAAAGTAATTATTTTTTCTTTAATTTTACTCTCTAATGGACCAGTACCAGCTATATACAACTCAATGTTGTACCCTTTATCTTTTAGGTCTTTTACTAAGTCCATGAGCATTAGTTGATTTTTTTGGTTAACACATCGACCAGCAGTACCCAGTATGACTTTAGATTTATGCTCTTCTAATGAGTAATCTTTAGGGGAGTAGCTTTCTATTTCTACACCATTATATATAGTGTGAATTTGATCCTTATTGATTATTCTTGGATTGTTCTTTGTTATAGAACGACCAATTTCATCAGAGTTTACAATCACATCTGTGATTATTTTTCCAAAAACAATTCTATTTAGAAAGGTGTTTCTTATTGGATGCGGCATCCCCCTTCTATATATTATTTTAGGGACTTTAGCTAGTTTTGCGGCTAATCCAGCACACTTTGCATCTGCAGGAAGATTTAAAATAACACTTTGATAGTTATTCTTTTTAAAGTGTCTATATAGTTTAAAAATAGTAAGTGGGTTCAAAAAACTAGCATTGCTAATTTTAGTGTTAAAAATTGAAATATTATTCTTAGTTTTAAGTTTGTTCTCTAAAGAGCTGTTAGGGTGTGTTATTACTGTACAGTTAGCATCCTCTGCACAGATCGTAGCGGCTACAAAATGCCATTTTTCACCACCTCCCCAATTCTTTGAAGTATTTACAAAACAAATGTTTTTCTTGATAAATTCAGGCTCTTTGTGCGGTGCTGTCATTGTTTATTGCTCTTTTTTATTATGCTCTCTTAACCATAGATCAGCATAGCGAGTGAATGTTGTATTAGCGCTAAGTAAGGCTAGCAATAAGCCATGGCGACCATCTAAAAAACCTTTTTTTAGAATGTACATTTTTATGAACCTTGCTATACCATGTATAATGGCACCGAATAACGTAGACTTTTTCTTCCCTTCTCTCTGATCAACCCAAGCTTTCATATAATGTTGAGTTTTATTCACATAATTAGGGATTGTATCAATCGTGTAATGTAGTAAGTCACCATCAAGTAATTTAGTTGAGTATCCATCAGGAATTACTACTGACTCATGAACGAGTGAGTTATTATACTTAGTGGACTTATTTAGATAAAGTCTTGTGATTTTATCAGGATACCATCCAGAGTGACGAATAAATTTCCCAAATGCTTTAGTTAATCGATTAATTTGATAAATGGATTTTCCGTCATCATTTTGAATTGCGTTTAAGATTGAGGTCTTTAATTGCTCTGTTACTTCTTCATCAGAGTCTAGTGCTAGAATCCAATCACTTACGATATAACTTTGAGCCTTCTGTCTTTGGAGGCCAAAACCTAGCCATTCTTGATGGTATATTTTTGACGTGTATTTTTGGGCTATTTGCAGTGTGTTATCTTCACTACCTGAATCTAGGATAATGATTTCATCAACCCAGCCAGATACTGAAGATAAAGTTTTTTCTAAATGAGCTTCTGCATTTTTAACTATTATTAACACACCAATGCTGGGTTTTTTATCCATGCTTATTATCACTTAACTTATTGTTTTTAATTAAAATATCAATTTTTTCACTTACGGAGTCTATAGTTATAGATCTCATTAAATCACTTCCTTTTGCTCTAGTTCCCCAAAGCTTCGCCTTATTTTGGTTTTTTATGTGTATCTCATAAGTGCTTACAACTAAATCCTGATCTACATAGGGTCCAGTGCGTAATGGGTTACTATGAGCATAGAGCCCAATAACTGGGGTGCTTTGAGTGGTTGCAATGTGCGCTGGTCCTGAGTCGGGAGCTAAGACGCCTTGCGAGTGTTGGATTATGGCGACAAGCTGTTTTAAGTTAGTTTTCCCAATTAGGTTTATGATTGGTACTTTAGCGCTATCTATAATTTGTTGCCCTAAATGCTGCTCTCTTTCACTAGGTGAGCCACATAGTGCAACATTCCAACCTTTACTCACTACATAATCAGCTATTTTAGCATATCTTTCTGGAATCCAATTTCTTTCATCTTTGCTTGCAGCTGGACTAATAATGATTGTTTTATCTGGAATAACCGAGGCTGCAAAATTTTGATCTTCTTCACTTAATGGAATATTCCATTTAGGAATGTTAAATGGTACACCGATAAAGCGAGCAAAATCAGCAAAGTTATCCAGTACGTGGAAGCTATCTGATTTAGGTAAGTGTTTGTTGGTAAACAACCACTGCCCCTCTTTAGTGCGGTTTTTACCAAAGCCCACCTTATACTTGGCTTTAATGCCAAAGGATAGAGCACTTGCTCTTAGCGCGGCTTGCATATGCAGTAGGGCATCAAACCGGGTTGAAGAAAGTTGTTTCCATACATTCCTCATTCCCTTAAATCCGAGCTTTTTGTCGAATACGACAACACGGATGTTAGGTAAGTCACTTATCAATTGTGCCTCTATTTTTCCGCAGACCCAGGTGATCTCGGTTTTAGGCCAGTGTGCTTGAATAGCTTGTACAACACTAATGGCATGGCAGACATCTCCAATGGCGGATAATCTCAGTATACAAAGAGATTTAGGGGCTGAATTAAATAGCGGCATAGGAAGCTCATTTTTGTTTGATGGATAAATTATGCAGTTGCTGAGGTTAATTGTAAAATAAGGAAGTAATTGATTTATTTCGAGGTTTACCCGTGGATACTGTGCAACTGCCAAATGAGATGATTTGGTTTGATAAGGATTTACTCAGTGCGCCTACTGAACTTAGCTGTGAAGCGACATATTGGTATGTGCACGATAAAGTTATTGGAACTGCACAAGGGCGAGGGACGACCTGGTTTGTACAGCTTGATGGCTTGCAAGGAGCGCTACGTCATTACCGGCGTGGTGGCCTATTCGGAAAATTGATTAAGGATAGCTATTGGTTTAAAGGGTGGGATAAAAGCCGTAGTTATCAAGAGTTTGTGCTACTGCAGAAGCTTCGACAAGCGAATGTAAATGTGCCAAGACCGATAGCTGCACGGGTAATAAAATCAGGGTTATTTTATAAAGCAGATCTGTTAAGTGAACGTATACCGCGAGCAAAAGATTTGGTTGGGATACTGCAACAAGGTCCGTTGAGTGAGCAAGTCTATATCGCTATCGGGCAACAGATTGCTAAGCTCCATCGAGCCCAAGTGAACCATACCGACCTTAATATTCATAATATTTTACTGGATGATGACCAAGTAGCTTGGATTATTGATTTTGATAAATGCTATGAGCAGTCAGGAGAAGATTGGAAACAATCTAATTTAGCTAGACTCAAGCGCTCATTTTTGAAAGAAGTTGAGCGCTTTAGTATTCATTGGCAAAGTGATGATTGGGATGCCTTAATTAAAGGATATCAAAGCGCTAATCAATAAATTCAGATACGGCTTGTACGCTTTTTTGTACTGCTCCTTGATTGTGCTTTACCACCTCTAATGCGCGTAACCCCATCTGAGTGCTCTGATTCGGGTTACTTATAAGGTGGCGTAATTGTATGGCAATTTGCTGGCTAGAGTCACAAATTGTCACTGCATCATTACCCTGCAATTGATGAGTGATATCACTAAAATTAAAGTAGCTAGAGCCATTTAATATTGGTTTGCTTAAAGCGGCTGGCTCAAGTGGATTGTGACCTCCAACCTTATCACCAATAAGACTTCCTGCCATAAAACAGATGTCAGCGCTACCAATTAGCAACAACATCTCACCCATCGTATCCGCAAGGTAAACTTGAGTATCGGAAGTGATTTTCAGCTGGCTGGTTCTAGATACGGTATTAAATCCACTCTGTTGGCTAAGCGACATCACTTGCTCAAAGCGCTCCGGGTGACGTGGAACGATTATCATAAGTGCATCGGGAATATGTTCTAATAACAAGCGATGAGCGTCTAATAGTTGTTCGTCCTCTCCTGCATGTGTGCTAGCGGCTATCCATACTGGCCTATGCTTCCCAAGAGATTCACGAAGGGAGACTGCTCGCTTTGTTATATCTGGGGCAATATCAATATCAAATTTGAGTGAGCCAGAGATTGAAACGCGATCTTTGGCCACGCCCAGCTGTATAAAGCGTATCGCATCATCTTGGTGTTGGCAGATAAAGTGACTTATATTCTGGCTTATAGATTTGAATATAGGTAACACCTTGTTATAGCGAGCGTAGGATCGCTCAGATAATCTAGCATTTAGGACAATAATTGGGATATTTGTATTGGCAACGCAATGCAGGGTGTTAGGCCATAACTCAGTTTCCATGATAATCAAGCAGCGTGGCTGTATTGATCTTAGAAATAATCTCACACACCAACTAAAATCTATCGGCATGTATCTATGCGTCACCAATGAACCTAGCTTTTCTGCTTGCTCTGCACCTGTGGTAGTGGTGGTAGTGATCAGAATAGGCTGGTCAGGGTGAGCTTGCTTTAGCGCCTTAATAAAGGGTGTGGCAGCTATCGTCTCACCTACAGAAACGGTATGTATCCAAATAGGCTTTTGTTCATTTAATCGAGGAGTGATGCCAAAATATTCGCTCCATCGAGCACCGACCGCTGGCTTACCTTGCTTGGTTCGGAGCAAAGTAAAGAGCAGTACTGGCGAGAGCAACAACAGAAGTAGGCTGTATAGAATTCTAATCAAACTATTGATCTATATAGAGTAGGCTTTAGGTGTAGTTTGAAAGATTGTGCGACAAAATCAAGTAGAATAGGTGTGTCATATGGTTTCAAGTGATGCTTTCAGATGAAAGTTTATTGAAGGTATATCGTATGCTTATTGTTGTGTGATATATTGTATGGTTGGAAAAGCTACTGATGATGTTTGGTGAGACAACTGTGATGAAAACGTTTGTTATTTCATTAAAAAATTCCCCTAGAAGAGAGCGGGTGGTTAATCTTCTGAACTCAACTAGTTTAGAGTATGAGTTTTTTGATGCGATTTCTATCAATGATCCTAAATTTCATCTTTATGATAAATCAAATCCAATGAAAACCTATTTTAGGAAGGGCTTTGTATTAAAAGCTACTGAAGTAGCTTGTTTTGCTAGTCACTATGCTTTGTGGGAGAGATGCATAGAAATAGGTCAGCCTATAGTCATTCTAGAAGATAATATTGGTTTAGTTGAAGGTGGAGATGAGTATATAAAATCTTTATATAAAAGAACTGATATATACGATTATTTGAAGTTATCATCGATCCCAAATCATAGTGCGCCACCAATTTTCCATGAAATTGAGAGAATAAATGAGAGTTTGCTTTTTGGTTATAATAATCAAGAAACAGCAGGCACTACTGGATATATTATTACTGTAAAGGCTGCGAGAGCATTTATTCAAGGTGCGACTGAATTCATTGATCCAGTAGATAATTATTTAGAGAAACCATGGTTACATGGGATTCAAGTGTATTCGTCTTTACCTGAACCATGTTATAGAGAAAATGTAGTTTCAGAAATAGGACAACGTAAAGATAAATCAAATCGTTCAACTTTAATTAGAATCAGTAAAGAAATATATAGAACATATGAGCTTTTTAAACGAAAAAGGTCATGGCATACTTCTTAGATTAATTATTTTTTAAATCGTAAGATGTTTTTTTGCCACTCATAAATTTTACCAAAAATATTCTTATGCTTGCTTTTCAAGAAGGATTTGTGGCTCGACTTACTCCAGCTATGTTGAAACCAATGAATTAGGTGGGCGTTTTTAGGCTTTTCAAAGTGTAATTTTTCACCTTGGTAAGAATAAAAGTACTCGATGTTAAATAATTTTACCTTATCCATTCTTGTGTTTTTATCTAACATATGGGTCATTATTTCTGGGCCGAGATATAACTCTGACTTCATTATGTCATGTTCATAAAAATCAACTAATTTGCTTATTTCAATAGAGTTTTTATTTGAGTAGATCATAGCTGTACCAACAGTGCCCTTGTCATTTTCATACCCAACAGCAAAGTCTAATCCTTCAAATAAATAGAAAGGTGAAACTTCAATGGTTACATCAGTATCTAAATATAATCCACCATATTTCTGCAATATTTTCAGTCTTAGATAATCTGTAACAAATGCGTATAGTTTTTTGTCATAACATTTACGAGCAAATTCACATCCATTGATCCACGCTATTATTTCAGTGTTATCTTCCAACCATAAATTTACTGTATAACCTTGTTTTTTCCAGTCATTAATACATATAAAGCTTAAAGGCGTCATTTTTTTACCCAACCATATAGCATGGATTGTGTTGTCTTTTATACTGTTCATGTTCGCTCAATTTAATATTAGTTAGGTTGAGTAAGGATGTTTAATAAAGTTAACTTAGTAATTTAGAAAAATATTCTAAATGGTCCTGCACACTTTTCTGCAAGCTAAACTCTTTCTCCATAATTTGTTTAGACTTTGTGCCCATAGCGGTAAGGTCAACTTCTTTAGATATGAACTTCAAGATGGCACCTTTTAAGCCATTTTGGTCGCCAGAATCAACCACAATGCCGTTAATATCAGTCGAAATTAATTCCGCTGAACCGCCAGTGGTTGTGACAATTGATGGTTTAGATACAACCATGGCTTCAATGATGGTCTTAGGTAAGCCTTCACCACTTATTGAGGGCTGAATCTGAAAGTCTGACATTGCCATTAGGTTTGAGATGTCTTTTCTAAAACCTAGAAAGTGAATACGATTAGCCATTGAACTCTGTGCGGCTAATTGTTGTAACTCTTCCATGCCGGCACCGACTAGAATTAAATGGAAGTTCGGGTCATCAATATCTTTTACTGCGCCGAGTAATACCTGGACTCCTTTAGAGGGTCTAGAGTTTGCTACGCAGATACCAATCTTTGCCTGCTCAGGTATAGCGAACTCTTGTCTAGATAGTGGTTCAGGGTCGTACCAGTTGATGTCATGCCCCTTATAGATAGTCACTACGTTTTGCTTATTCTTCCATACTCGATTTAATACATCTTGCCTTACCGCTTCACTAACACATACTACGCCATCAACGCGAGGGTGAAGGATAGTCAGATAGGCAGAGATATCATGTCGATATAGCCCTCCAGTCGTTCCTCTGTATGCAATGAGCTTAACTTTACTACCAATTGAGGCAAAGGCGGCATTGGGGATTGTCTTCGAATTAAAGGCATAGCAGATATCAATCTGCTGCTCTTTGATTATTTTTTTTAGCTTCTTGATGGTATCAAAGCATATTTTCTTTGTCGGGTAGGCATCAACAACCTTAATACCATGCTCCTTAAAGCGTTGAACATATTCAGCATCAGCTTGTGTGGCAACGGTGATATTGTGCCCTTGCTTTGCAAGTTCTATGAACAACTCAGCCTCTGGTCTTACTGCATGCCAGCTATTTTTGTAGGAGCTACAAACCAAGATATTCATACTCTGTCCTCAGAATAATGCTTGCTATAGGCATAAAACAGCACGATAAACGCGATATAAAATAACATGCCTGAATGATGGTTAATAAAGTTTTGGGTTAGGCAATAGCCCATGGTTGAGATGATGTGTACAACCCCAAGTAATGCATAAATATTCTGATTGGCTAAGTAGCCCTTACCAAATACCCATAGCGGCGCGCCAAAGAAAAACAGCAATACTATTATCCCGATAGTACCTTTGACTGATGCCTCTTCAATGTAGCTATTATGCAGTCGTGAATGCTTTAGAATAGCCTTTGTTGCCCAGCCATCTTGAATAGCATTTAATTTAGTTTGTTCGCGTTGTTCGTATCCGGTGCCAAAAATAGGGTTTTTTATAAATGCATATGCGCCGGATTTCCATAGGTCGAAGCGTGTTCCAACAGAGGTGTAAGAAGTGTTGCTAGTGATATAGCTGCTCACCTCTTTTACCGCGATGTCTACCCTTTTTTCGACCATAGGGTAGCTGAAATACCCCACTATTACTAAGCCGAGTATTGATATGATCTTTGCCTTGATTCCAATTTCTTTCCTATAACACCACAGGATGAATAACAGAATAAATGGGCTTAATACCCATCCACCTCGAGCTCCAGAGAGTAGGCTCGCAAGCATGCCTAGTCCGCCGCCGATAAAGGCTAGAGTTGTAACCAGAAAGTGTGCGTGTGAGCGTTTTAGGTGGAAAGCAACTACAACCGCAAAAAGTCCCATGCTCATAGCGATATCACCAGCCTGAATAACCATAAACTGCCATACGCTTAGTGGTCTAACGTGTAATACCAAGTGATGATAAAGGGCGATTAAACCAACCAAAGCCGAACCGATGACGATTCCCCAAATTAGTGCTTTTGGGTTGGGTTTTGCCGCTAAAACAAGTAATAGTGCGGGCAGAATCAATATAGCTCGACTTGGCGCATCTAGGTTTCCAAAGCTACCACCAAGCAGGATTAATGAAATTAATGTGCAAGCGAAGTAACCAAAAAAACTGATAGCAATAAGTTTGGCATCTTTATCAAATTTGTTTTTATCACACCAATAGCAGCAGATTAACCCAACTACCATAAATGGAATAATGGTATAGGAGTAGCTTTTGCCATACACCAAAATTAAAGCTGGGATAATAAACGAAAAGAAACTAGAAAAAACAGCAAGATTAAGCATGAATAATTTTTCTCAAAACAGAGGTTGGAGATATCTCTTTAAGACACCGTAAATGACCTAATGGGCATTCTCGTTTGAAGCATGGCCTGCATTCGATATCGGTGTTAATAATATCGACTTGGTCGGTGAGTGGCGGGGTGTAACTTGGTGATGTTGAGCCGTAGATACCAATAACATGGCATCCAACTGCGGCAGCGACATGCATTAAGCCTGAATCATTGCTCACTACATATTGGCACAAGGATAGAAGATCCACCGCTTCCTCTAATGAGGTTTTGCCAGCAAGGCTAACGATTTTATCTTGGTGCGTATCTGGTTGCTGTAAGATGATATCGGATGTGGTTTCGGCGTCTTTTTGTGAACCGAATAGCCATACCTGATAACCATTATCTATCAGTAGCTTAGTTAGCTCAGCATAGTGCGCTGTGGGCCATTTCTTAGCCGGACCAAATTCAGCACCTGGGCATAAGCCAACTACTGGTAGCTCTAAGCCTAGATTAAATTTATTCGCCGTAGCGCGAACAAGCGTGTTATCGAGTTGCAAAACTGGCCAAGGAATATTGGTTAATCCCCCCAAGCTTGATGAGTCACGCATCTCTGCTTTAGGATGTGCAAGCGCTACATAGCGCTCAGCCATGAAGGTGAATGCTTTCTTATTGGGGCGGATATCATTGAGTAGGCCATAGCGACTTTCTCCCGTCCATCCGGTGCGTGTAGGGATCTTGGCAAAGAAGGGAATCAGGGCGGACTTAGCTGAATTAGGCAGCACATAGGCATGAGTGTAGCCCTTAGTACGTAATGATTTCCCAATTTTATAGCGTTCGGCGAGCTTAACATCCCCATGACTTAGAGGCATCTCAATTGCGTTGTCCACCTCAGCCATTCGAGACAAGATAGGTTTGCACCATGCAGGGGCAAGAACGTCAATAGAGCTATCGGGGTGTTGCTGTTTAAGCTCACGATAAAGCGATTGGCTCATGACCATATCGCCAACCCAAGATGGCCCGATAATCAGGATTTTCTTCATTATGATTCCGTTTCAATTTTTGCGTTGTAGATATAAGTCCCATCTTGCTGAGTCTGTAGTAACTTTAGGTTCCACATATATTGGTGTGGTCGCTCAACGCACATCTGCTCGATAAAGAGATTCATACTTAGGGCATCTTGCTCTGGTGTTTCAGTTGGAAAAGGTTCTAAAGCGGGATACACATCCACTCTAAATTTACCGGTATCACTATCGAAAGATGCCCAAATAGGTAGTACTTTGGCTTTGGCTGATTTGGATATAAATCCCATTACTGGGAGTGTCGCCTTGGTTGTCGCAAAAAAATCAACGAACAGGCTCTGTTTTGGGCCATGGTCTTGATCTGGTAAGAAATACCCCGTATAGCCATCTCTGATCGCTTTGATAAAAGGCTTGATGCCCCCTGAGCGCTCATATAATCGTCCACCATATTGCTTTCTTTGCTTGGACATAGCCCATTCACTTAATGGATTTTTTTGGCTCTTAACCATAGTGCAAATAGGGTGGCCTTGAGATGCAAGTAACATTGCAAATACGTCAACTGACCAGGTATGCGGGACCAGAAATATGACATTTTCTCCGCGCTGTTTAGCTTGCTCAAAGTGCTCTAGGCCAAAGACCTCGGTGTTATTTTCAAGCCAGCGTCTACTGCGCAGGGTTAATAGCGGAAAGCGCATTAAATAGGTAGCCGCCGTCACTAGCGTTTTTTCAACTATGCTTTCGCGCTGTTCTGGCTTCATGTCGGGATAGCAGTATTTCAGGTTTACTCTAGCCCGTTGAGCTTGACCGCGAGTTTTCGTCATTACCTTGTTGGTTGCCAACTTAGCAATATAGCGATGACAGCGGATAGGAAGAAAACTAAACGGTATCGAGAACAGCATCCCTAGCCAAGTTCCCCAATATTTAGGGGCTAAAAAGCCCCATTGAAACTTGGGGTTATATGCCTTGGGGTCAAAGTCGTTTCGTGTTGATGACATATCTATTTTTAGTCGCTTAGCTATTAATGATGGCCATGTATTCTGCAACTCCTGCAGCTACACTCTTAAATTGAATATCGCATCCCGTTGCTCGAAGCTTAGTCAGGTCAGCTTGAGTGTACTCTTGATATGCACCCTTTAGATGTTCTGGGAATGGGATAGTTTCGATTTCACCTTTGGCATGGTACTTAATTACGGCTTTCGCAACTTCTTGAAAAGATTCAGCATTACCTGTGCCTAGGTTAAATATGCCGGAATTACCGTGCTCTAAGAACCACAAATTTACTGCTGCAACGTCGCCCACAAATACAAAATCACGGCGGAAGTGTTCACTGCCTGCAAATAGTTTTGGGTTTTCACCAGCGTTCATTTGATTGTTTAGATGGAATGCAACCGATGCCATTGATGCTTTATGCTGTTCTCGTGGACCATAAACGTTAAAGTAACGAAAGCCGGTAACCTGAGACAAGCTTTCACCATGGGCTTCGGCATCTTGAAACACCGCGCGTACATAGTTATCGAATTGCTGCTTAGAGTATCCATAAACATTTAAAGCACCTTCATATGGTTTTTCTTCGATAAAGGTATCGGTTTCACCATAGGTTGCGGCAGAAGATGCATATAGGAAAGGGATCTCACGCTCTAAACAGTAATGAAGTAGCTCTTTGGAGTATTCATAGTTGTTATGCATCATATACTTACCATCCCACTCAGTGGTTGCTGAGCAAGCACCCTCATGGAAGATAGCATCGATTGGACCAAAGTTTTCACCAGACATAATTTGGACTAAGAAGTCTTCTTTATCCATATAGTCAGCGATGTTGAGGTCAACCAAGTTTGCAAACTTTCGGCCATTTTTTAGATTGTCGACGACCAAGATGTCGTTGATACCCTTATCATTGAGCGCTTTAATTATATTACTGCCTATCATGCCAGCGCCGCCAGTTACAATAATCATGGTTATCCTTAATAATACATTGCGATTGGTCGATTATAGCAACCACATCAAAGTGTTAACAGCGACTTAGATATTTCTCTATTTATAAAGGTCTGTGATAGACTTTGAGCTAGATATCAGTGAATTCTTTACTATTGGGATACCTAGTGAAAAAACAGACTAACTTGACAACTGGCCAGCCTGATTTGGCAATGAATGGATACTATGACGCCGATGATGAAATTGATCTGCGAGAGCTATTCGTAGCTCTATGGAAGGGCAAGTGGCTGATAGTGTTCACTACCTTTATATTTGCAGCTATCGCGATTGCTTACGCTTTGACTGCTCAGCAGTGGTGGTCTTCGAACGCTAAAATTACTGAGCCTCAATCAAAAGATATTCAATCTTACCAATTGCAGGTTAGACAATTTCAGCCTGTCTTCGATGTATATCAAGATGATGGCAGTATCCTAGTTAGTAAGTCATTGGATAATCTAATTGACCCTAAAGTAGTGTTTGAACGCTATATTCGTGCATTTAATTCAGCGAATAGTAAGCGTGATTTTTTGGATAACAGTGCTGAGTTTAAAACATTCCAACAACAGCTATTTGCTGAAACGTCTGATGAGGAGCTTGAAGATGCCGAGCGCCGCTTATATGCAGATTGGTTTGAAAAAATTACTGCAACCCCGATAGAAAAAGGCGATAAGTCTAGCTATACCATTAGCCTGCAAGCGACCACTAAAGAGGGAAGTTTTAACTTACTCAACGAATACATTAAATTGGTTGAAAAAAGAGTTTATGATGATGCCCTAGATAACCTTCAAGCAAAGGTTGAGGCGAAACGTAATGAGCTGACGCAGCAGAAATTGATTCTTGAGACCCAGGCTAAGAATCGCCTCGCGGTTGAGCAAGAGCGCGCGCAGTTGTCTCTTGATATTGCTAAGGCAGCACAAGTGAATGCTCCAATACGCACCTCTCAAAATGATGACCTATTTGCCATCGACTTAGGCGCTAAAGGACTACAAGCGAAAATCAATGCACTGCAATCGGTTAAGAACCTAAGTGTTATTGAGCCGCGACTGCAGCAAATCAATGCTAAGTTGAAGATGCTCGAAACCCTAAAAATAGATAGAAAGATATCGTTTGATACCTTCCGTTACTTAGAAGATGTGGCTAAGCCTATCTCCAGAGATAAACCTAAGCGCGCTCTTATTGCCGTGCTCGGTGCATTATTTGGTGGAATGTTAGGTGTGGGTATCGTATTAGTGCGATTCGCCTTTGGCCGCAGAG
Organism: Vibrio gallicus; assembly: GCF_024346875.1. Classification (NCBI taxonomy): domain Bacteria; kingdom Pseudomonadati; phylum Pseudomonadota; class Gammaproteobacteria; order Vibrionales; family Vibrionaceae; genus Vibrio; species Vibrio gallicus. Next base: position 143,771 of record NZ_AP024871.1, read on the forward strand.
AAATAGAAGAATAAAATAATGAAAATTGCAATTGCAGGAACAGGTTATGTGGGCCTATCTAATGCCATGTTATTGGCTCAAAACCACGATGTTACCGCGGTAGATATCATTCCACAAAAGGTGGAGATGCTAAATAATCAACAATCTCCAATTGCGGATGTTGAGATTGAGCAGTTTCTTACGCGTAAAGACCTTTTTTTTGTCGCAACCCTAGATAAAGGGTTAGCGTATAAAGATGCAGAGTTTGTTGTTATTGCAACGCCTACTGACTATGACCCGCAGACCAATTACTTCAATACCTCATCGGTCGAGGCGGTTATCAAAGATGTAATGGCAATCAACCCTGATGCAGTAATGATAATTAAGTCTACCGTTCCTGTAGGGTATACCGCACGAGTGAAGCAAGAGCTGGGTACAGAGAATATTATCTTTTCTCCGGAGTTCTTACGTGAAGGTCGAGCTTTGTTTGATAACCTCAATCCTTCTCGAATTATTGTGGGAGAGCGCAGTGAGCGCGCAGAACGCTTCGCCGCATTGCTGGTAGAAGGGGCTGAAAAACAAAATATAGATGTTCTGTTTACCGACTCTACTGAGGCTGAAGCAGTTAAGCTGTTTTCAAACACCTACTTAGCATTGCGTGTCTCTTATTTTAATGAGCTTGACTCTTATGCTGAGGCACAAAACTTAGATGCTCGTCAGATCATCGAAGGGGTTGGTTTAGACCCTCGTATTGGTAGCCATTATAACAATCCATCTTTTGGTTACGGTGGTTATTGCTTACCTAAAGATACTAAGCAATTATTAGCTAACTACCAAGATGTACCTAATAACATCATAGGTGCGATTGTAGATGCAAACCGTACCCGTAAGGACTTCATTGCGGATTCTATCTTGAAGCGCCAACCTAAGGTGGTAGGTATCTATCGCCTTATCATGAAATCTGGTTCTGATAACTTCCGCGCCTCTTCAATTCAAGGCATTATGAAGCGCCTAAAGGCCAAGGGAATCGAGGTGGTGATTTATGAACCGGTACTCGAAGAGGAGCATTTCTTCCACTCGAAGAATATCCGTGACCTTGATGAGTTTAAGAAAGTGTCTGATGTCATTGTATCTAACCGTATGGTTGATGAAATCCGTGATGTAGCTGACAAGGTATACACGCGAGACTTGTTTGGTAGTGACTAAATCATATGTATAAAAATGCCCAGCTTATTAGCTGGGCATTTTTGTCTAAAGGGCAAACTTAAAGTATGAAGCGGCTTAGGTCTTCATCTTCCACTAGCTTACCTAACTTACCTTCAACATAATCAGCATTGATAACGACTTTACTACCAGACTGCTCGGTTGCATCAAATGAGATCTCATCCATCAAGCGTTCCATTACAGTATGTAGACGACGAGCACCAATATTCTCGGTAGTTTCGTTGACCTGCCATGCAGCTTCTGCAATTCGGGTGATACCATCTTTGGTAAACTCAACATCGACATCTTCGGTTTTTAAAAGGGCAATGTACTGCTCAGAAAGAGAGGCGCGAGGCTCGGTGAGAATGCGCTCAAAGTCATGACTAGATAGTGCCTCAAGCTCAACACGGATCGGAAGTCGACCTTGTAGTTCAGGAATAAGATCAGAAGGCTTAGCCACCTGGAATGCACCTGAAGCGATAAACAGTATGTGGTCAGTTTTTACCATGCCATGCTTGGTTGAAACTGTACTACCTTCGATAAGAGGTAGTAGGTCGCGCTGAACGCCTTCACGAGATACGTCAGGACCTGAGCTTTCGCCTCGCTTACAGATCTTGTCTATCTCATCGATAAATACGATGCCGTTGTTTTCTACGTTGTAGATGGCATTTTCTTTGAGTTCTTCTTGATTGACCAGCTTAGCCGCTTCTTCTTCGATTAAAGATTTTAGGGCATCTTTGATCTTGAGTTTACGAGACTTCGTGGTGTTTCCTGAAAGGTTTTGGAACATACCTTGCAGTTGATTGGTCATCTCTTCCATGCCTGGAGGCGCCATTATCTCAACACCCATTTGTGGCGCGGCAATCTCAATATCTATCTCTTTGTCATCTAATTTGCCTTCACGTAACTTCTTACGGAATATCTGACGAGTATTTGATGAGTCTTCGTTTTGCTCATTCTGACCCCAAGCATCACGAGCCGGTGGAAGAAGAGCATCTAAAATGCGTTCTTCGGCCTGTTCTTCAGCGCGAAATTTCACCTTTTCAGTTGCTTGTTGGTGAGTCAGTTTTACGGCTACATCCGTGAGGTCACGAATGATGGTTTCAACTTCTTTACCTACGTATCCCACCTCAGTGAACTTGGTTGCTTCTACCTTAATAAACGGCGCATTTGCGAGCTTAGCTAAGCGGCGAGCAATCTCAGTTTTACCTACACCTGTAGGTCCAATCATTAGGATGTTTTTTGGGGTAACTTCAACGCGTAGGCTTTCTTCAAGCTGCATACGGCGCCAACGGTTTCTTAGGGCGATTGCTACAGAGCGTTTTGCGTTTTCTTGGCCAATAATATGGCGGTTCAGTTCATGAACAATTTCACGAGGAGTCATTTCAGACATGCTAGATTCCTTTATTAGTATTCAAGTTCATCGATGGTGTGATGATGATTGGTGAATACACAAATATCACCCGCAATATTTAGAGATTTCTCTGCAATATCGCGTGCGTCTAAATCTGTATTTTCTAGTAGGGCGGTAGCGGCAGATTGAGCAAAATTACCGCCAGAACCGATAGCAATTAAGTCATTCTCAGGCTGAACAACATCACCATTACCAGTGATAATTAATGACGCGGTTTCATCGGCAACGGCTAGCAGGGCCTCTAGGCGGCGCAGTGCTTTATCGCTACGCCAGTCTTTAGCAAGTTCAACTGCTGCTCGGGTAAGGTGGCCTTGATGCATTTGTAGCTTGCTTTCAAAGCGCTCAAATAGGGTGAAGGCGTCAGCAGTACCGCCAGCAAATCCGGCTAGTACCTTGCCATTGTATAGGCGACGTACTTTTTGAGCGTTGCCTTTCATTACGGTATTGCCAAGAGATACTTGACCATCACCAGCTATGACAACTTTATTATTTCTGCGTACGGATATTATGGTAGTCACGAGGTTTCCTTAATTTCACCAGTGAGATACCAATTGAATGGGGATGTTTACTGAGGAATTCAAGGCTTAGGTCATACTCAAAGCCCCTCATGAATTGGAGGGGCTTAAGTAAAAGGTGAGAATTTTATTGGCCAGTATCTTTCCAGATTAGGCATGGCTCAATTTTCGCCCGCTGTAGTTTGTGCTTTTCTTTTTCAGCTTGACGCTTACGAGCATAAGGACCAAGAGTTACGCGATACCAACTGCTACCTTTACGTTGACGGATTTCACTAGAAAGCCCTTGGAATGCGATATCCATCTTTCTTTCTTCCGCTTGAGCGCGGCTTTTATAAGCGCCACATTGCATTACATATGGGATTGCGGATAGTTTCTCTTTTTTAGGGACTACCTTTACTTCTCGCTCGGGAAGGGTTTTCACATAATCCCATTCTTCTTTAGGAGGCGGAGGTAAAACTTCGTCGTCTTGAGAAGGTGCTTTAGAGATAGGTGTGCTGATCTCTTGTTTTGGCGGCTCAGGGTCTTGGCTTAAGGAAAATAAAAGATAAGCAAGGCCCAATACTAGAATTAGAGCCAAGATAATAGCTTTCCACGGTTTTTTTGCAGGTGCGGACTTTTTGGAGCGTTTTTTCGGAGCTCGTCCACCCTTTACATAATCTTTTCTTGCCACGCCATTGATTCTTTAAACTGAATAATACCGCTATTTTAAAGCACAATGGCTAGTGATAACAATATTAGCGACACGGTGGTTTAGTACTTTTACGCAATATTAACTCAGTATCGAGCAAACGAGAGCCAATATGAACTTTATCACCTCTCAATTGGTTTAAAAGTACCTGTGCCGCTTGATAACCAATTTCAAAACGTGGCTGGGCAACTGTGGTTAAAGGGGGATCACAGTATTCGGAAAAAGAAATATTGTCGAAACCTATGATAGAGAGGTCTTCGGGGACTCGTAATCCCATATTTTTTGCTTCATGTATTACCCCAATTGCAATGATATCGTTGTGACAAAATACCGCGGTGGGGCGCGAAGGGGAGCTAGATAATTTACGCATCGCGACAACACCGGCTTCAAAGCTAAAGTCGGCTTGTATTGATTTAGATGAGTCGTAGGGTAAGCCTGCTCTTCTCAGTGCCTGCCGAAAACCTTGGCTACGTAAACTTGATAGTGTTGAGGTCGGCGGTCCTGTAATTTCTGCAATATGTCGATGTCCTAGATGGGCTAAATAGTTCACCGCTTCATATGATGCTGTTAAATTATCAATATGGATAGTTGGTAATTCTAACTCTGGCGCATACTCACAAGCCATAACCATAGGGGGGAGATTTTTTTGTTCAGATTTTCTAGCATCAATAGGGAGATCGGTTCCGAGTAGAATTAAACCATCAGCTTGCTTTGAATAGTTAAGGTGTATTAAAGAGTTATCGCGACACTTTTGCTGCTGGCTATCACCGTGTAAAACTAGATAGCCTTGTTTAGATGCAGCATGCTCTATGCCACGTAATATCTCTGAAAAGTAGGGGTCACTAAGGTCAGGTACAATAACAACTAAGGTTTTGGACTCATTGCGCTTCATTCCCCTCAGCAGATTACTGGTACAATACCCCGATTGAATAACTGCATCTTCAACTTTTTGTCTAGTTGCAGAAGATACTTTTTCTGGATTCATGAGAGCCCTAGACACTGTTGCCGTTGAAACTCCCGCTAATTCAGCAACATCCTTCATGGTCGCCATAAATCACCTATTCCTTTGTTTACTCTGCCTCAACCTTTTAACCGCGCATATTATACGGGGTAAGATCAGTGTAATTGATTGTTGTTAGATAGTTTTGGGAGGCAGTATGATATACATATGTTGAGTTGTGAGTTATCTCGCAACTCTGATCTCGAATAACACAGCACCTATCTATTTTCTGCGTTACTCAACTCAAATCTTGTGGGTCCACATCAATACTCCAGCGGACTTTTTTAGCATTAGGCAATAATTCAATCGCCGCTTTTGAGCTAGAAAGAAGCCTTTGCATAGTTGAGCGCAGTTGGCACTGCAGTATCAGTTGCCATCGTGATTTACCCGCTCGTTTTGCCATTGGGGCTGGAGATGGCCCCATAACCCAGCAGCTGTTATCAAACAAAGGGTGAGCTTCTAAAGTGCTTCGTACTTGCCTCAAGAACTCCTCACAAAGTGCGAAAGAGTTCGATTCTGCTCGAAATAGAGTCAAGCTTGTATAGGGTGGAAGTTGGGCGAGCTTTCTTTCTTGCATCGCAGTGCTGGCAAATTCGGCATACCCTTTGTGAATTAAAGCTTGTAACAACGAATGCTCAGGGTGATGGGTTTGCAGTATGACCTGGCCGGGTTTGCTGGCTCGTCCAGCGCGGCCAGCAACTTGAATAAACAGCTGCGCCAGCTTTTCCGAAGCCCTAAAGTCACTACTATATAAAGACGAATCTACATCGAGAAGCGCCACTAGGGTGACATTCGGGAAGTGGTGTCCTTTGGCCAGCATTTGGGTGCCGATAAGGATCTGGTACTCCTGTTTTCGCACCGCCTCCAATGCTGAGTCAAGGCTGCCTTTTTTTCGAGTGTTGTCTCGATCAATGCGCAGGGTTTTATATTCTGGAAATAGTGTCTGAAGGTGAGCCTCTAGCTGCTCTGTTCCAACCCCAACTGTCACCAATTGAGTTGAGCCGCAATTTTGGCATTGGTGAATCACTGGGCGCTGTGAGCCGCAGTGATGGCAGCGCATCTCACCGCTTCCCTTATGATAGGTGTAATAAGCATCACACCTAATGCAGTCTGCAATCCACCCACATTCATGACACATCATTGCTGGAGAAAATCCACGACGATTAAGAAATAGCAGAACTTGGTTTCCCTGCTCTAAATGTTGACGCATCTTTGCAAGCAAAGGTGCGCTCAAGCCACTTTCTAAATGCAGCCCTTTTACATCAATAGCGAAATTACGAGTCGGCTGTGCTCCTCCTGCTCGATGCGTCAATTCTAAATGTAAGTATTTACCGGATTGGGCATTGGCCAGTGTTTCTAAAGAAGGGGTAGCGGAGCCGAGTACTACAGGAACTTGCTCATGATGAGCTCTAAGGATCGCCATGTCTCTTGCATGGTATCGCCAGCTATCTTGTTGCTTATAAGAGGTGTCGTGTTCTTCGTCTACAATGATAATCCCGAGGTCGGCGAACGGGGTCATTAAGGCTGAACGTGTACCAATTAATATACCGCATTCCCCAGACTTGGTTTCTAGCCAAGCATTCAAGCGCTCTGTTTCGTTGAGCCCGGAGTGGATGGTAGTAACATTGACCTTGAAGCGTCGCTTAAAACGGTTGATGGTTTGAGGGGTTAAGCCTATCTCTGGTACTAATACTAATGCCTGCTTTCCTTTTTCTAGAACCGCTTCAATCAGCTGTAAGTAAACCTCAGTTTTACCTGAACCAGTAACACCATCAAGAAGGGCGCACTCATAACCTTCTACATGATTTAAGGTGACAACAGCTAGCATTTGCTCATGATTAAGCTGACGTTTATCTGATTCATCAACCAGTTGGCTTGGCCACTCTTGCGGTGTATTGATCTGTTCTTTGTCTACAATCCACCCTTTTTCGGTGAGTGTTTTTAGAGCGGAAGGAGAGACATCTAGTTCTAATAATTGTTGATGGGTTAATGGACCCGCCTCTAAAGCATGCATTATTTTGGCTTGTTGTATCGCTCGGCCAAAACCTTGCATTAATTGGTTTTTACCACTATCAGTTAATTGCCACCAACGTATTGCTTGTTTGCATGCAGGCTTTCCTTTACGTAAAGCCCCGGGCATAACGTTATTAAATGTCTCTCCGATTGGGGCTTGATAAAACTGGCTACCCCATAGAATGAGTTTATATAGGGTATCAGGCCATAAAGGCTCATGATCGAGCAGTGTCGTCAATGGCTTGAGCTTGTTGACATCATATTCGGATTGATGGGATAGCCCGGTAACAATACCCAGTAGTTTTTTGGGCCCAAATGGTACCCAAACCCTTGCTCCTATAACCGGAAATAGATGTCCTGGAATGAGATATTCAAACTCTCTATCTAAGGGGACCGGTAAGGCAACTTTGGCTATGGTTGGGCGCATTATGTACTCTAGCTTGAAATGTGATGCTTGCGTATAGAGGAAGCCTATCAAAAATCACGTCTATTAGGGGTGTTTCAAACAAAAATGGCCAAAAAAAACACAAACAGGTTGATAATAGATGCAGGGTTCATTAGTATATTGCGCCTTGAAGATGCTGATAGTCTCAGTGTCACTATTTAAAACTACGTGTGGTGTCTAGCATAGAACTAGATGGCGATGCGGCCTATATATGAGGTTTTCCCATGAAAACAGGTATCCATCCTGAATACAAAGCTGTAACAGCAACTTGCTCTTGCGGCAACACTTTTGAGTTCAATACAACTCTAGGTAAAGATTCTATCCACCTTGACGTGTGTGACAAATGTCACCCATTCTACACTGGTAAGCAACGTATCGTTGATACTGGCGGCCGTGTAGATCGCTTCAACAAGCGTTTCGGTGCTCTATCTTCTAAGAAATAATCTTAGTTGCTAGAAAAAAAAGGTCGCATTTGCGGCCTTTTTTCGTTTTTGTCTGGTCATAAATAGAAAGTATTAAGTAGACTCTAAGGTATATGAACTTTCGCCATGCAATCTAAGCGGAATCTTCATACCTCTAGTTAGTCGTCGATTTCAAAAGGATTTCTTTTCTATGCCAGATGAACCTACCGCGGATGATTTTCGCCAACAAGCCCTCAATTATCATGAATTCCCTAAGCCCGGTAAAATTGGTGTAGAGCTCACCACAGCAGCTGAAACGGCTGTGGACCTCTCGCTCGCTTATAGCCCCGGAGTTGCAGAGCCAGTACGTGAAATAGCTCAAAATATCGACAGTGTGTATAGGTACACAGCCAAAGGCAATATGGTAGCCGTTATCTCTAATGGTACCGCTATCTTAGGTTTGGGTAATTTAGGCCCAATGGCGTCAAAGCCGGTTATGGAAGGTAAGTCTCTATTATTTAAACGATTTGCAGGGCTAGATTCTATTGATATACAGGTCAAGCACCGCACCATAGATGAGTTTGTTGATACGGTAACAGCCATTGCTGATACCTTTGGTGGTATCAATCTAGAAGATATTAAAGCACCAGACTGCTTTGAAATTGAGCGTCGCTTGATTGAGAACTGTGATATTCCGGTATTCCATGATGATCAGCATGGAACTGCGATAGTCACGGCAGCAGGAATGTTAAATGCGATTGAGCTGCAAGGAAAACAGCTTTGCGATTCGACCATTGTTTGCTTAGGGGCTGGTGCTGCGGCAGTTGCCTGTATGGAGCTGTTGATAAAATGCGGTGCGTTGCGAGAGAAGATTTATATGCTCGACCGCAAAGGGGTTATCCATACACGCCGCGATGACCTTAATGAATATAAGCAGTTGTTTGCCAGTAATACAGACAAGCGTACCTTAGAAGACGTTATCGAAGGTGCCGACTTATTTCTAGGGGTATCAGGTCCTGATCTACTCTCTGCTGAAGCACTAGCTTTGATGGGAGACAAACCCGTGGTTTTTGCGTGCTCTAATCCAGACCCTGAAATCCAACCACAGATAGCACATCAAGTGCGTGATGATTTGATTATGGGAACTGGACGCTCTGATTATCCCAATCAGGTCAACAATGTGATCTGTTTTCCGTTTATTTTTCGCGGGGCGTTAGATGTTAGAGCCAGCGAAATAAATATTGAAATGAAACTGGCTGCGGTAGAGGCGATTCGTCAACTGGCAAAAGAGCCCGTCCCGAAATCGGTGTTGCAGGCTGCAGGAGTTGATTCTCTAGAGTTTGGTTCAGGTTACATCATTCCAAAACCAATGGACCCGCGCTTACTACCACGTATTGCAACGGCTGTTGCAACCGCAGCGATAGAGTCTGGTGTGGCAAGAATCGAACTACCCGATAATTACATGCAATCGCAATGAGTTATCAGTGAGCTAAAGACATCCTCGGGTATGAGGGTGTCTTTAAATATTATTCATCAAATGTTTCTAGTTCAATACCTAGCTCGGTCATAATTTGTTTGGCTTCAGTTGGGATCTCATCGGGACAATCCTTTCTTAAATCTTCATCGGTAGGCAGCGGTTGACCGGTATAAGCATGTAAAAAAGCTTCGCACAATAGCTCACTATTGGTTGCGTGACGTAAGTTATTAATTTGGCGTCGCGTTCTTTCATCGGTCAAAATCTTTAGTACCTTAAGGGGAATAGATACCGTAATCTTTTTAACTTGGGTGCTTTTTTTGCCGTGCTCTGCATAAGGGCTAATGTACTCGCCGTTCCAATCTGCCATGGAAAACCTATATTTACCGATTAAGGGATACTGATAACATGATTTTAGCGATGTTTACTGCTACAAGTAAAGGCATTTAGACGTCTAGATGTGTTGAAGTCCGATAATAGGAAAGGTAATCTATAGGAATATAAGTGATTGGTATCCAGATTCGCCACTCATTGTCAAAGGAAGGCTTAAAATGAGCAGTAAACATAAACCATCAACAATCGCAGTTCGTACTGGTATCGAGTCTGATACACAGCATCATGCCGTTGTTCCTCCGATTTATTTATCAACCAATTATGGTTTTCCGTCATTTGGCGATGTACCGACATACGACTATACCCGTTCAGGTAACCCTAACCGTAACCTATTAGAAACGGCTTTATTTGAATTGGAGTCTGGGAAAGGTGCGGTTGTTACCAATTGTGGAACCTCGGCATTGAATCTTTGGGTTTCAACATTTTTAGGCCCAGATGATTTAATCGTTGCTCCCCACGATTGTTACGGTGGGACCTATCGTTTATTTAATACCCGCTCATTAAAGGGTGATTTTAAGGTTGAGTTTGTTGATCAATCTGATGACACTGCGTTCTCTCAAGCTCTGGCTAAAAAGCCAAAGCTTATCTTATTAGAGACTCCTTCTAATCCATTGGTTAGGGTGGTTGATATTGCTAAGGTTTGTGAGCAAGCTAAAGCGATTGGTGCACTTGTCGCAGTCGATAACACCTTCCTAACTCCAATATTCCAAAAGCCTTTAGAACTTGGGGCTGATTTTGTTATCCACTCCACCACCAAATTTATTAATGGCCATTCTGATGTTATTGGCGGTGTAGTTATTACCAAAGATGAGCAGCATGCTGATGAATTAAGCTGGTGGGGTAATTGCATCGGTGCTACCGGCACGCCTTTTGATAGCTATATGACACTACGTGGTATCCGTACTTTAGGTCCGCGTATGCGTGCTCACGAAGAAAGTTCGCAGCAGATTCTTGAGTACCTAAAAGCACAATCACGAGTGAAAACTATCTACCATCCGAGTCTACCGCAGCACCCTGGGCATGATATCGCCAAGCGTCAGCAGACTGGGTTTGGCAGTATGTTGAGCTTTGAGTTTGATGGCAGCATGGATGAACTGAAGGTGTTTGTGAGTGGCTTAACCCTATTCTCATTAGCTGAATCGTTAGGTGGTGTAGAGAGTTTGATTTGTCATCCAGCGACTATGACCCACCGCGCTATGGGAGAGGAAGCACTGGCTGAAGCTGGTATCTCTCACTTTTTATTACGTCTTTCTGTAGGTCTTGAGGATGCAGGGGATTTGATTGCTGATTTAGAACAAGCGTTTTCATTGCTAGAGGTGCAACAATGAGCCAGATTCAACTCCATAAATTTGGTGGAAGTAGCCTAGCAAACGCAGAGTGTTTTCGTCGGGTTGTTAATATCCTAAGAGCACACTCCGGAGCATCTGATCTTACGGTTGTTTCTGCTGCGGGTTCAACTACCAATAATTTACTGAAATGGTTAGCGGCGCTAGATAAAGATGGGCGCATCGCTCATGAGGTACTGTTGGAGCTTCGAGCCTATCAGAATGCCCTTATTAGTGAATTACTTCCGCCAACTTTGGCACAGCCTTTACAGCAGGCACTAAATGCTGAGATTTCTGGTATTGGCGCTCTTAATGCCCCGTTATCTGAGCCGCAAAAGGCCGCAGTTTTAGGGCATGGAGAGGTATGGTCATCTCGCTTGTTGTCTGCATTACTAAATCACGAGCAGATGCCGGCTATTGCTCTCGATTCACGCGATTTTCTGCGTGCTGAAATCGGGACGCAACCTGAAATAGACCGCAATCTTTCGTGGCCTCTGATTAAAGCGACATTAGCACAGCACCCTCATTGCCGTAAGGTAATCACCGGGTTTATGGCTCAAAACCAGCAAGGAGAAACGGTTCTTCTTGGTCGCAATGGTTCGGACTATTCAGCGACCATCATTGGTGCTTTGGCCGAGGTTGAAAAAGTAACCATCTGGAGCGATGTAGCGGGTGTGTACAGTGCTGATCCCCGCATTGTAAGTGATGCGTGTTTATTGCCACTTTTACGCTTAGATGAAGCCAGCGAGCTTGCTCGTTTAGCCGCACCGGTACTGCATAGTCGTACATTGCAGCCTGTTGCTCAAAGTACTATGGATCTTGAGCTACGTTGTAGTCATCAACCTGAGTCTGGCTCCACCCGTATTGAGCGCGTTCTTGCCTCTGGTCGAGGTGCTAAAATCGTAACGTCATTGGATGATGTTCATCTAATTGAGCTGACAGATTCTCATTCCCATGATTTTGAGGCATTGGAGCCGAAAGTGCTTAACGTGCTAAATAAGGCACAGCTTGCACCATTGGCTTATGAATGCGATTCCGATGCTCGCTGTGTACGCTTGGCTTATACTGGCGAACTGCTTCCCGGTGCAGTTGAGTGTATTGAAAGTGCCTCTTTGGAGGTGGGTTTAGAGGTGAAATCTGGATTCTCGCTGGTGGCGGCAGTCGGTGCTGGTGTGACTAACAATGCCAATCATTGCTTTGGTTTTTATCAGCAGCTTAAAAATACCGCTGTTGAATTCATGTTTGAAACAGAGAGCGAGCTCAGCCTTATTGCTATTTTGCGTAAAGCGCATGCTCCAGTGCTTTTGCAATCGCTACATACGCAACTGTTCCAGGCTCAAAAGCGAATCGGATTGGTGTTGTGTGGTAAAGGTAATATTGGTTCCAACTGGGTTGAGTTATTTGCACAGCAGAAGGATTCCTTAGAGAAGCGTCATAGCATGAGTTTTGACTTGATCGCCGTTGTGGCAAGTAATTGTTATTGGTTTGATGAGCAGGGTATCAATGCCAATGTGGTTAATGCTCGCTTCAAAGATGAAGCATTAACCAATCAAGAGGATTGGTTAGAAAAAGTAAGCAGACAAACGCAGTATGATGAAATCGTCATTATTGATGTTACCGCTAGCCAGCAGGTTTCTGACCGTTATCTTGAATTTGCAGAGCGTGGACTGCATGTTATATCAGCAAATAAGCTAGCAGGCTCTGCCAATAGTCAGTTCTATTATCAGGTGCAAGACTTGTTTGCCAAAACCGGCCGTCATTGGCTGTACAATGCAACAGTAGGTGCGGGGTTACCGGTAAACCATACTGTGCGAGACCTGCGAGAGAGTGGTGATGAGATTGTGGCTTTAGCCGGTATATTCTCAGGCACTTTGTCATGGTTATTTCAGCAGTACGATGGTGCGGTTCCATTCAGCGAGTTGGTGGACTTAGCTTGGCAACAAGGGCTTACCGAGCCAGATCCTCGATCAGATCTTGATGGTACGGATGTTATGCGCAAACTAGTTATCCTAGCTAGGGAGTCGGGATTAGAGATTGAGCCTGAAAATGTCAAGGTAGAGTCTTTGGTACCAGAAAGCTTGTTGAAGCTGCATGTCGATGACTTTTTCTCACAGGCACACCTGCTTAACGAGATCCTACAGGAACGCCTAGAAGCTGCTCAGTCACAAGGTAAGGTTCTTCGCTATATCGCTCGCCTAACCAAAGATGGCAACGCGACAGTAGGCGTAGAGGCTCTTGATGAGCATCATGCATTAGCTAATCTACTACCATGCGATAATATCTTTGCTATAGAAAGTAAATGGTACAAGGATAATCCATTGGTGATCAGGGGCCCAGGAGCGGGGCGAGAGGTTACCGCAGGGGCACTTCAATCAGACCTGAATCGACTCTCAGGGTTGCTTTGATTTTAACGCCACCATATCTGGTGGCGTTTTTGTATTTAGTAAAAGCATAATTATGTTCAATATATTATTGACAACAGCGGCATAAATTTACATTATTTAGACATATAGACGTCTAAACGTATTTTTAGCCGAGATAATTTGGCTTTAAGGGAGAATAAATATGGGATATACACACGCCAGTCATATTGATTCATTGAATCAAAGCATTGCTGAGCTATCTGACAATATTAATGTTTCATTTGAATTTTTCCCCCCAAGTAGCGAGAAAATGGAAGATACCCTTTGGAATTCTGTTCATCGCCTCAAAACCCTACAACCAAAATTTGTCTCTGTAACCTACGGAGCTAATTCTGGAGAGCGTGACCGCACCCACTCTATTATTAAAGAAATTAAGAGCCAAACGGGCCTAATTGCAGCTCCGCATCTGACTTGTATCGATGCGAGTCGACAAGAGTTAGAAGTCATCGCTGATGACTACTGGGCCAACGGAATTGAAAGTATCGTTGCACTACGTGGTGATATTCCCGCTGGTGGAGGCAAGCCTGATATGTACGCTTCTGATTTGGTAGAGTTGCTAAAATCACGCCATGATTTTGATATTTCAGTTGCGGCATTTCCTGAGGTACACCCTGAAGCGAAGAGTGCGCAATCTGATTTGTTAAACCTAAAACGCAAGGTAGATGCTGGTGCTAACCGAGCTATTACGCAGTTCTTCTTTGATGTAGAGAGCTACTTGAGATTCCGCGATCGCTGTGTTGCTGCTGGTATTGATGTTGAAATAGTACCAGGCATTTTGCCAGTATCTAACTTTAAGCAGGCATCTCGCTTTGCCGCAATGAACCAAGTTAGAGTTCCAGGTTGGATGCAGCAGCAGTTTGAAGGGCTAGATGATGACCCCACTACTCGCCAATTGGTTGGGGCAAGTCAGGCTATTGATATGGTACGAACCTTGAGTCGTGAAGGGGTAAAAGACTTCCACTTTTATACATTGAATCGTGCAGAAATGACCTACGCTCTGTGTCATACCTTAGGCGTAAGACCGAAGCTTTAACCCTGAATTTGAATAAAAAAAAGGACCGTATAGGTCCTTTTTTTATGAATGACTTAAAGTATTAAGCAATTTCGCTTAGTACTTCTTGAGCCCACTCATTCCAAGCTTGACGCGTAAGAAGATTACGACGTAGTGCTAGGCGTTCAATCTTTTCTCTTTGATTGAGTAGACGGACATCAGAATAGTGTGAGCTTTCAATATCTTGGTAGAATTGAACTAACTTGCGAGAGTCACTTAAAGCCAGTTGCAGTTGGTCAGAGAAGCCTTCAGAAGGCTGCACTTCACATGCGTATAGCTTAGCTGCAAATTCATCACGTACCGCAGGGTGCGCGATAGGTTGATCAAACCAACCAGCTAGAGACTCACGACCTTTATCAGTAATCGAATAGATTTTCTTATCCGGTTTACCTGATTGAGGTTGTAGTTCACAGGTAACCATTTCATTGGCTGCTAGTTTGTTTAACTCGCGGTAAACCTGTTGATGACTCGCTTTCCAGAAATAGCCAATGCTATAGGAAAATTCTTTAGTGATGTCGTACCCAGTCGCATCGCGTGTGCTTAGTACGGTTAAAATAACGTATGGTAATGACATGTTTTTCGTCCAAATTACTGCAATTAAAAAACAACACACCAATCAGCCTCGGTAGTGTGAGGATATGTAAGAAAAGTGCGTAGTCACCCAAGGTTTACTTGGATGCATGTATTACCTTTTAAGCCTTTCTCACCTGAGAAGAATATAGTTTTATTATGGGTAAGCTTGTTGCACAACGAGTTGCAAAGCTTAAGGAGAGTGTACCCTTGTTTATGTGCAATTAGATTATCGCAAAATAAGTATTACAAAAATGGGTTTCAGTAAGTCTGTTTCATATGCCTGCTGAATGTAACAGCAATGTTTTGTGCAATAAAAAACCCTCAGCGTTAGCTGAGGGTTCTGTTTATTCTTATCTGTAACAGATACTTAGCCGGTATTGCGCATGCCTGCTGCGATACCTGCGATAGTCATCATCATTGCTTCTTCTAACTCAGGGTTATCTTCTTCAGTCTGACGAGTACGCTTCAGTAGTTCAACCTGTAGCATATTAAGCGGTTCAACATAGGTATTGCGTAGACGAATAGATTCTAGCCCCCATGGGTCGCTTTGCATTAGGTTTTCGTTGTTCTCTACCTTTAATACAGCTTCAATATCTTTATACATTTGTTGACGAAGATTCTCGCCAAGGCGCCATAAGCTTGGGTCTGTAAGCTTCTGATCGTAGAGTTTAGATATCTCGGTGCTGCATTTGTAGAACACCATCTCTAGCATCCCTAGGCGGGTAGAGAAGAACGGCCATTCACGGCACATATCTTCTAATAACTGCTGATGGCCTTTATCGATAGAGTATTGAATCGCTTCCCCAGCACCAAGCCAAGCAGGAAGAACCAGACGGTTTTGGCTCCAAGAGAAGATCCATGGAATCGCTCGTAGACTCTCTACACCACCATTTGGGTTACGCTTTGAAGGACGTGAGCCCAATGGTAATTTACCTAACTCCAACTCAGGAGTGGCTGCGCGGAAGTAAGGAACAAAATCAGGTTCGCCGCTTACAACATTGCGGTAAGCATCACAAGAAACCTGTGATAGTACTTCCATTAGATCGCGCCATTCTTTTTTAGGCTCAGGAGGCGGCAGTAAGTTTGCTTCTAAGATAGCACTTGAATAAAGGTTTAGACTGTTCACTGCCACTTGAGGCAGCCCCAGTTTAAAGCGGATCATTTCGCCTTGTTCGGTTACACGAAGCCCGCCTTTTAAGCTCTTCGGTGGCTGAGATAGAAGTGCGGCATGCGCTGGAGCACCACCACGACCGATAGTACCGCCACGACCATGGAATAAGGTAAGGTCTATATTTTCTTTTTCAGAAACCTTGACTAGCTTATCCATTGCGTCATATTGCGCCCAACCCGCAGCCATTACACCCGCATCTTTCGCTGAATCAGAATAGCCAATCATCACCATCTGTTCGCCTTGGATGAATCCACGATACCAATCAATATCGTATAACTGCTGCATGACTTCTTCAGAACGATTAAGGTCATCAAGGGTTTCAAATAATGGGCATACACCAAGGCGGAATGGACAGCCAGATTCACGCAGTAGCAAGTGAACTGCAAGTACGTCAGATGCAGTGCGAGCCATAGAGATAACGTAGGACCCGAATGCTTCTTTAGGGTGTTGAGCAATAGTTTTACAGGTTTCTAGAACCTCTTTTACCTCTTCGGATGGTTCCCAGTATTGTGGGATAAGAGGGCGGTTTGAGCTGAGTTCTTTTACTAAGAAGGCAACTTTATCTTGCTCAGTCCATTGGTCATAGTCACCTAAGCCAAGATAGCGAGTAACCTCAGAAAGTACGTCTGAATGACGAGTACTTTCTTGACGGATGTCTAAGCGAACAAGGTGCACACCGAAGCATTGAATACGACGCAAGGTATCTAGTAATGAACCATCAGCAATAACACCCATACCACACTCGTGTAGAGAGGTGTAGATGGCATGTAAAGGAGCCCAAAGTTGCTCAGCTGATTCAAGGATAGGGAGGTTTGGAACCTCTGTGCCCTGAGTTTTCGCGTCAATAACCTTAGTGGTATTTCTTAGCAGCGTACGAAGCTCTTTTAGGATTGCACGATAAGGTTCGTGGTTGTCTTTTGCTAGATCACGTACCGTGTCGTTGCTTCGTGTCATAGAGAGTTCAGAGATTAGATCTTCAATATCTATATGGTAAAGCTCAGCGGCTTTTGCTCTCGAAAGCCATAATACTTTTTGGGTGATGTGATGAGTTACGAATGGGTTACCATCGCGGTCTCCACCGACCCAAGATGTGAAGTGAACAGGTCGCGCATCAATAGGTAATTTCTCATCTAAATAAGATGAAATTTTGCCATCAAGGTCGCGTAAGAAGTCAGGTACCGCTTCCCATAGTGAGTTCTCAACAACTGCAAATCCCCACTTCGCTTCATCTAATGGCGTTGGGCGTTGTTTACGGATAACGTCAGAGTGCCAGCTTTGAGCGATAAGTTGTTCAAGGCGTCGTTCGGTTTTTACTCGCTCACTATTAGTGATGTCGCTCAGGTCAAGCTTAGATAGGCAATCATTAATCTTAACCAACTTATTGATCATAGTGCGACGTGTGATCTCAGTTGGGTGCGCCGTTAAAACCAGCTCAATATTGAGGTTTTTAATGGCTTCAGAGGTTTGCTCTTTAGTAATGCTTTTTTGTGACAGTTTGTCGAACAAGCTTTGGATAGAGTTTGCTTCACAAACGTCCTCATCACAATGGCGAGAAATGGTGTGATACTGATCTGCGATATTGGTCAAATTTAGAAATTGACTGAATGCGCGAGCGACCGGAATAAATTGCTCGTCCGGAAGTGTTTCTATTTCGGTGATTAACGCTTGACGATCTTCTTGACTGCCATTGCGAGCAGCTTTGGACAGTTGACGAATTGTCTCAACTTTGTTGAGTATCTCCTCTCCATGGGCGTCTTTTATGGTGTTACCGAGTAGGTTCCCTAGCATTTTTACGTTGCTAGTAAGGGCCGAATACTTAGAGTTCATTGCAGTGTG
Organism: Vibrio gallicus; assembly: GCF_024346875.1. NCBI lineage: Bacteria > Pseudomonadati > Pseudomonadota > Gammaproteobacteria > Vibrionales > Vibrionaceae > Vibrio > Vibrio gallicus. The sequence goes on from NZ_AP024871.1 coordinate 161,675, forward strand.
CCTCGTAACAAAATTACATCTATTTCCTTGATATAGACTTCAATCTATCGAAGAAATGGGGACGGAGTCAAACTTTGTACATCAAAGAGTAAAAAACCAACAAATAACTTGATATTAATCATGTTCATCATCGTGACTTATTTGAAAGTTTTATTCAGTTTTGTTGTTCAAAGCAGTAGTGATGAATCGATCGCTGAAGGATATCTAAAGTCGGTTCGATAAAATCTAAGCTTAGATACTCATCGGGTTGGTGAGCCTGTTCTATTGAGCCTGGACCTAGAACCAACGTAGGACATAGTTGTTGTAGAAATGGTGCTTCAGTACAGTAGTTTACGGTTTGTGATTCAGTGTGACAGATCTCTTGCATGGTATGGACAAACTCATGTTTGTGGTCGCATTCGTAGCCTGGAATTGCGTCATGCAATGGTGTAATTGTAATTCTGCTCGGCCACTGTTGTTCTATTGGTTCTAGCACTTCTTGCAGGAGCTGGTCTAGGCTCTCTAAGCTCAACCCTGGTAGCGGCCTTAGATCATAGTGAAGCTCGCAACAGCCACAGATTCGATTGGCACTATCTCCGCCATGGATATGACCAAGGTTCAAGGTCGGGTTAGGAATCGCAAAGCCTGGGTGATGGTGGTCTTTGATCAGCTTTTCCTTGAGTTGCATTAGTGCGTACATGACTTGATGCATGATCTCGATAGCATTGATGCCTAGTGCCGGGTCTGAAGAGTGTCCCGATTTCCCTGTAATGCGAATGGAATTGGCCATATGACCTTTATGTCCCCGAACTGGAACTAAGCTAGTAGGCTCACCAATGATGCAATAATCAGGCTTGAAAGGGGCGTCCTTAGTAAAGTGTCTAGCCCCTAGCATTGTCGTTTCTTCATCGCAGGTTGCTAGGATATATAAGGGTTTGCTCTGCTTACCCCAATCTGTCCCCTTACTATGCATTTTCTTTACTGCGTCGAGAATAAAGGCAAAGAACCCCTTCATGTCAGCAGTCCCTAGACCATAGTAGCGATTGTTGTCGAGAGTCAGTTTATGTGGGTCATAGTTCCAGCGGCCCTCATCAAATGGCACCGTATCTGTATGGCCTGCTAACAATAGACCGCCGCTTCCTTGACCAAGTTGTGCCATTAGGTTGTATTTACCGGGTTCGACTTCTTCAGTTGAAACAGCAAATCCCAAACTTTCAAACCAGATGGCTAGCTTTTCGATGACTTTAGCGTTGCCTTGATCCCATTTTTCATCGGTTGAGCTGATAGAAGAGGTGCTAATTAGGCCTTGGTAAACGTCTATAAAATCAGGTAATCGCATATTTATATTTGCATCCACTATTGACAGATTAATACTGAGAGGGTAAAAACATACTAAATCACATAAAGTGAATAAAAAAGCATTTTAGAGCATTTTAAATACATTAGTAATCAATTTAGGGTGAAGCATGAGTATTGACAACCAATTGACCGTCGCGATTATCGGAGCCAGTGGCTACACTGGAGCTGAATTGGCTTTGATGGTAACCAAACACCCTAAACTCAAGCTAGCAGGTTTATACGTATCCGCCAACAGCTTAGATGCGAATAAACCTATCTCAACGCTGCACGGGAAACTGGCTGGTATTGTCGATTTACCATTGTTGCCGCTGACATCTCCTGAGAATGTCGCTGAAAATGTAGATATCGTGTTTTTAGCAACCGCGCATCAAGTTAGCCATGACCTTGCACCTGTATTTTTGGATAAGCAGTGTCAGGTATTTGATTTGTCTGGTGCGTATCGAGTGCATTCCAATAGTTTTTACCCAGACTACTATGGATTTGAGCATCAACATCCACAGCTACTTGAGCAGGCTGTATACGGTCTTGCTGAGTGGAATCGTGAAGAAATTAAACATACGGATTTGGTTGCAGTGGCGGGTTGCTACCCAACAGCCTCACAATTAGCACTTAAACCGTTAATTGAAGGAAAGCTTTTAGATGCAACACAATGGCCAGTAATTAACGCTGTAAGTGGTGTATCTGGAGCAGGAATTAAGGCATCTACGACTAATAGCTTTTGTGAAGTAAGCCTTCAGCCATATGGTGTATTTACACACCGTCATCAACCTGAGATTAGCGCTCATTTAGACCAGCAGGTTATTTTTACGCCGCATTTAGGCAACTTTAAGCGTGGCATCTTAGCCACTATTACTGTGAAATTAGCTGAGGGTGTAGACAGCGAGCAAGTAGAGCAGGCGTTTGTAAACGCTTATGCAGATCAAACCTTAGTTCGCTTAAAGCAGCAGGTGATGCCAAAAATTAAAGATGTTGAATTTACGCCATTTTGCGACATTGGCTGGAGCGTAAAAGGCAAACACCTCATCGTAGTATCAGCGATAGACAATCTTTTAAAAGGTGCATCGGCACAAGCGATGCAATGCTTGAATATTCGTAATCAATTTGGTGAAACCACGTCGCTTCTATAAGAAGTGATAGTAAGGAAAAAATCATGAGTACATTACCATTGGTGGTTAAGTTAGGTGGCGCAGCGTTAGAGTGTAATGAAACGCTTGGTAAGCTGTTTGGTGCATTACAGAAAGTACAGCAGCAATCGCGACGATCCATTGTGGTAGTGCATGGTGGTGGATATTTGGTGGATGAACTGCTTGGTAAATTAGAGCTAACATCAACTAAAAAAGCTGGTCTACGAGTTACCCCAGCAGAGCATATTCCATATGTAACTGGAGCCCTAGCGGGTACAGCAAACAAGATGCTGCAAGGTGAGGCGATTAAATCAGGACTGAGCACTGTTGGTTTGGCATTAGCCGATGGTGGCTTGTGTAAGGTTGAGCAGTTGGACCCTGAATTAGGTAACGTAGGCAAAGCAAGCGCGGGTAATCCTGAACTGTTACAAGCAATCCTTGCAACGCAGTGCTTACCTATTATCAGCTCTATTGGTCTTACCAATAGTGGCGAAATGATGAATGTGAACGCTGACCAAGCAGCGGTAGCAGTTGCTTCAGCACTGGATGCAGAGCTGGTTCTTCTTTCCGATGTGAGTGGAGTCCTTGACGGAAAAGGCCACTTATTAGAAAGCCTTAATTCACAGCAAGCTGATGAATTGATCAAGGGACAGGTTATTACCGATGGAATGATCGTTAAGGTTAATGCGGCTTTGCAAGCGGCCAAGGACTTAGGAAGACCTATTCAAGTTGCCTCATGGCGTTACCCAGAAAAACTAGCTCAACTTTTTGCAGGGCAAAACGTTGGCACACAATTTTTGCCTCAATAACAGTAACTAAATAAATTTACGCAAATGAGCAGATGCTCTTTTGGCGAGTGGAGAATTTCAATGACTAAAGTAAACAAAGTAGTAGTAGCGTATTCTGGTGGCCTAGATACATCAGTGATCATCCCGTGGCTGAAAGAAAACTATAAGTGCGAAGTTGTCGCATTCGTAGCCGATGTAGGTCAAGGTGCAGAAGAGCTTGATGGTATCGAAGAAAAAGCAAAGGCTTCAGGCGCATCTGAGTGCTATGTTGTTGACCTAAAAGAAGAGATGGTTGCAGATTATATCTACCCAACCCTTAAAACTGGCGCGACCTATGAGGGCAAATACTTACTAGGTACTTCTATGGCTCGTCCTATTATCGCTAAGGCTCAGGTTGAGGTTGCACGTCAAGTAGGTGCGGACGCGCTATGCCACGGTTGTACGGGTAAAGGAAATGACCAAGTACGTTTTGAAGGTGCATTTGCAGCCTTAGCCCCTGATTTGCATGTTATTGCTCCTTGGCGTGAATGGGATCTAGTGAGCCGTGAGGAGTGCTTAGATTACCTAGCAGAGCGTAATATTCCTTGTACTGCATCTCTTACCAAGATCTATTCTCGTGATGCAAATGCATGGCATATCTCAACTGAAGGTGGTGTTCTAGAAGAAACATGGAATGCACCAAATGAAGATTGCTGGGCGTGGACAGTAGATCCAGAGCAAGCACCTGATCAGTCTGAAAGCATTACTATCAAGGTTGAAAAGGGTGAGATCACCCATGTAGATGGCAAAGCCATGACTCCGTATGACACCTTGGTGTACTTGAATGAAAAAGGTGCTGCGCACGGTATTGGTCGTATTGATATCGTTGAAAACCGTTTAGTTGGTATGAAGTCTCGTGGTTGTTATGAAACTCCGGGTGGCACCATCATGATGGAAGCGCTACGTGCTGTTGAGCAGTTAGTTCTGGATAAGACGGCGTTTGAATTTCGTGAAGAGTTAGCGGTAAAAGCCTCACATCTAGTTTATGATGGCCGTTGGTTTACACCACTATGTCGTTCTATTCTGGCAGCGTCTGAAGAGCTAGCTCAAGATGTTAACGGCGAAGTTATTATTAAACTGTATAAAGGCAATGCAACCGTTACTCAAAAGCGTTCTAACAACAGCCTTTATTCAGAAGAGTTTGCAACCTTTGGTGAAGATGAAGTGTACGACCAGAGCCATGCAGGTGGATTTATTCGTTTGTATTCGCTATCCAGCCGTATTCGTGCATTAAACGAAATGAAAAAATAGTTTAAAATTATCAAAGATTAAGATCATAGCAGGAGAGCAACAATGGCATTATGGGGCGGTAGATTTACCCAAGCAGCAGACACTCGGTTTAAGCAGTTCAACGATTCACTTCGATTCGATTACCGATTGGCTGAGCAAGACATTGTTGGCTCTATTGCTTGGTCTAAGGCCTTGCTTTCAGTCAATGTATTGGATGAAGCCGAACAACAGAAACTCGAGCTAGCGTTGAATGAACTCAAGCTTGAGGTTATGGAAGATCCTGAGCAGATCCTACTATCAGATGCTGAAGATATTCACTCATGGGTTGAGCAGCAACTGATTGGCAAAGTAGGCGATCTTGGTAAAAAGCTACATACTGGTCGTTCTCGTAATGATCAGGTAGCGACAGACCTTAAGCTGTGGTGTCGTCAGCAGGGAAACCAATTACTTATTGCACTAGATAAGCTGCAAGATAAATTGGTAACAGTTGCACAGCAGCATCAAAAAACGGTTCTACCTGGCTATACCCACCTTCAAAGAGCTCAACCTGTTACTTTTGCACATTGGTGCCTTGCATATGTTGAGATGTTTGAGCGTGATTATTCTCGTCTTAGTGATGCACTTAACCGCCTTGATACCTGTCCACTGGGCTCTGGTGCTTTAGCCGGTACTGCGTACCCTATGGATCGTGAAAAACTCGCGCACTCTTTAGGCTTTCAACGTGCAACCCGTAACAGCTTAGATTCAGTATCTGATAGAGACCATGTGATGGAGCTATTGACCATCTCATCAATGTCGATGATTCATTTATCGCGCCTTGCTGAAGATATGATCTTTTATAACTCAGGTGAGTCTAACTTTATTGAGCTTGCAGATACGGTCACTTCGGGTTCTTCACTTATGCCACAGAAGAAAAACCCAGATGCATTAGAGCTTATTCGTGGTAAATGTGGTCGTGTATACGGCTCATTGGCTGGCATGATGATGACCGTAAAAGCGTTACCATTGGCATACAACAAAGATATGCAAGAAGACAAGGAAGGGCTGTTTGATGCTCTTGATACTTGGAATGATTGTATGGAAATGGCTGCGTTATGCTTTGATGGTATTCAAGTCAATGGTGAGCGTACCCTAGAAGCGGCAAAACAAGGTTATGCGAACTCTACTGAGCTTGCTGACTACTTGGTAGCTAAAGGTATCCCATTCCGTGAAGCCCATCATATTGTGGGGGTAACCGTAGTTGCTGCTATAGAGAAAGGCTGTGCTCTTGAAGAGCTGAGCTTAAATGAGCTCAAGCAGTTCTCGGATGTGATTGATAATGATGTTTATGAAATATTGACCATCGAATCGTGCCTTGAAAAACGCTCAGCTTTGGGCGGCGTAAGTCCTTTGCAAGTGAAGTATGCCGTTGAGCAAGCTCAGAAACGTTTAGAGCAAAGAGACGCATCTGGTGTCAAAGTTCGCTCTGCTCGCCTTACTGATATCGATACTCTTGAAGGAATGGTCGCATACTGGGCAGGGTTGGGTGATAACCTGCCACGCAGCCGCAGTGAGCTAATTCGTGATATTGGTTCTTTCGCAGTTGCAGAGCATCATGGCGAGGTTACTGGTTGTGCATCCTTATATGTGTACGATTCAGGATTAGCTGAAATCCGCTCTTTGGGTATTGAAGCCGGTTGGCAAGGGCAAGGTCAAGGCAGTGCAGTGGTGCAGCATCTGGTTGATAGAGCACGTAAAATGGCAATACAAAAAGTATTTGTGCTAACGCGTACCCCTGAGTTCTTTATGAAGCAGGACTTTATTCCAACCTCTAAGCGACTTCTACCGGAGAAAGTGCTCAAAGATTGTGAGCAATGTCCACGTCAACACGCATGTGATGAGGTTGCTCTGGAGATAGACCTAAATGAGCAGGTAATTATGAAGGTCAATGTTGCCTAAATAGTGCCACCTTATTTAAATAAACCCCTGAGCTTAATATAGCTCAGGGGTTTTGTTTTTTTAGTACCACAAATATAAGCCCACTAATCTTAGTGGGACTTGATTTGCGCTTACGCTAAGTAAGCCTCAAGCTCTTCGCTGCCACCGATATGCTTGCCGCCGATAAATACTTGCGGCACGGTAGAGCGACCAGTTACAGCACGCAATGATACTGACGTTGCATCCTTACCCAGTACAACTTCTTCATATTGCAATCCGTGATCAATCAAAGCTTGCTTTGCTTTGGCGCAAAACGGGCAAGCAGGCTTAGTAAATACAGTGATTGATTCCTGAGTTTTATGTTCTGGTGCAATGTAGTTGAGCATTGTATCTGCATCCGAAACCTTGAACGGGTCACCAGGCTCGTTGGCTTCGATAAACATCTTCTCTACGATGCCATTTTTAACCAACATGCTGTAGCGCCATGAACGCTTGCCAAAACCAAGCTCACTCTTATCTACTAGCATCCCCATGCCATCCGTAAATTCACCATTGCCATCAGGCAAAAAGCGGATGTTTTCAGCTTCCTGGTCTTGCTTCCATGCATTCATAACAAAGGTATCATTTACTGATAGACATACGATTTCATCGACGCCGTGCTCTTTAAAAACAGAGAATAACTCATTGAAGCGTGGTAAATGGCTAGATGAACATGTTGGAGTAAAGGCACCCGGTAGACTGAATACGATGACTGTTTTATTAGCAAAAATATCGTTGGAGGTAACTTGAACAAACTGGTCACCGACTCGAACAGGAAAGGTTACTTGAGGTACAGACTGACCTTCTTTAGATACAAACATATTAGATTCCTTTAAACGTTTTATTTCGTTTTGTTGCGCACATTATTAAACAATCAATCTGATAGGAATAATCGTTTAATGCTATGTTATCAATAGTTAATACTTATCAAAAGGTGCTATGTGAATATTCGAGACTTTGAATACTTGGTGGCTTTGTCTGAGCATAAACATTTTCGTAAGGCTGCAGAAGCCTGTTTTGTCAGTCAGCCAACCCTCAGCGGTCAGATCCGTAAACTAGAAGATGAGCTAGGAACGGCACTTTTAGAACGAAGCAGTCGAAAAGTACTATTTACGGATGCGGGCTTACTACTTGTTGAACAAGCTAAGCGGATACTATCGGAAATAAAGCAATTTACCGATATGGCAGGAGCGCAGGGAGATAGCATGGAGGGGCCCCTGCATATTGGCTTTATTCCCACTGTCGGCCCTTATCTAATGCCATTAATTATACCTAAGATAAAACAGGATTTTCCTGAATTAGAACTGTTTTTGTATGAAGCTCAAACTCATCAATTGGTCGCACAATTGGAGGAGGGAAAGTTGGATTGCGTTATTCTAGCCGCAGTTAAAGAAACGGAACCCTTTAAAGAGATTGAAATCTATGAAGAACCGTTAGTTGTTGCCGTACCTGATAATCACAGCTGGGGTTCATTAGGGGAACTTGATATGCAGCTGCTTAATGGTAGTACGGTGCTGTCTCTTGGTGATGGACACTGCCTTCGAGACCAAGCTCTAGGGTATTGTTTTGCCGCAGGAGCGCAAGATGATAAGCGATTTAAAGCGACCAGCTTAGAGACCTTACGAAATATGGTAGCGGCTGGCAGTGGTATTACCTTGTTGCCGCAACTAGCGGTACCACGCACCCAGAAATCCAAAGATGGTGTAACCTATATAGCCGCACGAAATCCAGTACCTAGTCGTAAGCTAGTGCTTGCCTATCGTCCTGGCTCACCATTTAAAGCGCGTTTTGAACAGCTTGCTGATTATGTTGCGAAACAACTACAGAACATATAATAAAAAACCCCAAGGCTAGCCTTGGGGTTTTATGTTTTAGAACAGTAGTTCATCACCACCATCGTCATCTTTATCATCAGAGTTTTGTTCATCTGAGAACAAATCCCCTCCGAGTAGATTTTCGTTGGAAGAGTCTGGCACATATTCAGTTGGTGCTGTGCCGCGTAAGAAATACTCAAAGCGTGATGTTTCGTCAGCTTTATAGGTTAACAAACCAGAGCTTCGGTCAATACGTGCTTGAACTATATTTGATGGTACCTGCTTACGTTGTATCGGTTCATCTGCAAGGGCTATACGCATGAAATCAATCCAAGCTGGTTGAGCTGTTTTTGCGCCTGCTTCACCGCCACTGACTTGGCTTTTGCCTAGATTAGCGTTGTGTTCGGTTCTGCCTAGCTTGCGACTCGGATTATCGAAACCTACCCACGAGATAGCAACTGTGTGCGGACCAAAACCACTGTACCAAGTATCTTTAGATGAGTTGGTCGTTCCGGTTTTACCACCTATATCACGGCGATGCAGTTTTTGTGCTCTAAAGCCAGTACCGTTCCAGCCTGTACCCTTAGACCAGTTACCACCCCCCCATACATTGCTGTACATCAATTCGCGTACTAAAAACGCGGTTTGTGGAGTAATCACTCGCGGTGCATAGCGCACTTTAGGTTCGGTTTGCGAAGAGGCAACACCGTGGTCATCGGTTACTTCGGTTAACTCAATGGCAGCTTGATGCGCTTCATCGGTTACATCTGTGGTTAATCTGCTACTGCAGTTATGCTTACAGATTACGGTTGGGTTTGCCTTGAAGCGAACGTCACCGTTAGGTGCTTGTACTCTATCGATATAATAAGGTTCAATATAATGCCCGCCATTAGCAAAGGTAGAATATCCCTGAGCCATCTGTACTGGGGTTAAACTTCCGGCGCCGAGTGCGATTGTTTCAGAGCGAGGGGTATTTTTCTTATCGAACCCGAATCGAGTTAGATAGTCTCGCGCCTTATCTAGGCCAACGGCACGTAACACACGCACAGCCATCACATTCTTTGATTGGGCAAGGCCAATACGAAGACGGGTAGGGCCAGCATAAACCGGTGGAGAGTTCTTCGGACGCCACGCAGTGCCGCCTTCTGCATCCCATTGGTTAATTGGTGCATCATTGACTAAAGAAGCAAGAGTCATACCGTCATCAAGTGCTGCAGAGTAGATGAATGGTTTAATGCTTGAGCCAACCTGACGTAAAGATTGAGTCGCACGGTTAAATTTATTATGTACGAAGTTGAAACCACCAACTAGAGATGTGATAGCTCCAGTAGTTGGTTCGATAGATACAAACGCCGTATTAGCACTTGGGATTTGCCCTAAACGCCAAACTATAGGGCTTGGTGCTTGTTCAGGGTTAATTTGTTCGCTATCAGTATCAGTATCAGTTGCTTCAGTTTTCTGCTTGCTATAAACCTTAGGGGTCATCGCTGTTGCAAGGTCTGTAGGGCGAGCCCAAATTTGTTGCCCAACCTCTAAGATCTCAGCTGCTGATTTAGGTGCTCGTCCTTGACGCTCATCAGTTTTAAAGCGACGAGCCCAGCTCATTCCATCCCACTCGATGGTTTGATAGCCGTAGCCTTTAATGTAAACCTCAGCTGATTTTTTATCTATCTTGGTGACAACTGCTGGGTGCATGACACCGTAGCTTGGTTGCTTGCGCATATATGCTTTTAACTCTTGCTCATCCATAGCTTGAGCAGAAGGTTTCCATGCGATTTTCTCTTCACCTCGATAACCGTGACGCTCATCGTAGTTAATCAGGTTACTAATAGAGGCGATATTAGCCGCAGTTTGTAGGTCTGAACGTACAGTAGTGTATATACGCATACCTGAAGTATAGGCTTTTTCTTCACCAAATTTATTCACCATCCAAGCGCGAGCAATTTCAGCTACATAAGGTGCGCTTACTTCGATCTCTGCACCATGAGCGATACCATCGAGCTTTTCTACTCGGGCATCATCAAATTGCTGCTGAGTGATCTTATTTTCAGACAGCATACGTTGCAGAACAACATTGCGACGAGTCATTGCACGATCGATGCTGTAGATAGGGTTCATTGTTGACGGCGCTTTTGGTAGGCCTGCAATTACGGCAATCTCACCAAGGCTTAGGTCTTTGAGATCTTTACCAAAATAAACCTGTGCCGCTGCGCCAACACCATAAGCACGGTGACCTAAGTAGATCTTATTGAGGTATAATTCGAGGATTTCCTGCTTAGTCAATAATTGCTCAATGTGTACGGCAATGAAGATCTCTTTGACCTTACGCATGATTTTCTTCTCATTGGAGAGGAAGAAATTTCGAGCGAGCTGCTGGGTAATCGTACTCGCACCTTGACTGGCACTACCGCTAGTCACAACAGCGAAAGCAGCTCGAGCAATACCGATAGGGTCAAAACCGTAGTGCTGATAAAAACGGCTGTCTTCGGTGGCGATAATGGCATCGATAAGTTGCGGTGGCATCTCATCTAATTTTAGCGGTACACGTCTTTTTTCACCAAACTGAGCCATCAGTTTCCCATCTTGGCTATAGACCTGCATTGGAGTTTGTAGCTCAACATTTTTTAGGGTTGCTACATCCGGAAGTTGTGGTTTTAGATAATAATAGAAACCAAAAATCGTACCTAGCCCAAGAACCATGCAAGCTAATGCAAGAGCTAATGTAATTTTTAAGAACTTCACCGAAATATCCTTGTATTGAGGAGGTGTTTAATTGCTTCATCGCCGATTTGCGACAAATATTTCATGACGAGATAACCCGTGAATTCGGTGAATATCTCGATTAGGTAAGTTTAACCCTTTTTTAACTTAGCTTCCTATATTTTTGATCTTTATCTCATTTTTCGAGGGCTTATGTTCCAAATACACATAGTGGCACTAAAAAACGCAGGTCAAGATATCCAACTGTTAACAATTGCCATTTCTAAAAAGCATTGGAAAGTTTTAGAGTGCGAGCAAGTTTCACGCAGTCAATTCAATAGGCGCATCCATACAGTGTCTCATTTTATAAACCGCTGGAGAACGGATGTCGCGTTAAGTTTACGTCAAGATAATGTACTGCATAAACTCAAGGCCAAACCTAAAGACGTTAATCAGTGGTGGGTGAGGCAGCAGATAGATGAAGTGGTTAATACCGAGTATGCCCATAGAACGCTTAGCTGTGACCATGTAGAAGGTATTGATTCCCTAGAGTTGTTTATCTATGAAACTCAGGCTTTGTCCGAGGTGCAATCTCAATTAGGTGTACAGGCAGATATTGTTGGGTGGCAGGTAATGGACTTGATTTGTCTATGTCGAACCTACAACCAAGTAGCTCAACATAATGTAGAGGCTTACATTGAAGTTGAGGCTAAGCGCATTAATTTCGTTCGATTTAGACGTGGTATTTACGTGCGCAACTTGCCCATAGATAAGCCGGATTTGATAGATGAAATAGCTCACGATATCAGAGGAGAAGGGATCGCTCACATCGCTATATTTAGCCCTGATCAGCAGTTCAATATAAACCTTGATGGGGTGGTTTTAGTTGACGTGCTAGAAATATGGCAGGCTCTGCATATCTCTATTGATACTCACTTTTATTCTGTATTAGCCACCGCGGTTAGCGCTTATCAATGGCGCAAGGGTGTCAGGTGATGATAAACCTTTTACCGTGGCGAGAAGCTCGCTTTCAAAGTCAAAAACGACTAATGATACTGTCGACAATTACCCCTATTTTATTACTTACTTGCATACATGGTTTGTTTATTGGCTTTATGTCACTTCAAGAAATGAAAGAAAGCGAATTGTTATCGGTGACAAAGGTTGAGGTAGGGAAATTGCGTGAGCAGGTTAAGAGCGAGCAGGCCTATTATCTGGAAAATATTAAATACCGCGATTTGCTTATGGATATCAATGAACAATTGCGAACCTTCCATGTAACTAATCTTTTTGAGGCATTACCGAGCACCTTACCGAAAGGCGTATTTATTCATTCGTTGCAATGTGAGCTCTCGTTATGTTTAGCGAAAGGGCAAGTCGAAAATTTTTTGCTTCTAGATGAGTTGGTTTCGCGCTTGCGAAATCAGATAAATATAGAGTCGGTTACCCTTGAGGCACTGCATAGCTCTTCAACGCCACCACTTTCAACCTTTGAGCTAAACCTACTCCTACAAGGTGATAGAGATGTTGAATTGGCGATTCATTGAGTGGCATAAAGTATGGACCTTATCACCGAAGGTAGGTTTGCTAATTGGTGTGGGCATTAGCGGGCTAATAAACCTGACGTTATATTGGTACTGGAACGCATGGCATAGTGAGCAAAAGCAGCAATATCTGCACCTGTATCAACAGCAAGATATTGTACGTATAACACTGCTAAATGAATTGCGAACTTATCGTGAGGTTAATGTCGATTATGGGCAGGCATATCATGAAAAATTATCGCAACTGGCACCACCATTCTCGGCTCAGGATTTTTACGCTTATATTGCACCTAAGCTTCCGCAAAGCATTGAGGTTGAATCTTGGCACTGGTCTACAGTAGATAATCGACTTCGGCTGCATATTACACTGTATGGCGAATTCGATGCCTTTCATCGATTGTCGGTTGATGTACTTAATTATCCCTACCTTAATCGCATCGCAATGCTTCGAGTTGAAAGAGGGGGAGAAAGGCTTAAAGCCGTTATGGATATCGATTTCTACGCTCCAAATATACCTTTTAATGGAGAGAGAAATGAAGATTGAACTTTGCTTGCTGCTATTATTGTTCGCCCCCGTCGTATTGGCTGAGCAGAAGTGGTTTGAGCCTCCACCGCTAAAGAAAAAGGTACCAGTATCCAATAGCAATCAAACGCCACACTTAACATCAGAGAAGCGTCAATCTCGACTATTTTCTATAAAATACGCTAATGCATCAGATATTGCGGATATTCTGGGGCAGCATCGCTCTCAAGGCGTGATTTCGGCCGAAGGCAGTTTGTCGGTCGACCAGCGTACTAATTCTTTGCTTATCTATGAATATCCGGCTCGCTTTGCTGAGATACAAAAAATCATTACTCAGCTAGACATCCCTATAAAACAGGTCTTAATTGAGGCTCGTATTGTTACCTTAAGTCAAGGTAACTTGGATGAGTTAGGGGTTCGATGGGGATTAACTAAAACTGGTAATCCGGTGACTGTTGCGCCGAGTTTGGAGTCATTGCAGGGAAGTAATGTGATAGCAGATAACTTGAATGTAAATCTTGGCGTGGTTAACCCAAATGCTACCAGTATCGCGCTACGTTTAGCCAGTCTAGGCTCTGATACTTTATTGGATCTCGAGTTATCAGCATTGCAGGCAGAGGCGAAAGCCGAGATTATTTCGAGTCCAAGGTTGGTAACAACCAACAAAAGACCGGCATATATAGAGCAAGGTTCTGAGATCCCTTATTTGGAGGCAGCCTCAAGTGGTGCCACTTCCGTCTCTTTTCGTAAGGCGGTGTTAAGTTTGGAGGTAACGCCACAGATAACCCCAGATAATCGATTAGTATTAGACCTTAATGTTACTCAAGATAGACCTGGGCAGGTGGTTAAGACTGGAATCGGAGAAGCGGTCGCAATTGACACCCAACGTATCCACACCCAAGTACTTATTGATGATGGCGAAACCCTTGTATTAGGGGGTATTTTTCAAAAAAGCGTCACCAAAAATGTAGAAGAAGTCCCGTATCTTGCTGAAATTCCGTGGATTGGCGGCTTTTTTCGGCGAACCTCTGAAAAATTAGCACGTAGTGAGTTATTGATCTTTGTAACACCTAAAATACAGGACACAGTATCTAAATAAAGTTACGTAAATTGAGTGAAAAAGCGGGTTCTTAGCCAAGAAAAATAAAAAAAAACAAATTTTGATTGCAAAATCGCCTGCAAATCCAGATAATTTCGGGTCTTATCACGATTTTTATGTGAGGAACCAGGCGTCATTGAAGTGCGTCATCAATAACACGATGATAAATAATGGCGATTTATTTTTTGATTTAACGTTGTAAATAATTGCTGAACATGGCCGAGAAACGTAATATTTTTCTTGTTGGCCCTATGGGGGCCGGCAAAAGTACAATTGGTAGACACCTAGCACAACAACTTCATATGGAGTTTGTTGATTCGGATACTGTGATCGAAGAACGCACCGGTGCAGATATTGCTTGGGTATTCGATGTTGAAGGCGAAGATGGCTTTCGTAAACGCGAAGAATCCGTAATCAATGATCTGACTGAGAATCTGGGTATCGTTTTGGCAACTGGTGGTGGCTCTGTACTGAGTAAAGAAAGCCGCAACCGCTTGTCTGCTCGAGGTGTTGTTGTATACCTTGAAACAACTATCGAGAAGCAACTTGCTCGCACTAACCGCGACAAAAAACGCCCTCTTCTACAAATAGATGAGCCGCGTGAAGTTCTTGAGAGTTTAGCCGCTGAACGCAACCCTCTTTATGAAGATGTTGCCGATTACACAGTAAAAACTGACGACCAAAGCGCAAAAGTTGTTGCGAATCAAATCGTTAAAATGCTGGAAGAGCGTTAATCTTACTGAGGAGTGCATCCCATGGAACGGATCACGGTAAGTTTAGGGGAGCGAAGCTACCCCATTTCAATTGGTGCTGGGTTATTGGGAAACCCGGCCCTTTATTCTTCTCTATTCCCATCCACTAAAGACCTTTCTAAACAAAGTGTCGTTATTATCACCAATACTACTGTTGGCCCTTTATACGCCGATCAAGTAGAAGCGCAGTTTAAAAACTTAGGGTGTCTGACTCGGGTACTAGAATTGCCAGATGGTGAACAATACAAATCTCTAGATACGTTTAATCAAGTGATGACATTCTTACTTGAACATAATTATGGGCGAGATGTGTTGTTGGTAGCGCTTGGTGGTGGTGTAGTGGGAGATTTAGTCGGCTTTGCTGCTGCTTGTTATCAGCGCGGAGTTGATTTTGTTCAGATCCCAACCACCTTACTATCCCAAGTAGACTCATCAGTCGGTGGGAAGACCGCGGTAAATCACCCGTTAGGTAAAAACATGATCGGTGCGTTTTACCAACCCAAAGCAGTGATTATCGATATTGAAACCTTAAATACCTTACCTGAGCGTGAATTTGCAGCAGGTATGGCTGAGGTGATTAAATATGGCATTATTATCGATGCCCCGTTCTTTGAATGGATCGAAAAAAACCAACAATCTCTAACTCAACTCGATGCTTCATCCCTGATAACCGCTATTGCTAAGTGTTGTCAAATAAAGGCGGATGTAGTTGCTGAGGATGAAAAAGAGTCAGGTGTTCGTGCACTACTGAACCTAGGCCACACCTTTGGTCATGCTATAGAGGCCGAAATGGGCTATGGTAATTGGTTACATGGTGAGGCGGTATCTTCTGGCACTGTGATGGCAGCTCGCGCTGCAAGCCTTGATGGTCGAATGACTAGCACCGACGCACAGCGTATTGAGTCTTTACTCATGGCTTTTGATCTGCCTGTACATACTCCAAAGGAGATGACGGGAGAAGATTTTATGAAGCATATGATGCGAGACAAAAAGGTTCTATCTGGTCTACTAAGATTGATTATTCCTAACAGTATTGGTAGCGCACAAGTGGTAAGTGACCTTGATCATAAGTATGTATATCAAGCGATCGAGGATAGCCGACAAACTAAATAAGGGTATTAGGCGCGGTATTAACTGAAGTCAAGGAGTGACGGATGAGCCTGATTCATAAGCTTAAGCAGCACAAAAGGGTAACAAGCGAGCCAGCTAAATGGCTAGAGCTAGAGACACAGTCGCACCTATTAGAGCAACTGAATTCTGGCCTGCAATTTGGTTCTAGCTTAGTTATTATTTCGGGGGCTACTGGTGCTGGGAAAAGCACTATTAGCCAACGTTTTTTTGTCGAATTTCACTCTGCAAAGCATCGTGGACTAATCCAGTGTAAACCCAAGCTATCAATGCTGGAGTTTAAGCTGCAACTGTTTGAACAGTTAGTGTCTGAATATGCCTTCGATCCTGCCTTGAGTCTCTATGAAAACCTAGACCAAGCTTTTGGTCTTGAATCGCATCGCATGTTGCTTGTTATTGACGATGCAGGGATCGCAAGCACCGACATCCTGAGTGAACTTTGGGGTCTGGTAGAGCGCCTAACTGCACACCCAACACTAAGTATTCACTTAGTGCTATCTGCCACACCTGAGTTACAACTTGAAAAAATAAACCCGCTGCAAATTAATTTCAATGTACGACCTAGGGTCATTACTATTCCTTGTCTTTCATCGCAGGATAAAGACCTATTTCTAGATATTTTAGTACTGCGTCGTTTTGATAATATGGCCAAGAGAGACCAAATTCGGAAGCGTTACAGACATAGAAAGGTTTCTCCAGGGCAGCTCAATCATTTAGGTACGGAAGAGAAAGTGAGTAAAAAAATGCCGTCAAATTCTCGTGGTTCAGTTAAATATGGCCTGCTGCTAGCGGTTGTTGTTGCGCTTATTGGGTGCTTTGTTTGGTGGTGGCTTGCTGGCGATAACATGCAGTCGCAACAGGTTGAAGCTGAATCTAAGTCTACATCAGCTATCACCGAGTTGACGATGGCACAAGGTGAGGCACAACCACATGAGATGGAGCCGATAAAGCCAGATACCTTACAGGTAGATGATGCCGCACTACCACCGCCAGTGCTGGATAAAACAGTTACAGTCGGTAAAAGCTCTAACGGACGTCAGCGGGTGATTGTTCCAGAACAGGTATTAGATGGGCTGATTGATAGTGATAACCAGGTTACTAAGCCAGTTGTAGAGCCGGTGACACCTCGGCCCGCTGTCAGCTTTTCGTTCTCTAGAGATGCCTTACTAGCTGTATCAAGCAAGCGTTATACAGTGCAGCTTGCAGCACTTAAAAACATGCAAGAGGTCGAAGGATTTATTGAGCAGTATCATGTAGTAGATAGGGTTCGAATTTACCCTACGATTCGCTCTAATAAACAGTGGTACATAATTACTTATCAAGACTTCAAGACAGTAAGTAAAGCTCAATCTGCCATTTCAAAATTGTCGGCTGATATTCAAAATTTGGGGCCATGGGTTAAATCAATGTCTCAGGTGCATAAAGAGATAGAGATTGGAAAATAACGCTGAGCTCGCGTCGTTTTTATGTTACATTTCGCCACCAATTGAACAAGGGTAGTTAAACCAGCAATGAAGAAAAAACGTGCCTTTCTAAAATGGGCAGGCGGAAAGTACGGCTTAGTTGAAGATATTCAGCGCCATCTTCCGCAAGCAAACACGCTGGTGGAACCCTTCGTTGGGGCAGGATCTGTATTTTTAAATACGGATTATGATGACTATTTACTCGCTGATATCAATCCTGATCTTATCAACCTGTACAACCTTTTGAAGACCAACCCTCAGCCTTATATTGAAGAGGTTAGGCGTTTATTCACGTCTGAATATAATCAAAAGCAGGCTTATCTGGATGTTCGTCGACAATTTAATGAAAGCAAAGATATTCAGTTTCGCTCAATTGCTTTTTTGTATATGAATCGTTTTGGGTTTAACGGTCTGTGTCGTTATAACAAAAAAGGTGGCTTCAATGTTCCATTTGGTTCATACAAAAAGCCATACTTTCCCGAAGCTGAATTAGAGTTTTTTTCTGAAAAGTCGCAGAAAGCGACCTTTATCTGTGCTGGGTATAAAGAAACGTTTGACCGAGTTCGACCAGAGTCTGCAGTTTATTGTGATCCCCCTTATGCACCACTTTCACATACAGCCAACTTTACTACCTATGCAGGCAATGGCTTTTCTTTAGATGATCAGGCCGCATTGGCAGATATTGCTGAGCGCACAGTAGCAAAACAGAAAGTATCAGTACTGATTTCTAATCATGATACGACCCTAACTCGTCGCCTCTATCATGGCGCAAAATTAAACGTGGTTAAGGTAAAACGCACCATTAGTCGCAATGGCGCAGGCCGTAATAAGGTCGATGAGCTGCTGGCACTGTTTCAACCACCTGCTGAATAAGACAAAAATCACAATTGGTTTTGAGTTAAAGGTATAGCTTTTGTACAATTTTGTTCGTTAGCTTACTTCTATAACTTTGAGGCCACAGATGAAAGACTTTTTAATAGCTCCCTCTATACTCTCCGCAGATTTTGCCCGCTTAGGTGAAGATGTAGAGCGCGTACTGCAAGCGGGGGCTGATGTGGTGCATTTTGATGTAATGGATAACCACTATGTTCCTAATCTCACCTTTGGCGCTCCAATCTGTAAGGCGTTAAGAGATTATGGCATTACAGCACCTATCGATGTTCATCTAATGGTTAAGCCTGTTGATTCTATTGTTCCTGAGTTCGCCAAAGCGGGCGCAACTATGATTACCTTTCATGTAGAAGCCTCTGAACACGTTGACCGTACCTTACAGCTAATTAAAGAACATGGCTGTCAGGCCGGCGTGGTGCTAAACCCAGCAACATCACTTTCCCACCTAGATTACATTATGGATAAAGTCGACCTGATCTTACTCATGTCGGTTAATCCTGGCTTTGGTGGTCAATCCTTTATTCCCGCAACCTTAGACAAATTGCGTGAGGTACGTAAACGCATCGATGCCAGTGGACGTAATATCCGTTTAGAGATCGACGGTGGGGTTAAGGTCGACAATATTCGTGAGATTGCCGAAGCAGGTGCAGATATGTTCGTTGCAGGCTCGGCTATTTTTAATCAGCCAGATTACAAACAAGTCATTGATGAAATGCGCAGTGAGCTGGAGAAAAGTAATGATTAAATTTATTGCTTTTGACCTCGATGGCACATTACTAGATAGCGTGCCAGATCTAACCCTAGCAACTGATCAAGCAATGCGAGCTATAGGTCGCCCAGGTGTAAGTGAAGAGCAAATTAGAGAGTGGGTTGGAAATGGTGCAGATATCTTAGTTGCAAGAGCTCTGAGCCAAAGTTATGCAGTAGACTCAAGTCTAAGTGAGGAGCTAAAAACACAGGCACGGGAGAAATTTGATTACTTCTATGCCAGCTGTGGCCACAGTAAAAGTCATTTATATCCGAGTGTAAAAAATACACTTAAGCAGTTGGTTGATGAGGGGTATAAGCTCGCAATTGTCACCAATAAGCCCTTGTGTTTCGTGCCAGAAATATTGGAGCAGCAAGGTATATCTGAGTTCTTCGTTGATGTTCTTGGTGGCGATTCGTTTGCTAAGCGTAAACCAGATCCTATGCCATTGAACTATTTAATGGATAAGCATGCACTGCAACATTCAGAGTTCATCTTGGTCGGTGATTCTAAAAACGATGTATTGGCCGCGAAAAATGCCGGAGTAGCGTCTGTCGCTGTTCCCTATGGCTACAATCATGGTGAGCCTATCGAACTGTCATCTCCCGATTTTTTGATTGAAGAATTATCAGGGTTACTTTCAGTATTGAAGCAAAATGAACTTTTGAGTGTTTAAAGCTAAAAAACGATTATTTTCTTTGGCAATATACTCGTTGGTGAGTACACTGCTGTGTTCCATATTTGATTTATTTGTAGTTTTGAGGAAGTCATAACATGAGCGCGAAACCTATAGTGTTAAGTGGTGTTCAGCCGTCTGGTGAATTAAGCATTGGTAACTATCTAGGTGCTCTGCGTCAATGGCAACAGATGCAAGATGACTATGATTGCCAATACTGTGTTGTTGACCTTCATGCGATTACCGTGCGTCAAGATCCAGCAGCACTGAGAGAGGCAACCTTAGATGCATTAGCAGTTTGCCTAGCGGTTGGTGTTGATCCCAAGAAGAGTACATTGTTTGTGCAGTCTCATGTGCCTGAACATGCTCAACTGGCGTGGATTCTAAACTGCTACACCCAGATGGGTGAGCTAAATCGAATGACTCAATTTAAAGATAAAGCACAACGCTACGCCAACGATGTCAATGTTGGCTTGTATGGCTACCCAGTGCTTATGGCTGCCGACATTCTGTTGTATGGTGCTCATCAGGTTCCTGTAGGAAACGACCAGAAGCAACACTTAGAGCTAGCTCGTGATATTGCCAACCGTTTTAATAACCTCTACGGTACGCCTGAGGCACCTATTTTTCAGGTTCCAGAGCCGTACATCCCTACAGTAAATGCTCGTGTTATGAGCCTACAGGATGCATCGAAGAAGATGTCTAAGTCAGATGATAACCGTAAGAACGTTATTACCTTGCTAGAAGATCCTAAATCCATTCTGAAGAAAATTAACAAAGCTCAAACAGATGCAGAAAGCCCAGCTCGTATTGCTTATGATGTAGAAAATAAGGGCGGTATTGCAAACCTTATGGGATTATATTCTGCGGCAACAGGCAAAACCTTTGCTGAAATTGAGGCTCAATATCAAGGGGTTGAAATGTATGGCCCATTTAAGAAAGATGTTGGTGAAGCCATTGTTGCAATGCTAGAGCCGATTCAATCTGAATACCAGCGTGTGCGTAATGATATTCCGTATCTTACTGAAGTGATGAAAGCGGGATCTCAAAAGGCATCAGCTAGAGCTGCCGTAACCTTAGATAAGGTTTATGAAACGGTAGGTTTTGTTAAACGCCCTCTATAAAATGCCTAGGCGTCAGCTTAAATAATTGTGATAGAATGCCACCGCTTTGCGGTGGTATTTTTTTTGGAGCCTATCTTTCCCCATGCTGTTAATTATTGATAACTACGACTCTTTTACTTACAACCTATATCAATACTTTTGTGAGTTAGGGTGTGAGGTGAAAGTGGTGCGTAATGATGCAATTACTATTCAAGAAATAGAAGCCTTATCACCGCAGGCTTTGGTTATTTCTCCTGGGCCTTGTACGCCAGATGATGCAGGGATATCCCTACAAGCCATTCAATACTTTATGGGGCGACTACCGATACTCGGTGTGTGTCTTGGTCACCAAGCTATTGCGCAGGTGTTGGGCGCTAAAGTAGTAAGGGCACATAAAGTGATGCATGGTAAAACCACAGCGATTGAGCATAATAGTTGTGGGGTGTTTAATGGCTTGAATAACCCGCTTACGGTAACGCGTTATCACTCTTTGGTTGTAGACAAAAACACTCTCCCTGAGTGCTTACAGATGACCTCATGGACACTAGATGAAGCCGGTCAGCCGTTTGAAATTATGGGCTATCGACATAGAACTTTGCCTATTGAAGGGGTGCAATTTCACCCGGAGTCGATAAAAACCGAACAGGGTCACGACATTCTCAACAATTTCCTCAAGCTAATTCGTTAATTTTCAACCCATCAGCGACCTTTATTTTTGCTAGTCGCTCAATTATACATCATGCTTCACATTGTCTATCTTTGGTGCCGATTCCGGTAGTAATTATGTATAAATAAGTCTTGAATTAGTTAATAATTTGTTAATACAATGCGCATACAGAGGAAATCTCTATCTCATGCTTTGCCATTGGCCTATTTTCTCATTAGGCTGAAGGGAAACAGAAAAGGAGCGCATCATGTTTTCAGAAGTAACCCGCCAAGATTTCGACAAGGTAATGCTACCTTGCTACAACCCGTTGCCAATGATTCCCGTTAGAGGAGAAGGGTCGCGAGTATGGGATCAGCAAGACAAAGAATATATAGATTTTGCTGGTGGTATTGCTGTTAGCTGTTTAGGGCATTGCCATCCAGTGATGGTTAAGGCGTTGACCGAACAGGCTAATAAATTATGGCATTTGAGCAATGTTATGACCAATGAGCCGGCATTGAGATTAGCGAAAAAACTCACCGAGTTAAGCTTTGCAGATAAGATATTTTTTGCCAACTCTGGAGCAGAGGCCAACGAGGCAGCCCTTAAGCTTGCTCGTCGTTATGCCGTTGATAACTATGGTTCAGACAAAACTCAAATCATTGCTTTCAATCAAGGCTTTCATGGCCGTACCTTCTTCACGGTAACCGTTGGTGGACAAGCGGCATACTCCGATGGATTTGGACCAAAGCCTGGCAATATCGAACATATTCCATATAACGATATCGAGGCTTTCAAGGCGGCTATATCAGATAAAACCTGTGCAGTCATGATGGAACCTTTACAGGGTGAGGGTGGAATCGTGCCGCCGACGCCAGAGTTTGCCCAAACAGTGCGTGAATTGTGTGATAAACATAATGCGTTATTGGTGTTTGATGAGGTGCAAACGGGTAATGGTCGTACTGGTGATTTCTATGCGTACCAAGGCCTTGGTGTAACTCCAGATATTTTAAGTACTGCCAAATCCCTAGGGGGCGGTTTTCCAATTGGAGCCATCTTGACTACAGATAAGGTAGCTAAACACCTTAAAGTTGGGACTCACGGCTCAACCTATGGTGGTAACCCATTAGCGTGTGCTGTCGCAGAGGCAGTTGTTAACCACATATCAACCCCAGAGGTGCTAGATGGAGTGAAGCTGCGTGAACAGCTGTTTCGTGACCATCTTGCGCAAATTAATGCTAAATACCCAATCTTTAAAGAGGTTCGAGGTAAGGGGTTATTGATCGGAGCTGAACTGGTTGATGAGTGGCAAGGTCGTGCTCGTGACGTACTGGTTGCTGCGGGTGATGAGGGCTTAATGCTGCTAGTCGCTGGTGCTAATGTGGTTCGTTTTGCGCCATCATTGGTTATTTCAACACAAGAAATTGAACAAGGATTTGCCCGCTTAGAATGCGCGGTGGCGAAATTATATAACGCTTAGTTATCTATCAGGAGGATAGTGCGATGTTGGTAGTACGCCCAATAGCCAAGGAAGATTACAACGCTCTTTATATGTGTGCAGAGGAATCCGGGCATGGATTTACATCTTTACCCGTAAATGAAACCCTGCTTAACAATCGAATTGAACATTCTGTTGTCAGTTTTGCCAAGCAGAACGTTAAGGAACCCAGTGATGAAGGGTACTTGATGGTTGGATTTGATAGTCATACAGGAGAAGTTGCAGGCACTACTGGTGTCGAAGCCGCTGTGGGTTGGGACGTACCTTTCTATTCATACCATATCAGTAAGGTGGTTCACTCTTCGCAAGCCTTAGGGGTGAACAACGTTGCACGCTTACTAACCTTTGGTAATAACTACACCGGATGCTCAGAGATATGCACTCTGTTTTTGCGCCCCAGTTTTCGTGGGGGCTTAAATGGTCGCTTGATGTCTAAGTGCCGCTTTTTGATGCTGGCTGAGCATCCACATCGCTTTTCTCGAACTATATTTGCTGAGATGCGTGGGGTGTCCGATCAAGCGGGTAAATCTCCGTTTTGGGAGTGGTTGCAAGACCACTTCTTCTCTATTGATTTCACCCATGCGGACTACCTTACAGGGATAGGTAATAAAGGTTTCATTGCAGACTTGATGCCTAAGCTGCCTATCTATATCAACCTATTAAGTGAAGAGGCTCAGGCTGTTATCGGTAAGGTACACGATAACACTAAACCTGCATTACGCCTGTTAGAGAAAGAAGGGTTTATCTGTCGAGATTATGTCGATATTTTCGATGCGGGCCCGACGGTAGAGTGTGATGTACACAACATAGATACAGTGCGTCGCTCATTTAGGGCCAAGGTTTCTATCGCAGAACAGCATAGTACTCAGAACTATATTATGTGTAATACCTCTTTTGAAAACTTCCGTGCTGTTGCACAGCCCGCCGCTGTTGACCATGAATCTCAAATCGTAACTTTGTCGGCAAAGGTCGCTATGGCCCTCGAAGTCAAAAATGGGGATTGGATTCGTATGGTGGCGCAGTAAGTTTACACAACGACAAGGATGAATGGATATGACAACGCATTTCATAGCGGGTGAATGGATCTCAGGTCAAGGTGGCGAACTCGGTTCTCAATCACCTTACAACAGCCAATCAATCTGGCATGGCCATAGCGCAACGAAGGGGCAAGTAGAGCTTGCAGTGCTGAGTGCTCGTAATGCCTTTTTAGGTTGGAAAAAGCGCTCTTTTGAACAGCGTGAGCAGGTCGTATTGCGCTTTGCTGAGTTAGTAAAAGAGAATGCTGAGTTAATCGCGACAACCATTGCCCAAGAAACAGGTAAGCCATTGTGGGAAACCCGCACTGAGGCTGCGGCGATGGCTGGAAAAATTGCGCTATCTATTCGTGCTTACCATCAGCGTACAGGGACTCAACATAAACAGGTTGGAGAGAATAGCGTTACACTTCAGCATCGTCCATTAGGTGTTTTAGCGGTATTTGGTCCATATAACTTCCCTGCTCATTTACCAAATGGTCATATTGTTCCGGCGTTACTGTCTGGTAATACGGTTGTATTTAAACCATCAGATCTTACCCCCTTATGTGGTGAGTTAGCCGTTAAGCTGTGGCAAGAGGCCGGTATTCCTGCTGGGGTTATCAATCTTGTTCAGGGTGGAAAAGAGACTGGTATTGCCTTGGCCAGTTCGAACCATATTGATGGTTTGCTGTTTACTGGTAGTGCGCAAACGGGTCATATCTTGCATCGCCAATTTGCAGGTCAACCAGAGAAAATGTTGGCTTTAGAAATGGGGGGGAATAACCCGCTTATCGTTTCAGAGCAACATGGTGACTTAGATGCTGCGGTATACACTATCATCCAGTCTGCATTTATTAGCGCGGGTCAGCGCTGCACCTGTGCTCGTCGACTCTATATCCCTCATGGTGATACCGGTGATACCTTAGTCTCGCGTTTAGTTGAGGTGACCAAGCAGCTTAAAATGGATCAGCCCTTTGCGGGTGAGCAGCCATTTATGGGGACGCTTATTTCTCGAACTGCGGCGCAGCAAATTGTTATAGCGGCAGAGAGTTTGGTGGGGCAAGGTGGCGAGTATCTGGTTAAAGGTGAGTTAGGTAGTGATGCATTTTTATCTCCGACAATTCTAGATGTGAGTGCTGTAGCTGAATTACCCGATGAAGAGTACTTTGGTCCTCTATTACAAGTTGTCCGCTACTCATCATTCTCTGAAGCTATACAGTTAGCAAATAGCACCCAATATGGGCTCTCTGCTGGCCTTATTTCTACCTTAGATGAACAGTGGGAGCAGTTCTGTGATGAAATCCGTGCTGGAATAGTAAATCGCAATCGTCCTATTACAGGGGCAAGTGGTGATGCACCATTTGGCGGCCCAGGCGCATCGGGCAACCTTCGTCCCAGTGCTTTTTACGCCGCAGATTATTGTGCTTACCCTATGGCATCGATTCACGGAACGGAACCATTATTACCTGAGTCTTTGTCGCCAGGTATTAGCATGTAATAGCAAGGAGGATGTATGGCAGCTGAAAAATTGTTTGAAAAACTGTGGGAAGACTTTCACGGGCGTCTTTGTCCCTCATCTCAAGTTATCCAACAACTATTAAAACAAGATCAAACATTACTCAATGACCACATCGCGCTGCGTACTTTTGGTGTTGATCCTGTTGCTTTGCCGGCATTGGCTAAGCCTTTTATTGAGCTTGGTTACGTAAAAGGTGGGGATTATGTATTTGAAAGTAAAAAGTTGATAGCAGAGCATTATCAGCACCCAGATCCCACTATGCCTAAGGTCTTTATTAGCCAGCTGCAATTACACCTTTGTTCAAATGAGTTACGTAATATCGTGCTTAAGCTGGTGGCGCAAATAGAGGCTGACAAACTGCATCAAGCTGACTTTTTGTGTCAAGGGCGGCTATGGGAATTAAACTTTGGAGATTATCAAAATCTAGCGAGTGAAAGTGAATATGCCGCATGGGTTGCCGCACATGGATATGGTGCAAACCACTTTACCGTTAGTGTAAATCAATTATCAAAATATGAGGATGTTGCTCAAGTTAATGATTTCCTAAAGGGTAAGGGCTTTGCTATTAATGCATCAGGAGGAGAGGTGAAGGGCAGTGCCGATGTATTGCTGGAGCAGTCCTCTACTATGGCTGATAAGGTCGAAGTCACATTTAGCGATGGTGTGCACGTAATTCCGGGTGGGTTCTATGAGTTTGCGAAGCGATACAATGATCATCAAGGCCAGCTCTACCACGGCTTTGTTGAGGCATCAGCAGATAAGATATTTGAAAGTACCGATGGCTAAAGCTAAAAGCTAGAATAAAAAAACCGCCGTCAGATTATGACAGCGGTCTTTGTATACATGCACTAATTATGAATTAGCGAGTACCATAAACTACGATAGTTTTGCCGTGTGCAGAGATTAGATTCTGCTCTTCTAGCATTTTCAAGATACGACCTACAGTCTCACGAGAACAGCCAACAATCTGACCAATCTCTTGACGAGTGATCTTGATTTGCATGCCGTCTGGGTGAGTCATTGCATCTGGTTGTTTTGCAAGATTCAGTAGAGTCTGTGCAATACGACCAGTAACATCTAAGAATGCTAAATCGCCTACTTTTTGGCTAGTAACCTGTAAACGGTTTGCCATTTGCGAAGAAAGACGCATTAGGATGTCAGGATTTACTTGGATAAGTTGACGGAATTTTTTGAATGAGATTTCAGCTACTTCACATGGTGATTTAGCACGAACCCAAGCAGTACGCTCTTGGTCTTCTTCAAATAAACCTAGCTCACCAATAAAGTCACCTTGGTTTAGGTAAGAAAGAATCATTTCCTTACCTTCTTCGTCTTTGATTAGAACAGCGACTGAGCCTTTAACGATGTAATACAAAGTTTCGGCTTTTTCACCAGCGTGGATCAGGGTGCTCTTTGAAGGGTATTTGTGGATATGACAATGAGACAAAAACCATTCTAAAGTTGGATCTGTTTGAGGTTTACCTAAAACCATATTCTTATCTTCCTCTCTACAGCGAGTATGTTCGTATTGTTGCCTATCATGGCTGAAGGCTCGCAGTTGCTGTGAACTGCGTCATTTTTGTATTACGAATAGTATCTCTTTTTGTTCTACATTTCTTGATTTTGATCGGTCGAATTTGACGAAAATGTAAGCGAAATCGTGCTTTGAATCACAATCTTGCACAAGAGTGTGCACTATGCACGAGCTAACCTATTTTTCCTGTTTCTAAAAGTTGCTGTGAAATCGGGCGGATTATGAGCTCCATTGCAAAGCTCATTTTGCCACCAGGAACCACTAAAGTGTTATGTCTCGACATAAATGAGCCATCAATCATGGCTAAAAGATATGGAAAATCGACATTTTTGAAGCCTCGCATTCGAATCACAACAAAGCTCTCATCTAAGCTCGGAATACCCTTAGCATTGAGAGGATTTGAGGTGTCAACCGTCGGGACTCGTTGAAAGTTAATATGGGTACGGGAGAACTGCGGAGTGATGAAATTAAGATAATCATCCATAGAGCGTACGATCGAGTCCATAACAGCTTCTCTAGAGTGACCTCTATCTCGAGTATCCCTCACGAATTTCTGAATCCACTCTAGGTTTACAATCGGCACCATGCCTATGAGTAGATCAACGTGACGAGCTACATTGCAATTATGGTCAACGACGCCGCCATGCAATCCTTCGTAAAATAATAGGTCATTATTTTCTGGAAGATCCTGCCACGGGGTAAAGGTGCCCGGCATTTGATTATATGGTACAGCCTCGTCGAAGGTATGCAGATAACGGCGAACCTTGCCTTCGCCTTTTTCACCATACTCTTTAAAAAACTCTTCGAGAGCAGGAAAATCATTCGCCTCAGGGCCAAAGTAACTGATGTGTTTGCCCTGTTCTTTGGCTTTGCGGATGGCGATGTCCATCTCTGGGCGGGTAAAACGGTGAAAGCTATCTCCCTCAACCCAAGCCGCGTTAACCTTCATCATATTAAACATCTTACGAAAGGCTTCTGAGGTTGTAGTTGTGCCTGCTCCTGAAGAACCAGTGACTGCTATTATAGGGTGCTTGGCTGACATGACGTTCCTTGTCGAATGTGAGTTAAACGAGTTGAGAGTTTTTACCTACTTTGATATCGATACTCTCATGTAGTTCAGAGTAGACGATAACAGCTTCTCCGGTTTTTAGTTGTAATACAACCTGATCAACCTTGTCCTGTAAGCTTGCTTCTATATCTCCGTAATCGGTTCCTTCTCGAAGAACAAATTCTTTTACTAAGGATTCTAGTGTTTCAGGGCTAATTTCTTGCCAAGGTACGATCATGGATTACATCAACTTAAAAGGTAGAGGGTATAAACTTATCATAAAAAGCGGGAACCACCATCTCTAACCAGAATTTGGGTTCAAAAGGTGTGCCCTGGATAAAACCTACGTGCCCACCTTTAGGTAGTAAATGATATTTAAGGTTGCTAGCAAGCTTAAACTTTGGAATAACCTCATCGGTCATAAAAGGGTCATCTAAAGCATGAATAAGGTTTATTGGGATTGAGGTTTGATTGAGCTTGGGTAGTCCGGAGCATTTAGTGTAATAGTCTTTTGCATTATCGAAGCCATGCAACGGAGCTGTGATAGCATCATCAAACTGATGTAACAAACGCATGTTCAGGATCATTTCTCGATTAATGCCAAGCGCTTCTTCGAGTAGATGCAATTTATTGAGAGATGATTGCTTCAATGAGTTAAGCAAGTAGCTGTTATATAGCTTGGAGAAACCGTGTTCAATACGCTTCGAGCACGCAGCTAAATCTAATGGAGCTGAGATTATGCTGGCTTCATCTATGAGTGGTTGATCGGCATATTTAGCTAGGTAGTTGATTAGCATATTCCCTCCTAGCGATATACCGACGGCTACCTTAGGATTGTATGGGAACCTTTGATTTAGATGCTCTAAAAATTGACGCGCATCTTCAGTTTCTCCCGAATGATAAGCGCGGGCTTGTTTGTTTGGTTTGCCGCTACATCCACGGAAATGCATCATTACTGCAAGCCAACCTTTATCAGCAAATGCGTGCATTAGTCCATTGGCATAGGGGCTATTAAAGCTACCTTCAAGGCCATGGAATAAAATGAAAATGGGCTTTTTATAAGCTTGGAGCTGATTCCAATCTTCACTCCACGCCAAGTCAAGAAAGTCGTTATCTGGGGTCTGAATGGATTCCCATATAGGAGTAAACAAGGGAGTCTTTCTTACAAACCGAGGTAGCAGGGTCTGTAAGTGAGGGTTGGCTATGCTCCAGTGCGGTGTGAATTTATTCTGCATCTCTTTGTGTCCTAAATTCATCAATAAGTTGCTTAGCTCCCAATTGGTGACAGTATTCATCTATCAAGTTTTCAGTGGTTGCAGTTGTGATAGTTAAGGTATGAATTGCTGCCACGATATCCACCTGTTGCTCGCGCTCCAATTGCAATTCGAATTGCAGTGACTCTTTGTCTATAGAGTTGGGGAGGTACTGTTTGGTTTTACGTCTCAATTGACGAAAATCATGTAAAAGTGACTCTGTTCGTTCAAGGCTTTGCTGAAGTTGGGGCCACTGTTGTTTTGGAAAGGTCAGCCTATGTTGTTCTAGCCAACGCAATGCTAGTAGCAAATTCACATTGCCATCGAATTGATTTTGTAGGGTTAGGCACGCCTCTTTAATTTCTCGAACCGAGTAGTAGCGTAGGCTAAATTGCCATAGGTTATCTACGGTTAGGGTTTGATTGGGCGTGCTCTTTGCCATAAATATTATTCGATATCCAGCTCAGCCTGCATGCCTTCTAAGCTCTCTTGCTCGCTCATCCATTCCATTTCGACCTCTTCAAGCTCCGCTTTTGCTTGCGCCTGTTTATTCAACACTTGTGTAAGTTTAGCTTTGTTTTCCATCTGATATAGATCCGTATCGCTAAGCTGTTGGTCACACTCTTCAATAGCTTGATTGAGTTTATCCATCTTCTCTTCAAGCTTAGTTATATTTTTACGAATTGGAGCAGTAAGCTTACGGAATTCAGCTTGCTTGCGTTTCAGGTCTTTCTTGGCGGCGGCAGAGTTTTCGCTACTTTTGGTGATAGATGTAGAGTCCGCCTTCTTGGTCAGTTTCTGTTGCTCTGTTAGCCATTTATAGTAATCAACTAAGTCACCATCGAATGGTTCTACCATTTGGTCATGAACCAGATACAAGTCATCGGTGGTTGCTTTTAATAGGTATCTATCGTGGCTCACGATAACCATTGCACCCTCAAAGGTTTGCAAGGCTAGAGTAAGCGCTTGACGCATATCTAGGTCTAAATGGTTGGTTGGCTCATCGAGTAGTAATAGGTTTGGTTTTTGCCACACTAATAATGCTAAGACAAGGCGTGCCTTCTCACCACCAGAGAAAGGAGCAACTTTATCCAGTGCCTTTTCACCTTGGAAACCAAAGCTTCCTAGGTAGTCTCGTAGTTGCTGCTCGGTATGTTTGGGGGCTATCTGCATTAGATGCTGTAGCGGGGTTTCTTCTGGGTGAAGCGTCTCAAGTTGGTGCTGGGCAAAATAACCGATTTTTACCCCTTGAGAATAAGTACACTCCCCACTTTTTGGAGCTAACTCACCAGAGAGTAATTTGATAAGGGTAGATTTACCTGCGCCATTGCGCCCCAATAGACCGATGCGACTACCCGGAACTAAGTTGAGCTGTATTTGGTCTAGTATTATTTTTTCGCCATAACCGGCACTGACTTTATCCATCATTACGATTGGGTTAGGTAGTGCATCTGGCTCTCTAAATTCAAAGCTAAACGGATTATCAAATTGCGCGGGCAGCACTTTTTCCATGCGCTCTAAGGCTTTTATCCTACTCTGAGCCTGTCGAGCCTTAGATGCCTTATAGCGGAATCTATCGATGTAGCCCTGCATATGAGACATCTGTTTTTGTTGCTTGTGAAACTTAGCCTGTTGCAGAACTAACTTTTCAGCACGTTGGGTTTCAAACGAGGAGTAGTTTCCGGTGTACTCATTGAGCACTTGGTTTTCAATATGGATAATGCGGTTTATTACTGGGTCTAGGAAGTCGCGGTCATGGGATATAACTACTAGGGTACCGCGATAACTTTGCAGCCAGCGCTCTAGCCACATTACAGCATCGAGATCCAAGTGGTTGGTCGGTTCATCGAGTAGCAATAGATCGGAGCGACATAATAATGCTTGTGCAAGGTTTAGGCGCATTCGCCAACCACCAGAAAACTGGGTTAGATTCCACTGCATTTGTGGCTGTGAGAATCCTAGACCATCCAAGAGTTCAGCTGCGCGAGCACGAATAGAGTAACCCCCGATGGTCTCTATTTTTCCGTGTAGCAGGGCTACCTTGTTACCATCATCTTTGGCTTCAGCATCGGCTAATTCAGTTTCCAATTGACGATACTCTCTATCACCATCTATCACGTACTCTAAAGCTGAGCGTTCAAGAGCTGGGGTTTCTTGGGCAACCCAGGCTAACTCCCAATGTTTTGGTTGCTTGAAATCACCAGCATCAATAGATAATTCGTCCTTCATCAAGGCAAAGAGAGTGGATTTACCACACCCATTTTTACCGACAAGGCCGACTTTATCACCGGGATGGATAGTTGCTGTTGCACTGTCTAGGAGTGCTTTGCCGCCACGCAGCAATTGGATTTCAGAGAAAGTAATCATGGAAGTCGCATATTGATAATCTTGGCAGGCATATTAGGCGTTAGCGATCCAAAAGTCGAACATCACAGCTGCTATGCGGTGTTTTGCAACGAATTTAATATGGTAGGATAGAAAGCAGATGAGTATTTATGGGAAAATGTCACGGAATGACGGAAATAACCACAAATAACCCCCCTAAGGTGTTGGTGATATACGCACACCCAGAGCCGGATACCTCGGTTGCTAATCGATGCATGATAGAGCAGATTCAAGCTTTACCAAATGTGACGGTTCATGATCTATATGCTGAATACCCCGATTTTTTTATTGATATTGCAGCAGAGCACCAACGCTTACTCCAACATGATTTTATTGTCTTTCAGCACCCTATGTTTCTCTATTCTTGCCCTGCTTTGATGAAGGAATGGATGGATCGGGTTTTGGATAAAGGGTTTGCATTCGGGGCGCAATGCTCCCTAAAAGATAAGTATTGGCGTAGCGTCATCACTACAGGTGGCAAAGCCTGTGCTTTTTCACCGGACGGTTACAACAAATACCCCTTAGAGCAGATCCTGCAACCCTTTGAATTAACTGCTGCTCTGTGTCAAATGCACTGGGTTGAGCCTTTGATCTTATATTGGTCACGCAATGTTAGTGATGTTGAGCGTGTCCAGCATGCTTTAGATTACGCGAAATGGTTGAGTGATCCTTTTGCCGCCACAACCAATCTAGGAGCGGAAAATGGCCTTGAATAATGACCTGATCCAAAGTGGAGTATTGTTTCTCAGTGCTGCCGTCATTGCAGTGCCTCTTGCTCAAAGGTTGGGATTAGGTAGCGTGCTTGGTTACTTGATAGCTGGTGTTGTTATCGGCCCTTGGGGCCTTGCCTTGATCAGTGATGTTGATTCAATTCTTCACTTTTCCGAATTGGGGGTCGTGTTACTCCTATTTTTAATTGGCTTAGAGCTTAATCCGAAAAAATTGTGGGCAATGCGAGTCCCGATACTTGGGCTTGGTGGCGCTCAAGTGGTGTTAACTACCGCACTTATCTCGCTGGTAGCTCACTTTTTTGGTCAATCATGGAGTAGCAGTTTAGCTATAGGTATGGGGTTGGCCCTTTCCTCAACCGCGATTGCGTTACGAGTTATCGAAGAGCAGGAGTTATCTGGTACTGAAACCGGACAGTCTGGGTTTGCCGTGTTGCTGTTTCAAGATATAGCTGTCATTCCAATGTTGGCAGTATTGCCACTGCTAGCGGGTAATGTTGCTGGGAATTGGTCTGATGTTGGTATGAAAATGGCAGCGGTCAGTGCACTCTTGGTGGCTGGTCACTTCTTATTACGCCCTTTATTTCGTTATGTATTACTAAGTGGGGCGCGAGAGTTATTTACGGTAACGGCTCTGCTAGTGGTGTTTGGTATTGCGGTTATCATGCAATATCTTGGTCTTTCTATGGCTCTCGGCACCTTCTTAGCTGGGGTGTTATTAGCCGAAAGTGAGTATCGACATGAGTTAGAGATCACTATCGAGCCATTTAAAGGCTTGCTATTGGGCTTGTTTTTTATCTCGGTCGGGATGTCGGTGAACCTTGGGTTACTCATTGAAAATCCACTATTAATCTTGTTGACCGTTATCGGTTTGGTGGTGGTAAAAGGCTATGTCTTATATGGACTCGCACACCTGTTTGGGCTGAAGTCTAAATCACGCAGTCGGATGTCGGCAATATTGAGTCAAGGGGGAGAGTTTGCCTTTGTGATATTTACCGCCGCTTTAGCGCTAGGCTTATTAGATGATTCGGTATCGAGTTTCCTATTGGTAGTGGTGAGTGTTTCTATGGTGACTACGCCATTATTACTTAAAGGGCAAAGTTGGTGGTATGCGCGCAGTATTAACCCGACAGAAGAGGACTCGGTTAAACCTATTGAAGGCCGAAAGCCAAAAGTAATCGTGGCTGGGTTTGGGCGCTTTGGGCAGGTTATTGGGCGTCTTATGTATGCGAACAAGATCAAGATTACCATTCTTGAGAGCGATGCCAGTCAAATTAAGTTGCTAAGAAAATTTGGGTATAAAGTTTATTATGGAGAGGCGAGTAATATTGATTTATTACGGGCAGCTGGAGCCAATACCGCCGAGGCGATTGTGTTATGCACCGATTCACCAGATGAAATATTGGATACGGTAGAGATGTGCCAGCAACATTTTCCGCACCTGAAGATATTGGCTCGAGCACGTAGCCGAGTAGAGGCGTATCAACTGCTTAATCACGGGGTTAACTCATACTCTAGAGAAACCTTTCTGAGTGCCTTGGACTTAGGGGGGCAATTACTGGTCTCGCTTGGGATGCATCCTCATCAAGCAACGCGAGCGACCAAGCACTTTGGCAAGCTGGACCATAAAATGCTTGAGGAGCTACTACCTGAGCATCGAGATGAGCAGAACTTAGCACTGCGAGCTAAGGAAGCGCGTAAGGAACTAGAAGAAATCTTCGATAGAGAAATAGAAAACGAACGACAATCGAGTCACTTTTGGAATAAATAACATGAGTATTAAAAAGCGGTTTATTGCTGGCGCGACCTGTCCAGAATGCAAGGAAACAGACACCTTACGTTGGTGGGAGGAAAATAAGGTCGAGTGGGCTGAGTGCGTAAGTTGTGATTTCAAGCAGCAGCGGGTTACAGAGCAGCAACAACAGGCAGCATCTAAGCAATCCATTATTGGAATCTTTGAGCCCTAGAAATAAGATCACTTAATCGGTATGATTGCGGCTCTTTTTTGAACAATCACCATTTGGAGTGACTATGAAAATTGACAATAACTCAGTAGTAAGCCTTGCTTACCAAGTAAAAGTGGAAGAGGGCGTAGTTGTTGATCAGGCGGGCGTTGATGCTCCTTTAGATTATTTGCACGGGCACAACAACCTAGTTACAGGTTTAGAGAATGCGTTAACTGGTCGCTCGGTTGGTGATAAGTTCAGTGTTACCGTAGGCCCTGAAGAGGCTTATGGCGAGCATTCTGACGTTATGGTTCAGCGTGTACCTGCTGATGTATTCCAAGGCGTAGATGAGATTGTTGTCGGCATGCGCTTTCTTGCAGATACAGACCAAGGCCCAATCCCTGTAGAGGTTACTGAAGTCGATGGTGACCATGTGGTTGTTGATGGAAATCATATGCTAGCTGGTCAAACGCTGACTTTTGATGTTGAAGTTGTGGCATTGCGTGCGGCAACTGAAGAAGAAATAGCCCATGGTCACATCCATAAAAAAGATGACGACCATCAGTGCTGTGGTGGGAAAGGTGATTGCTCTAAAGGCGATGACTGCTGTTCAAATCACTAATCTGTAAATGAATAATGAGCCTCCCATGTGATGGGGGGCTTTTTTGGTTTTATAACGAAGGAAATGTTATGCATCAACCTATAAGTATTGCTATTCATGGCGGCGCAGGCACTATTTTGCGAGAAAATATGAGCGATGAACTCAAAAAAGCGGTGCTAGATACCCTTGAAGAGTCAGTTCGCGCTGGTTATTCCGTATTAACCCTAGGGGGTGATGCTGGCGACGCCACAATAGCTGCAGTTAAGGTGATGGAGGATTCGCCTCTATTTAATGCAGGTAAGGGCTCTGTTTTGACCCATGAGGAACGCATAGAAATGGATGCCTCTATCATGCATGGAAAGCATCTCAATGCGGGCGCTGTTGCGGGAATCAAAGGCATTAAGAACCCGATTGAGCTAGCAAATACAGTGATGAAAAAAAGTAATCACGTATTTCTAATTGCTGATGGAGCGCAACGATTTGCTGAGTCGCAGGGCTTTGATTTTGTTGATGAATCTTACTTTATTACGCAACGTCGAGTTGAACAGCTTAACTCCATGAAAGAGAAGGGATTATTTGCCCTTTCAGAGAGCAAATATCCAGACGATAGAAAGCACGGTACTGTGGGGGCTGTTGCATTAGACATGCAAGGTAATCTGGCGGCTGCTACTAGTACTGGTGGGGTGACGAACAAAAAGTATGGCCGAGTTGGAGATAGTCCAATTATCGGAGCGGGAACCCACGCAGAGAATGGCAATGTGGCGGTATCGACCACAGGTGTTGGAGAATTCTTTATTCGCAAACAGGTTGCCGGAGATCTTGCCGCTCGAATGCGTTACTTAAATGAAGATGTACATACTGCCGCTGAACACGTTATCCATGGTGAGTTAGAGGCAATGGGTGGAGAGGGCGGGTTAATAGCCCTTGATGCAACGGGTGATATTCATTTCGCAATGAACAGCTCCGGTATGTATAGAGCTGCTATTGATATTTACGGTAATGTGAGTGTCAAAATTTATGCCGACGAATAGTATGCCTTGCTACCATTAATAATGGGGAGGAGGCGTTTCTTCGGAAGGATCTGCAAGGTTTGAGGTTTCCATGTTTTTCACCTTGCCTACTATGTGCCGCATTTGCTGTTCCATCTTGCTGATTTGAACTTGTTGCTGGCTCAATGCTTCATTGAGTTCATCAATGGTTTGCTCTTGGAATGCGATTTTGCATTCCATATCATCGATTTGTTGAGTAAATAAAGCGATTACGTCGGTGGCTTCGGTTTTATTGGTCATAACTGATATTCGTCGTTTTTATTGTTAAGTGAGTTTACATTAGGGAACTATTTCAAAAAATAGGGTCTATAAGCTAACAATTCAATTTTTTATATAGTTGTATCTTTTCTGACACTGAGATGACAATAATATGTTTCTGTAATTGAAAGATAAAACGTACACTAATCTGTATTCGGCTGACCAAATTTAATTTATATTAAAATATCGGTCACCAAAGCGTGGCATCTTAAAGTGCCCTACAACAAATGGCTAGGCCATTAATTGGAGAATTAAATGAAATCAATGCTAAAACTTTCTTTGCTAGCTGCTACTGTAGCTCTAGCAGTAGGTTGTCAAAAAGAAGATACAACTGCTGCTAAAACTGAGGCTGCTCCACAAGCGGCAACTGAAGCTGCTGCAATGACGTTCAAATCTGATGATGAAAAAGCAGCATATGCGATTGGTGTTTCTTTCGCTACTTACCTTAAGACAAGCGTAGAAAAACCTCGTGAAATCGGCATTGATCTTAGCGATGAGATGGTACTTAAAGGTATTACTGATTCATTCTCAGGCGAACCTGGCCTTAAAGAAGATGAAATTCGTGCCGCTCTAGAAGGTTTAGATAAGCGTGTAAGTGAAAAAATGGCAGCGAAAGCAAAAGCTACAGCTGAAGCTGCAGTAAAAGCGGGTGAAGATTTCCGTGCTGAGTTCGCTAAGCAAGAAGGCGTTAAAACAACCGAATCTGGCATTCTTTATCAAGTAGAAAAAGAAGGCACAGGTGCAACACCAAAAGCGACAGATGTAGTTAAAGTTAACTATGAAGGTACGCTTACAGACGGCACTAAATTCGATAGCTCAATTGACCGCGGCGAACCTGCAACGTTCCCACTTAATCGCGTTATCCCTGGTTGGACTGAAGGTGTTCAGTTAATGAAAGTGGGCTCTAAATATAAATTTGTTATCCCACCAGAGTTGGCATATGGCGATCAAGCATCACCAAAAATCCCTGCTAATTCAACGCTAGTGTTTGAAGTTGAACTGCTAAGTATTGAAGCACCACAACAACAAGCGACTGACGCGAAAAAATAACAGCGTAAATTTGTTAATCAAACCGAGGCTTTGTCCTCGGTTTTTTTATATCTGTATGAACTAGATCTCTGTTCAGGATTGACAATACAGCGGCTTAGGTGGAAGAAACTTATGATTTAGATCAGAATTACAGTGACTTAAATGTAACCAATCCTCACTTTTTTAAAATAATCTGATAAACTTTAATGCAATATTTGAATTTCATTAGGTGGACCTTTAAGTGCAATATCAGCCTCTCCATGCAGAATCTCTCCTTGAATTAGATTCAGTTGACGTAAAGCCGTTCACGGAACATGACAAAGTAATCTTGCGCTCTTATGAAGCAGTGGTTGACGGTATTGCTAGCTTGATAGGTCCTTTTTGCGAGATTGTCCTGCACTCACTAGAAGACTTAAACACCTCTGCGATTCGTATTGCAAACGGCGAAAATACCGGTCGTCAGGTTGGTTCTCCTATCACTGATCTTGCACTAAAAATGCTTAAAGATATTGAAGGCTCGGAACGTAACTTTTCTCGTTCTTATTTTACCCGAGCTAAGGGTGGCGTGTTGATGAAATCAATTACGGTAGCGATACACAATGGTGATAATCGCGTCATTGGTCTTTTATGTATTAACGTTAACTTGGATGCGCCGTTCTCCCAAGTATTACACTCATTCATGCCAACAGAAGAAGCGGAAGCTGCTGCATCTTCGGTAAACTTTGCAAGTGATGTTGAAGAGCTGGTCGATCAAACGGTTGAACGTACTATCGATGAGGTTAATGCTGATAAAAGTGTTTCTAACAATACTAAGAATCGCCAGATTGTGATGGACCTTTATGATAAAGGAATTTTTGATATCAAAGATGCGATTAACCGCGTCGCGGATAGATTAAATATTTCAAAACACACGGTTTATCTATACATCCGTCAACGCAAGACTGGAGAGTAAACCTTGAGCCTAACCTATACCTTGGTTGTAAATGGAAGTGTTTATGGGGATCAAAGCCCATTAAATGCCTACCAATTTGCGCAAGCATTGATTAAAAAAGGCCATCGCTTAGTCAGTGTTTTCTTTTATCAGCAGGGTGTAAGCAATGGCAACGGTTTAACGGTTCCCGCCAACGATGAATTTGATCTAGTCGCAGCATGGCAACAACTTGCAGCAGAACATGGTATACAGCTTCAAACTTGTGTCGCCGCCTCTTTGCGTCGAGGCATCATAGGTGAGCAAGAAGCCCAACAGCATCAATTAACTCAAACAAACCTTGCTAACGGATTTGAACAGTCTGGGTTGGGCAGTTTAGCCGAGGCCCTATTAACTCGAGATAGGGTGGTGCAGCTGTGAAGAAATTAGGCTTTATATTTTCAGCTGCGCCTCATTCTACAGCTCAAGGGCGCGAGGGATTGGATGCGATCCTTGCAACGTCGGCTCTAAGTGAAGATATCAGTGTGATTTTTGTGGGCGAAGGGGTTTTGCAGCTCCTTAAACGGCAACAACCACAAGCGATATTAAGCAGAGATTATATCGCCGCCTTTCGCTTACTAGAGCTATATGATGTGGAAGATATTTTTATTTGTGAAACGAGCTTATCTAAATATGGTGTGGTCAAAAAAGACCTTATCTTAGATGGTGAGCTCCTAACGCCATCCCAGGTGGCACAAAAAATGTCCGAGTGTATTCAAATACTGAGATTTTAAATGCTACACATAATTTCACGAATAGATAAGTTAGAACAGGCAGTCATGTACGCCACAGCAACAGATCGGTTTCTGCTGGTGGAAGATGCGGTGTACGCAGCTAATCCACGTCATCATGCGTTTTTATCCATTCAGCCCCTGCAAACACTGGTGTTACGACCGGATGCAGAGGCTAGGGGCATCATTGATATGCTAGAATCAAGTATTGCAGTGATTGATTTTTCTGGCTTCGTAGACCTCACAGCAGAACACAGTAAGTCGATTACTTGGTAGTTAAAACCAATGACTACTGTTCCTAGAATGAATTTTGTACGAAAAAGATCTGTATATTTCTTGACACCCCACCTGTCCCCGCATAGAATTTCGCGTCCCTAATTGCACTAGTGCATTGGGTATAGATTTTTCACAAAGCTTACTTTAAGTAAATCAGGAGCTAGTTAATGGCAACTATTAACCAGTTGGTACGCAAGCCTCGTGCAAAGCAAGTTGTTAAAAGCAACGTGCCTGCGCTAGAAGCGTGTCCACAAAAACGTGGTGTGTGTACTCGTGTTTACACTACAACACCTAAAAAACCTAACTCAGCACTTCGTAAAGTTTGTCGTGTTCGTCTAACGAACGGCTTCGAAGTGACTTCGTACATCGGCGGTGAAGGCCACAACCTTCAAGAGCACAGTGTTGTTCTTATCCGTGGTGGTCGTGTTAAAGACCTTCCAGGTGTACGTTACCACACTGTTCGCGGCGCACTTGACTGTGCTGGCGTAAACGACCGTAAGAAAGGTCGTTCTAAATACGGTGTGAAACGTCCTAAGTCTTAATGGATTCCGTTAAGTAAGGCCAAACACTAAATTAAATTTTAATTTTGAAGAAACTGAAAAGTTTTGGATAACCTGAAGAAGACAACGGAGAATTCCTATGCCACGTCGTCGCGTTATTGGTCAGCGTAAGATCCTTCCAGATCCTAAGTTCAAATCTGAACTGCTGGCAAAATTCGTTAACATCCTTATGGTTGACGGAAAAAAATCTACTGCAGAGAAAATTGTTTACACTGCACTAGAAACTATGGCTGAGAAGTCTGGTAAAGACCACTTAGCTGTATTTGAAGAAGCTCTTGAAAATGTTCGCCCAGCGGTAGAAGTTAAATCTCGCCGTGTAGGTGGTTCAACTTACCAAGTACCTGTAGAAGTTCGTCCGGTTCGCCGTAACGCACTTGCTATGCGTTGGTTGGTTGAAGCTGCGCGCAAGCGTGGTGAAAAATCTATGGCTCAACGCCTAGCTGCTGAAATGCTAGATGCGTCTGAGAACAAAGGTACTGCGGTTAAGAAACGTGAAGACGTTCACCGCATGGCTGACGCTAACAAAGCGTTCGCTCACTACCGTTGGTAATCCCTCGGTAATACCTTTAAGTGCAGCGGGCTTTATGCTCGCTGCATTTGTCTATTTTTCGGAACAGAAAAATAGGAACTATCAATATTTCTGAAGCTTTTTTTAAATATTAATAGTCCCTAATAAGAGGATACAATCGTGGCTCGTAAAACTCCTATAGAGCACTACCGTAATATCGGTATCGTGGCTCACGTAGATGCAGGTAAAACAACCACAAGTGAGCGTATTCTATTCTATACCGGTCTCTCCCATAAAATTGGTGAGGTTCATGACGGCGCAGCAGTTATGGACTGGATGGAGCAAGAGCAAGAGCGTGGTATCACTATCACATCTGCGGCTACCACCACCTTTTGGCGCGGTATGGAAGCTCAATTCCCAGACCATCGCATCAACATCATTGATACCCCAGGACACGTTGATTTCACCATTGAAGTAGAACGCTCACTGCGCGTGCTTGATGGTGCAGTAGTTGTATTCTGTGGTGCATCAGGCGTAGAACCTCAATCTGAAACCGTTTGGCGTCAAGCTGATAAATACGGTGTCCCACGCTTAGTGTTCGTAAATAAAATGGACCGTACCGGGGCCGATTTCCTACGTGTTGTCGATCAAATCGAAGAGCGTCTTGGCGCAACTCCGATTCCTATCCAATTAAATGTGGGTGCGGAAGATGAGTTTGCTGGTGTTGTTGACCTTATCAAGATGAAGCGAATCAGCTGGAATGAAGCCGACCAAGGTATGTCTTTTTCTTATGAAGATATCCCAGCGGATATGCTTGAAAGTGCTGAAGAGTGGCGTACCAACTTGGTCGAGGCAGCAGCGGAAGCCAATGAAGAGTTGATGGATAAATACCTTGAAGAGGGTGAACTAAGCGAAGCGGAGATCAAACAAGGTCTGCGTATCCGTACCCTTAACAATGAAGTTGTATTGGCGACATGTGGTAGTGCTTTTAAAAATAAGGGCGTTCAAGCTGTGCTTGATGCCGTTGTTGACTTCCTACCGTCACCAATCGATGTTCCAGCAATTCAAGGTGTAGATGAGAACGAAAAAGACGTCGAGCGTCATGCTGATGATAAAGAACCGTTCTCAGCTCTAGCGTTTAAGATTGCAACTGACCCATTTGTGGGAACGCTGACCTTTATGCGCGTTTACTCTGGTGTTGCTAAAACGGCTGGAACAGTCTACAACTCGGTAAAACAGAAAAAAGAGCGCCTTGGTCGTATTGTGCAGATGCATTCGAACAAGCGTGAAGAAGTGAAAGAAGTATATGCAGGTGATATTGCAGCAGTAATCGGCCTTAAAGATGTAACCACAGGTGATACCTTGTGTGACCAGCATCATAAGGTGATTCTAGAGCGCATGGAATTTCCTGAACCGGTAATCCAGATTGTGGTTGAGCCAAGATCTCAAGCCGATCAAGATAAAATGGCTATCGCTTTAGACAAGCTTGCAGCAGAAGACCCTTCTTTCCGTGTCGAAATGGATGAAGAAACTGGTCAAACGTTGATCTCTGGTATGGGTGAACTTCACCTTGATATCATCGTTGACCGTATGAAGCGTGAATTCAATGTTGGTTGTAACGTAGGTAACCCTCAAGTGGCTTACCGTGAAGCAATTCGTGGTACAACTGAAATTGAAGGTAAATTTATTCGTCAAGGTGAACGTAACCAATATGGTCACGTATGGCTTAAGCTTGAGCCATCAGAACCGGGCGAAGGTTTTGTTTTTGTGAACGATGTTGTGGGTGGTGTGGTTCCAAGTGAATACATCAATTCAGTATCGAAAGGTATTGAAGAGCAAATGATCAATGGTGTGCTTGCTGGATATCCTATGCAGGATGTCAAAGCTACCTTGTTTGATGGCTCTTACCACGATGTTGACTCAAGTGAGATAGCGTTTAGAATCGCTGCCTCAATGGCGTTTAGGGATGGTGCTCTTAAGGCACAACCAGTTCTCCTTGAACCAATGATGAAAGTTGAAATAACCACGCCAGACGACTGGATGGGTAGTGTAGTAGGGGACTTAAACCGTCGCCGCGGCATTATTGAAGGCATGGAAGATGGTACTGCTGGACTGAAAATTGTCCGCGCGCAGGTTCCGCTGTCTGTCATGTTTGGCTATTCAACTGATTTACGCTCTGCAACTCAAGGGCGAGCGTCTTATTCTATGGAGTTTAGCGAATACGCTGAGGTACCTAAGAATGTCGCTGAATCTATTATTGCGGAACGTGGTTAAACATTAGTCACGCTTTATCGCGAAAATAGCTACTGTTTAATAATGATTCTATTGCGCTATCGAAAGATGCCGCATAAAATAGCAACTTCTGGCGCGCCCCGACTTTTTGTGTCTCGGCGAATCAATAACTAGGAAGGAACACAATCGTGTCTAAAGAAAAATTTGAACGTACGAAACCGCACGTTAACGTTGGTACTATTGGCCACGTTGACCACGGTAAAACAACTCTAACTGCTGCAATCTGTACTACTCTTTCAAAAGTGTACGGCGGTGAAGCGAAAGACTTCGCATCAATCGATAACGCTCCAGAAGAGCGTGAGCGCGGTATCACA
The DNA here is from genome assembly GCF_024346875.1 of Vibrio gallicus. NCBI lineage: Bacteria > Pseudomonadati > Pseudomonadota > Gammaproteobacteria > Vibrionales > Vibrionaceae > Vibrio > Vibrio gallicus. The sequence continues at coordinate 204,749 of NZ_AP024871.1, forward strand.
ATCGCAACTTCTCACGTTGAGTACGATACTCCTGAACGTCACTACGCACACGTAGACTGCCCAGGACACGCCGATTATGTTAAAAACATGATCACTGGTGCTGCGCAAATGGACGGTGGTATCCTAGTTGTTGCTGCGACAGATGGCCCAATGCCTCAAACTCGTGAGCACATCCTACTTGGTCGTCAGGTTGGTATCCCTTTCATCATCGTATTCATGAACAAATGTGACATGGTTGATGACGAAGAGCTACTTGAACTAGTAGAAATGGAAGTTCGTGAACTTCTTTCTGAGTACGATTACCCAGGTGATGATCTACCAGTAATCCAAGGTTCAGCTCTTGGCGCTCTAAACGGCGAAAAACAATGGGAAGATAAAATCGTTGAGCTTGCAGAAGCACTAGATTCTTACATCCCACTTCCAGAGCGTGCTGTTGACCAACCGTTCCTACTTCCTATTGAAGATGTATTCTCAATCCAAGGTCGTGGTACTGTTGTAACTGGTCGTATCGAGCGCGGTATCCTACGCGTAGGTGACGAAGTAGAAATCGTTGGTATCAAAGATACTACAGTTACTACTTGTACTGGTGTTGAAATGTTCCGTAAACTGCTTGACGAAGGTCGTGCTGGTGAGAACGTTGGTGCACTACTACGTGGTACTAAGCGTGATGACGTTGAACGTGGCCAAGTACTTGCTGCTAAAGGTTCAATCAACCCACACACTAAATTTGAGTCAGAAGTGTACGTTCTTTCTAAAGACGAAGGCGGCCGTCACACTCCTTTCTTCAAAGGTTACCGTCCACAGTTCTACTTCCGTACAACTGACGTAACAGGCGATATCACTCTACCTGAAGGCGTAGAAATGGTAATGCCAGGCGATAACATCCAAATGACTGTTGAGCTAATCGCTCCAATCGCAATGGATGAAGGTCTACGTTTCGCAATCCGCGAAGGTGGCCGTACCGTTGGTGCTGGTGTTGTTGCTAAGATCTTTGACTAATATTTAGTTAATATCTTGCGATATTCTTCTTCGGAAGAGACCGCATCTAAAAAGGGGAGCTTCGGCTTCCCTTTTTGCATTTTATAAGCTGACAGCTATAAGCCTTCAGCGATCAGACTCTTCTATTCCCACACTCTGACTTGAATTCCGATTATTTTTCACACACCCCTTGCATACTATTCTGCGATCTGTATAATGCCTCCCACTGACTTAAGTCGGTTGTGAACCAATGAGCATCGAGGAGCTAGGCTATTAGCCTAGGTAACGTATACTCCGCTTATGTTCGCGGTTAATACAATTAATAAAATAGCGAGAGCTATAAGTTAATCGAAAATTAGCTGACAACGCTTCCTGATTTTGGAGGCTACGGTTTCACATAAATCAATCGGCATTCCCTTATCTTTATAAGAGTGAGTGGCGATATTGTTTGTGTATTTAATTATTAATTGGAGCTCTGTCTCATGCAGAACCAACGTATTCGTATCCGCCTAAAAGCTTTCGATTACAAGCTAATCGATGCTTCAACTGCGGAAATCGTTGAAACAGCAAAGCGTACCGGCGCGCAGGTTCGTGGTCCTATTCCACTTCCTACTCGTAAAGAACGTTTCACTGTTCTTATCTCTCCGCACGTTAACAAAGACGCGCGTGACCAGTACGAAATTCGTACTCACAAGCGTTTGATCGACATCGTCGAACCAACTGACAAGACTGTTGATGCTCTTATGCGTCTAGATCTTGCTGCTGGTGTTGATGTTCAAATCAGCCTAGGTTAAGGGAGATTAGAAGAATGATTGGTCTAGTCGGACGTAAAGTGGGTATGACCCGCGTATTTACTGAAGAAGGCGTTTCTATCCCAGTAACAGTTGTTGAAGTAGAAAATAACCGTGTTTCACAGATTCGTTCTGTAGAAACTGACGGCTACTCTGCAATCCAAGTTACTGCTGGAGAGAAAAAAGCTAGCCGTGTAAACAAAGCTGAAGCAGGTCACTTTGCTAAAGCTGGTGTTGAAGCTGGTCGCGGTCTTTGGGAATTCCGTTTAGAAAACGGAGAAGAGTTTGAAATTGGCACTGAGCTAAAAGTAGAACTTTTCAATGACGTTAAAAAAGTAGACGTTACTGGTACATCTAAAGGTAAAGGTTTCCAAGGTGCTATTAAGCGCTGGAATTTCCGTACTCAAGATATGACTCACGGTAACTCTTTGTCTCACCGTGCTCCTGGTTCTATTGGTCAATGCCAAACTCCAGGTCGCGTATTTAAAGGCAAAAAAATGGCTGGTCACATGGGAGCTGAGCGTGTAACGACTCAAAACCTAGAGATCGTACGTGTTGACGCTGAGCGCAATCTGCTTCTTATTAAAGGTGCAGTACCAGGCTCTATCGGCGGCAACGTTATCGTAAAACCAGCTGTTAAAGCTTAACGTCTAGGAGTAAGTAATGGAATTGATGGTTAAAGGTGCTGATGCACTAACTGTTTCCGAGACTACTTTCGGACGTGACTTCAACGAAGCTCTTGTACACCAAGTAGTTGTTGCATTTGCAGCAGGTGCTCGTCAAGGTACTCGTGCTCAAAAGACTCGTTCTGAAGTATCTGGCGGTGGCGCTAAGCCATGGCGTCAAAAAGGTACTGGCCGCGCGCGTGCTGGTACAATTCGTAGCCCAATCTGGCGTACAGGTGGTGTTACTTTTGCTGCGAAACCACAAGATCACAGCCAAAAAGTAAACAAAAAAATGTACCGCGGTGCTATGAAGAGCATTCTTTCTGAACTTGTTCGTCAAGAGCGTTTAATCGTTGTTGATAACTTCTCAGTAGAAGCTCCAAAAACTAAAGAGCTAATTGCTAAGCTTGAAGAGCTTGAGCTTAAAGATGTTCTGATCGTGACTGGTGAAGTAGATGAGAATCTATTCTTAGCTGCTCGTAACCTTTACAAAGTTGACGTACGTGACGTTGCTGCGATTGATCCAGTGAGTCTTATTGCGTTTGACAAAGTTGTAATGACTGCTGAGGCAGTTAAGCAAGTTGAGGAGATGCTGGCATGATCACTGAAGAGCGTCTACTAAAAGTTCTACGTGCTCCACATATCTCTGAAAAAGCAACTATGGCTGCTGAGAAAGCGAACACTATCGTTTTCAAAGTAGCAAAAGATGCAACTAAAAGAGAAATCAAAGCAGCAGTAGAAAAGCTTTTTGAAGTTGAAGTTAAGTCTGTAAATACTCTTGTTCTTAAGGGTAAGACCAAACGTCAAGGTATGCGTGAAGGCCGTCGTTCAGACGTTAAGAAAGCCTACGTTACCTTGAAAGAAGGTCAAGATCTTGACTTCGTTGGCGGTGCGGAATAACAGGAGTAGTTGAGAAATGGCTATTGTTAAATGTAAGCCGACTTCCCCTGGTCGTCGTCACGTAGTTAAAGTTGTTAATGCTGACCTGCACAAAGGTAAGCCATACGCACCTCTTCTAGAGAAAAACTCTAAGAACGGTGGTCGTAACAACAACGGTCGTATTACTGTACGTCATATCGGTGGTGGTCATAAACATCACTATCGTTTGATTGATTTCAAACGTACTAAAGATGGCATCCCAGCGAAAGTTGAGCGCCTAGAATACGATCCAAACCGTAGCGCAAACATTGCTCTAGTTCTGTACGCAGACGGTGAGCGTAGCTACATTATTGCACCAAAAGGCATTTCAGCTGGTGATACAGTCCAGTCTGGTGTTGATGCGCCTATTAAAGCAGGTAACACCCTGCCAATGCGTAACATCCCAGTTGGTTCAACTGTTCACTGTGTTGAACTTAAGCCTGGTAAAGGTGCACAAATTGCTCGTTCTGCAGGTGCATACGCACAAATCGTCGCTCGCGACGGTGCATATGTAACTCTACGCCTACGTTCTGGCGAGATGCGCAAAGTTCTTTCTGAAGGTCGTGCAACGATCGGTGAAGTTGGTAACTCTGAGCACATGCTACGTGAACTAGGTAAAGCTGGTGCTTCACGCTGGCGCGGCGTACGTCCAACCGTACGTGGTGTAGTAATGAACCCAGTAGATCACCCACACGGTGGTGGTGAAGGTCGTACTTCTGGTGGTCGTCACCCAGTATCACCTTGGGGTATGCCTACTAAAGGCTTCAAAACCCGTAAGAACAAGCGCACTGACAAGTACATCGTACGTCGTCGTAACAAGTAATCTAATTAAGAGGAATCGCCATGCCACGTTCTCTCAAGAAAGGTCCTTTTATTGACCTACACTTGCTGAAGAAGGTAGAGAAAGCGGTGGAAAGCGGAGACAAAAAGCCTATTAAGACTTGGTCCCGTCGCTCAATGATCATACCAACTATGATCGGTTTGACCATCGCTGTCCATAATGGTCGTCAGCACGTACCAGTTTTTGTAACCGAAGAAATGATCGGCCACAAACTGGGCGAATTCGCACCAACTCGCACTTATCGCGGCCATGCTGCTGATAAGAAAGCTAAGAAGAAATAAGGAGTAGATAATGGAAGCTTTAGCTAAACATAACTTTGCTCGTATTTCTCCACAGAAAGCTCGCTTAGTTGCAGACCAAATCCGCGGTAAATCTGTGGATCAAGCACTAGAAGTTCTAACTTTCAGCAACAAAAAAGCTGCTGAACTTATTAAGAAAGTTCTAGAGTCAGCAATCGCGAACGCTGAGCACAACGAAGGTGCGGACATTGATGATCTTAATGTCGCTAAAATCTTTGTAGATGAGGGCCCTATCATGAAGCGCATTATGCCTCGTGCTAAAGGCCGTGCAGACCGTATCTTGAAGCGTTCAAGCCACATCACTGTTGTTGTAGCAGACCGCTAAAAGACTAGGAGATTAAGCAATGGGTCAGAAAGTACATCCTAATGGTATTCGTCTTGGCATCGTCAAGCCTTGGAATGCTACATGGTTTGCTAATACCAAAGAATTCGCTGACAACCTAGACGGCGACTTCAAGGTACGTCAGTTCCTTACTAAGGAACTAGCAAAAGCGTCTCTATCACGTATCGTTATCGAACGTCCAGCTAAGAGCATTCGTGTGACTATTCACACTGCTCGCCCTGGTGTTGTTATCGGTAAGAAAGGTGAAGACGTAGAGAAACTACGCGCAGCTGTAGCGAAAATCGCAGGTGTACCAGCGCAAATTAACATCGCTGAAGTACGTAAGCCTGAGCTGGACGGTCAATTAGTGGCTGACAGCATCGCTTCTCAGTTAGAGCGTCGTGTTATGTTCCGTCGTGCTATGAAGCGCGCGGTACAAAATGCAATGCGTCTAGGTGCTAAGGGTATCAAAGTAGAAGTAAGTGGCCGTCTTGGCGGTGCTGAAATCGCGCGTACTGAATGGTACCGTGAAGGCCGTGTGCCACTACATACCCTACGTGCTGACATTGACTACGCAACTTCTTCGGCTCACACCCAATACGGTGTAATCGGCATTAAAGTTTGGATCTTCAAAGGAGAAATCCTTGGTGGAATGCCAGCTGCTAATGCAGTAGAGCCTAAAGGCGATAAGCCTAAGAAACAGCGTAAAGGCCGTAAGTAAGGAGTCGACAGATGCTACAACCTAAACGTACTAAATTCCGTAAGGTTCAGACTGGTCGTAACCGCGGTCTGGCTAAAGGTACTGAAGTAAGCTTCGGCGAATTCGGTCTTAAAGCTGTTGGTCGTGGACGTATTACTGCTCGTCAAATCGAAGCGGCTCGTCGTGCAATGACACGTCACGTCAAACGTCAAGGTCAAATCTGGATTCGTATTTTCCCAGACAAACCAATTACTGAAAAACCTCTTGAAGTTCGTCAAGGTAAAGGTAAAGGTAACGTTGAGTACTGGGTTGCACAAATCCAACCTGGCAAGGTTATGTACGAAATGAATGGCGTACCTGAAGAGTTGGCACGTGAAGCGTTCCGCCTAGCGGCTCGTAAACTGCCTATCAAAACAACATTTGTAACTAAGCAGGTGATGTAATGAAAGCACAAGAGTTACGCGAAAAAAGCGTTGAAGAGCTTAACGCTGAGCTAATGAATTTGCTACGTGAACAGTTTAACTTGCGTATGCAAGCTGCGACTGGTCAACTTCAGCAAACTCATACTCTGAAAGCTGTACGTCGTGATATCGCACGTGTTAAAACCGTTTTGACTGAGAAGGCAGACGTATAATGAGCGACAAAATCCGTACTTCACTTGGTCGTGTTGTTAGCAACAAGGGCGATAAGTCTATTGTTGTTGCTATCGAGCGCATGGTTAAACACCCAATTTACGGCAAGTTCGTAAAGCGTACGACTAAGATTCACGCACATGATGAAAACAACGAGTGTGGCCTAGGCGATACAGTTGAAATTTTAGAATGTCGTCCACTGTCTAAGACAAAATCTTGGACTTTGGTAAAAGTTGTTGAAAAAGCGAAAATCTAATTTTCGTTAATTCTTAGCAGCTTAAAGCGGCTTCCAGTTTTTTTTGGAAGCCGCTTATTTTTTGTCTACCCAATAAGGGAAAAGGGTGTTACAATTCGCGTCCCTTTAAAGAGGCAGCCCGACCCGAGAGGGTCTAGTTTTTAATATTTAGCGGAGCACTAACAATGATCCAAATGCAAAGTACACTTGACGCTGCAGATAACTCTGGTGCGCGCAAGGTAATGTGTATTAAGGTTCTGGGTGGCTCTCACCGTCGTTATGCACATATCGGTGACATCATCAAAGTTACAGTGAAGGAAGCAATTCCTCGCGGTAAAGTAAAAAAAGGTGATGTTCTGAAGGCGGTGGTTGTGCGCACCCGTAAAGGCGTACGTCGTCCAGACGGTTCTGTCATTCGCTTCGACCGTAATGCTTGCGTATTGTTGAACGACACTACTGAGCAACCAGTCGGCACTCGTATCTTTGGCCCAGTGACTCGTGAACTTCGTAATGCGAAATTCATGAAGATTGTATCACTGGCTCCAGAAGTACTATAAGGAGCAAAGAAATGGCAGCTAAAATCCGTCGTAATGACGAAGTAATCGTTCTTGCTGGAAAAGATAAAGGCAAGAAAGGTAAAGTAACTAAGGTTCTGACAACTGGTAAAGTTATCGTTGAAGGTATCAACCTTGTTAAGAAACATCAGAAGCCTGTACCGGCAATGGGTGTTCAAGGTGGTATCGTAGAGCAAGAAGCAGCAATTGATGCTTCAAACATTGCAATCTACAACGCAGCTACTGGCAAAGCAGACCGCATCGGTTTCCGTTTTGAAGATGGCAAGAAAGTTCGTTTCTTCAAGTCTAATGGCGAAATCGTTTCTAACTAAGATATAAAGTATTTTGGAGTTAACTATGGCGAAACTGCATGATTACTACAAGTCGTCTGTAGTTGCTGAACTGACCAAAGAGTTCAGCTACTCAAGCGTCATGCAAGTCCCTAGAATCGAGAAAATCACCCTTAACATGGGTGTTGGTGAAGCAATCAACGATAAGAAACTTCTAGAGAACGCAGCAGCTGATATGGCGACCATTTCTGGTCAAAAGCCACTTATCACTAAAGCGCGTAAATCTGTTGCAGGTTTTAAAATCCGTGAAGGCTACCCTATCGGTTGTAAAGTGACCTTGCGTGGCGAACGCATGTGGGACTTCTTTGAGCGTTTGATTTCAATCGCTCTACCACGTGTACGTGACTTCCGTGGCGTTAGCGCTAAGTCTTTTGACGGACGCGGTAACTACAGCATGGGCGTTCGCGAGCAAATCATCTTTCCGGAAATCGACTTTGATAAAGTTGATCGTGTACGTGGTCTTGATATTACTATCACGACTTCAGCGGGCACAGATGCGGAAGGCCGAGCTCTGCTGGCTGCCTTTAACTTCCCATTCCGTAAGTAGGGTGAAGGGTTACTGTTATGGCTAAAGAATCTATGAAGGCACGCGAAGCTAAGCGTGCAAAACTAGTAGCTAAATTCGCTGAAAAGCGTCTAGAGCTAAAAAACATCATCAGCGATGTGAACGCATCAGAAGAAGATCGTTGGGATGCAGTGCTTAAACTGCAATCTCTTCCACGTGATTCAAGTGCATCACGTCAGCGTAACCGTTGCAACCAAACTGGTCGCCCACACGGTTACCTACGTAAATTCGGTTTAAGCCGTATCAAAGTTCGTGAAGCTTGCATGAAAGGCGAGATTCCTGGACTTCGTAAGGCTAGCTGGTAATTGCCACTTAATCATTTGGAGTATATCTTATGAGCATGCAAGATCCGATTTCGGATATGCTGACCCGTCTTCGTAACGGTCAGGCAGCAAACAAAGTTGCTGTAAAAATGCCTTCTTCAAAGCTTAAAGTTGCAGTTGCTACTTTGCTGAAAAACGAAGGTTACATCGTTGATTTCGCTGTTGAAGGCGAAGCAAAACCAGAGCTAGAAGTTACTCTTAAGTACTTCCAAGCTAAACCAGTAATCGAGCAAATCCAACGTGTTTCTCGTCCAGGTCTGCGTGTCTATAAAAATAAAGACAGCCTTCCTTCTGTGATGGGTGGTTTGGGTATTGCTGTAGTGTCCACTTCCAAAGGTCTTATGACAGACCGAGCTGCTCGCAAGGCAGGTCTTGGTGGTGAGATCATCTGCTACGTAGCTTAAGGAGTAGAATATGTCTCGTGTTGCTAAGGCACCTGTCTCTATTCCAGCAGGCGTAGAGGTGAAACTTAACGGTCAAGAAGTGACTGTTAAAGGCCCTAAAGGTGAACTTTCTCGTGTGCTTAACGGCGCAGTAGAAGTTTCACAGGAAGATAACACTATTGTTTTCGCTCCACGCGAAGGTATCGCTAAAGCTAACGCTCAAGCTGGTACTGCACGTGCTCTTGTGAATAACATGGTTGTTGGTGTTACTGAAGGCTTTACAAAGAAACTTACCCTTAAGGGTGTTGGTTACCGTGCTGCTGTTAAAGGCAATGCAGTAAGTCTAACTCTAGGTTTCTCTCACCCAGTTGAGCACGAAGTGCCAGCGGGTATTAAAGCGGAATGTCCAACTCAAACTGAGATTGTACTAACTGGTGCTGATAAGCAACTAGTTGGTCAGGTTGCAGCTGACATTCGTTCTTACCGTGAACCTGAGCCTTATAAAGGCAAAGGTGTTCGTTACGCAGATGAATTTGTGCGTACCAAAGAAGCTAAGAAGAAGTAAGGTAACACTATGGATAAGAAAGCATCTCGCATCCGTCGTGCTACACGTGCACGTCGTAAGATTGCTGAACTTCGTGTAAACCGTCTTGTAGTACATCGTACTCCACGTCACGTTTACGCACAGGTTATTGCACCAAACGGCTCTGAGGTTATCGCAGCTGCTTCTACTGTAGAAAAAGCGATCCGTGAGCAAGTTAAGAATACTGGTAACGTAGACGCAGCTAAGGCAGTTGGTAAAGCTGTTGCTGAGCGTGCTCTTGAAAAAGGCATCGAAGCTGTTGCGTTTGATCGTTCTGGTTTCCAATACCACGGTCGAGTGGCGGCGCTAGCAGAATCTGCTCGCGAAGCTGGTCTGAAATTCTAAGGTAGGGTTGGAAGATGGCTAAAGAACAACAACAAGCTTCAGATTTGGCAGAAAAGCTAATCGCTGTTAACCGTGTTTCTAAAACGGTTAAAGGTGGTCGAATCTTTAGTTTTACTGCACTAACAGTAGTTGGTGACGGTAATGGTCGTGTAGGTTTCGGTTACGGCAAAGCTCGTGAAGTACCTGCTGCGATTCAAAAAGCAATGGAAAAAGCACGTCGTAACATGGTTACTATCGCGCTTAACGAAGGTACTCTTCACCACGCGGTGAAAGGTCGTCATACTGGCTCTAAAGTTTACATGCAGCCAGCAGCGGAAGGTACAGGTATCATCGCCGGTGGTGCGATGCGTGCAGTACTTGAAGTTATAGGTGTACGTAACGTACTTGCGAAAGCATACGGTTCTACAAACCCTATTAACATCGTTCGCGCGACTATCGATGGTTTGAGTGGCATGAAATCTCCTGAGATGGTGGCTGCTAAACGTGGTCTAACTGTTGAAAATATTTCGGAGTAAACCATGGCTACTATTAAAGTAACTCAAACTAAAAGCTCAATCGGTCGTCTACCTAAGCACAAATTGTGCCTACGTGGTCTTGGCCTTCGTCGCATCAACCACACAGTAGAACTTGAAGACACGCCTGCAGTACGCGGCATGATCAACAAGGTTTACTACATGGTTAAAGTTGAGGAGTAATCAGAATGCGTTTGAATACTCTATCACCGGCTGCGGGTTCTAAGCCTTCTAAGAAGCGCGTAGGCCGTGGTATCGGTTCAGGCCTGGGTAAAACCGGTGGCCGTGGCCATAAAGGTCAGAAATCACGCTCGGGCGGTAAAGTTCGTGTAGGTTTTGAAGGTGGTCAAATGCCTTTGAAACAGCGTTTACCTAAATTCGGTTTCACTTCTCGTAAGAGCCTAGTGACTGCTGAAGTTCGTCTAGCTGAGCTAGCGAAGGTATCAAGTGACGTTGTAGATCTTAACAGCCTTAAAGCTGCTAACGTGATCACTAAGAACATCGAGTTTGTAAAAGTTGTTCTATCTGGTGAGATCAATAAAGCAGTGACTGTTAAAGGTCTTCGCGTAACTAAAGGCGCTAAAGCTGCAATCGAAGCTGCCGGCGGTAAAATCGAAGAATAATCTTCGCGGGAAAGGTACAGATGGCTAAAAAACCAGGACAAGATTTTAGTAGTGCAAAAAGTGGCACGGCTGAATTGAAATCACGCTTACTATTCGTAATAGGCGCGTTATTAGTATTTCGTGCGGGCTCTTTTGTTCCGATTCCTGGTATTGACGCAGCTGTCCTTGCCCAATTGCTGGATCAGCAGCAGGGCACCATCGTAGAAATGTTTAACATGTTCTCAGGTGGTGCGCTATCGCGTGCATCTATCTTGGCCCTTGGTATCATGCCGTATATTTCGGCATCTATTGTGGTCCAATTGCTAACCGTTGTTCATCCCGCTCTTGCAGAGCTTAAAAAAGAGGGTGAAGCTGGCCGTCGTAAGATAAGTCAGTATACGCGTTACGGCACGCTGGTACTTGCAACATTCCAAGCTATCGGTATTGCAACAGGTTTACCGAATATGGTCGACAATCTGGTTGTTATCAACCAAACCATGTTCACCCTAATTGCTACCGTGAGTTTAGTAACCGGCACCATGTTTTTGATGTGGTTAGGTGAACAAATTACAGAGCGCGGAATTGGTAACGGTATATCGTTAATCATATTTGCAGGTATTGTTGCTGGTTTGCCTCGAGCAATTGGTCAAACAATTGAACAAGCGCGTCAAGGTGAATTGCACGTTCTTCTTCTATTATTGATTGCAGTGGTAGCTTTTGCTGTTATCTACTTTGTTGTGTTCATGGAGCGTGGTCAACGTCGTATCGTCGTTAACTATGCGAAACGCCAACAAGGTCGTAAGGTATTTGCTGCGCAGAGTTCTCACTTGCCGTTGAAAATCAACATGGCTGGTGTTATCCCTGCGATTTTTGCATCGAGCATTATTTTGTTCCCTGGAACATTAGCTCAGTGGTTTGGTCAGAATGGTGAGAGTGCTACATTCGGTTGGTTAACTGATGTTTCACTTGCTTTAAGCCCTGGTCAGCCTCTGTATGTTATGCTTTATGCAGCCGCAATCATATTTTTCTGCTTCTTCTACACGGCGTTGGTATTCAACCCGCGTGAAACAGCAGATAATTTGAAGAAGTCTGGTGCTTTCGTACCCGGCATCCGCCCAGGAGAGCAGACAGCTAGATACATCGATAAAGTAATGACTAGACTTACCCTTGCAGGTGCTCTATATATTACCTTTATCTGTCTGATTCCCGAGTTCATGATGGTAGCGTGGAACGTACGTTTCTACTTCGGCGGTACCTCCCTACTCATCGTAGTAGTGGTAATCATGGACTTTATGGCACAGGTACAGACTCATCTGATGTCTCAACAGTATGATTCTGTGTTGAAGAAAGCAAATCTGAAGGGTTACGGCCGTTAATCGGCGGTAATTCCAAGATTAATTACGGAGTTTAGCAATGAAAGTTCGTGCTTCCGTTAAAAAAATCTGTCGTAACTGCAAAATCATCAAACGCAACGGTGTTGTGCGCGTGATTTGTAGTGAGCCAAAGCATAAACAGCGCCAAGGCTAATCAACAGAAATTTTTACTTGAAATATAGGGTAGGTTCGAGTATATTCCTCGGCCTACCTTTTGCGTGCAAAAGAAGTAGTATGCCGCTGCGTATCCTCAACGGGCTCTGCAGCGGATAATTCTTTATGAAAGTACTAGGAGTGAATAGTGGCCCGTATAGCAGGCATTAACATTCCTGATCAAAAACATGCTGTAATCGCACTTACTGCGATCTACGGCATCGGTAAAACCCGCGCTCAAGCTATTTTAGCTGAAGTGGGTATTGCTGAAAATGTTAAGATCAGTGAACTAACAGAACAGCAGATCAATCAGCTGCGTGATGGTGTTGCAAAATACACTGTAGAAGGTGATCTTCGTCGTGAAGTCTCAATGAACATCAAGCGTCTCATGGACCTTGGTTGTTACCGCGGTCTTCGTCATCGTCGCAGTCTACCTCTTCGTGGGCAGCGTACTAAAACCAATGCTCGCACCCGCAAGGGTCCGCGTAAGCCGATCAAGAAATAGTCGGAAGGGTAGAGTACAATGGCAAAACAACCAACTCGCGCACGTAAACGCGTCCGCAAGCAAGTAGCTGATGGCGTAGCGCACATTCATGCTTCTTTTAACAACACAATCGTGACCATTACTGACCGTCAAGGTAACGCACTAGCTTGGGCTACTGCAGGTGGTTCAGGTTTCCGTGGTTCTCGTAAGTCAACTCCGTTCGCAGCTCAGGTTGCAGCAGAGCGCGCTGGCGAAATGGCTAAAGAATATGGCCTTAAGAACTTGGAAGTTATGGTTAAGGGCCCAGGTCCTGGTCGTGAGTCAACTATCCGTGCATTGAATGCAGCAGGATATCGCATCACCAACATCGTTGATGCAACTCCGATCCCTCATAACGGTTGTCGTCCACCTAAGAAACGTCGCGTTTAAGTTTCGTTTCTAGGAATATTGGAGAAAGAACATGGCAAGATATTTGGGTCCTAAGCTGAAGCTTAGCCGTCGCGAAGGTACTGATTTATTCCTTAAATCAGGCATCCGTGCGATCGATACCAAGTGTAAAATCGATAACGCTCCAGGTGTACACGGCGCTCGTCGCGGTCGTCTATCTGAATATGGCGTTCAGCTTCGTGAGAAGCAAAAAGTTCGTCGTACATATGGCGTTCTAGAAAAACAATTCCGTAACTACTACAAAGAAGCTGCACGCCTTAAAGGCAACACAGGTGAAAACCTGCTTCAGCTTCTTGAAGGTCGTCTTGATAACGTAGTTTACCGCATGGGCTTTGGCGCAACTCGCGCAGAAGCACGCCAGCTAGTTAGCCATAAAGCTATCCTAGTTAACGGTAAAGTTGTAAACGTTCCTTCATTCAAAGTAGCGGCTAACGACGTTGTTTCTATTCGTGAGAAAGCTAAAACGCAATCTCGCATTAAAGCGGCTCTAGAAGTTGCTGGACAACGCGAAAAACCAACTTGGATTGAAGTAGATGGCAGCAAAATGGAAGGTACGTTCAAACGTTTACCAGAACGTTCTGATCTATCAGCTGACATCAACGAACACCTGATCGTCGAACTTTACTCTAAGTAAGGTTAAACTAAAGAGAGGACACAATGCAGGGTTCTGTAACAGAATTTCTTAAGCCACGTCTAGTTGATATCGAACAGATCAACACGACACACGCAAAAGTAACTCTTGAGCCATTAGAGCGTGGTTTCGGTCACACTCTTGGTAATGCACTTCGCCGTATTCTTCTATCTTCTATGCCGGGTTGTGCCGTAACAGAAGTAGAGATTGAAGGCGTACTTCACGAATACAGTACTAAAGAAGGCGTTCAAGAAGACATTCTTGAAATCCTACTTAACCTGAAAGGGTTAGCTGTGCGCGTTGCCGAAGGCAAAGATGAAGTGTTTATTACACTTAACAAATCAGGCTCAGGCCCTGTGGTTGCAGGTGACATCACCCATGATGGTGATGTAGAGATCGCTAACCCAGAACACGTTATCTGTCATCTTACTGATGACAATGCAGAGATCGCTATGCGTATCAAAGTAGAACGTGGTCGTGGTTATGTTCCAGCTTCAGCTCGTATTCATACTGAAGAAGACGAGCGTCCAATCGGTCGCCTACTAGTCGACGCTACTTACAGCCCAGTAGACAAAATTGCCTACAGTGTTGAAGCAGCTCGTGTAGAACAGCGTACTGACTTGGATAAATTGGTTATCGATATGGAAACCAATGGCACTCTTGAACCGGAAGAAGCTATCCGTCGTGCAGCAACTATTCTTGCTGAACAATTGGATGCGTTCGTAGATCTTCGTGATGTACGAGTTCCAGAGAAAGAGGAAGAGAAGCCGGAGTTCGATCCTATCCTACTTCGTCCTGTAGACGATCTTGAGCTAACAGTTCGCTCTGCTAACTGTTTAAAAGCAGAAGCGATTCACTACATCGGTGATCTTGTACAGCGTACCGAGGTGGAGCTTCTTAAAACTCCGAACCTTGGCAAGAAGTCTCTAACAGAGATTAAAGACGTACTTGCATCTCGCGGTCTGTCTCTAGGTATGCGCCTAGAAAACTGGCCACCAGCATCTATCGCTGAAGATTAATCGATAATAGTTAGAAGGATTAGGTCATGCGCCATCGTAAGAGTGGTCGTCAACTCAACCGCAACAGCTCACATCGCAAAGCGATGTTCAGCAATATGGCTAGCTCTCTTGTACGTCATGAAGTTATCAAGACTACATTACCAAAAGCAAAAGAGCTACGTCGCGTAGTTGAGCCTTTGATTACATTAGCTAAGACAGACAGTGTTGCTAACCGTCGTCTAGCATTTGCTCGCACTCGTGATAACGAAGTTGTGGCAAAACTATTTAACGAACTAGGTCCACGTTTCGCTACCCGTCAGGGTGGTTACACACGTATCCTAAAAGCTGGCTTCCGTGCTGGCGACAAAGCTCCAATGGCTTACATTGAGCTTGTTGATCGCCCAGCTGCTGAAGAAGCTGCTGAGTAATCAGTTCGTGATATAACGAAAAAGCCGAGCATCTGCTCGGCTTTTTTGTATCTAAAATATAATCACGCTAAAAATTGTATTTTGACAGCTCTCACTTAGTTGTTACCAAAAAGCACCACGCTCCTCGTATCAGACTCACCCCGTTTAGCAATTGTTCATTACAATAGTAAAGCTACCCCCACAAACTTCCTAAAGATCCCAGTAAGCCACTACTTGCTCCTTGTGAAGTAAGATACTGCATAATCACCGGTGCGAACTGAGACACCAATGATGGGTCAATCCCTAGCTTTTCAAAGGTACTCTTAACTGAATCCATATTGGTAATCATAGATGCAAGCCCAGTAGAAGAGGTGAAGCTATTTAGGCCCGGAATTAACGATCCTAATTCACTCGACTGACCGTTTGATAGCTGAGATTGAGCTAAAGAAAGTAATGCACCCGCCCCTCCAGCGGCTTGGGTCGGAGTAACATCTAGTTGTTCAGTCAACAAATCGGTTAAAGGTGAGTTTTGGGTCGTACTAAGCTGGTCGTTAATAGAGCCAGCTAGCGCTGATACATCGGTTTTCTTTTCATCATCATCTGAGTCAAACAAACCGAATAGTGCATAACTTGGGGTGCTAAATGCTATGGTAGCGAGCAGTGGAACAATCCATAGTTTCATTGTTAACTCCTGTAAAACAATCTTGAAGGATCTTAATTTTAGGAGAGGATTGTTCGCCTTGCTGTGAAAAAAAACGGCGCTATGATAGCGCCGCTTATGCTGAATAGTATTGGGGTTACTGATTCAAAGCTTGTTCAAGGTCTGCAAGGATGTCATCAATGTGTTCAATACCTACAGATAAACGAATCATCTCAGGTGCAACACCCGCATTCTTTTGCTCTTGTTCATTAAGCTGGCGGTGGGTTGTTGATGCAGGGTGACATGCAAGTGATTTCGCGTCACCGATATTAACTAAGCGCTTAAATATCTGAAGAGCATCATAGAACTTAACTCCAGCCTCATAGCCATCTTTTAAGCCAAAAGATAGGATACTCGAGGGTTTACCCTGCATGTATTTTTGAGCAAGCTCATAGTATGCCGAATCTTCTAATCCTGCGTAGCTTACCCAGCTAACTTTAGGGTGATTATTTAGAAAATTAGCAACCTTTATCGCATTTTCACAATGGCGTTCCATGCGCAAAGACAGTGTCTCTAGCCCTTGCATCAGCATAAAGGCATTCATTGGGGATAACGCTGATCCGGTATTTCTTAGAGGAACGGTACGAGCGCGTCCAATAAATGCGGCTTCACCAAAGGCTTCAGCATACACTACGCCATGGTATGAAGGTTCTGGTCGGTTAAACTCAGGGAACTTGTCGGGGAATTGAGCCCATGGAAACTTTCCTGAATCAACGATCATGCCACCTAGCGTTGTACCATGGCCGCCTACGTATTTAGTTAATGAATGCACTACGATATCAGCACCGTGTTCAATCGGTTTGCACACAGCTGGAGTCGCAACGGTATTATCAACGATAACGGGTACACCCATGCTATGGGCTAGTTTACTGATAGCGCCGATATCTGCAATATTACCGGCAGGGTTGCCGATTGATTCGCAGTAAACCGCTTTGGTGTTGTCGTCGATGAGTTCAGCAAGTGCTTCACTGCTATCATTTTTAGCAAAACGTACCTCGATACCTAAACTTGGTAACATGTGCGCAAATAACGTATAAGTACCACCGTATAGTTGTGGCGTTGATACTATGTTATCCCCACTACGAGCTAAGGTTAGTATCGCGTAATGAATAGCAGATGAGCCAGAACTTACCGCAAGGCCTGCAATCCCACCTTCTAATGCCGCCATTCTTTTCTCTAAAACGTCATTGGTAGGGTTCATTATTCTGCTGTAGATATTGCCGGGTACTGCCAAGTCAAAGAGGTCTGCACCATGTTGTGCATCGTCAAACTCGTAAGCTACGGTTTGATAGATTGGGGTCGCACAAGATTTGGTTGTTGGGTCGGTTTCATAACCGTAATGAATGGCTAGTGTTTCGTCTTTCATGGGGCATTCCTTCCTTAGTTTTTATACTGAACACAAATACTAACATGGCATGTTTGTGGTGCTCCTTGCAACGTGGGAACTAATATTTATTGAATGTATAAAAAAACGGCCTCAAAGAGACCGTTTCAAATTAATAGAAGTGTTGCTCATAGGCTTAAAGAATAGCCAGTAACTCAACTTCAAATACTAGCGCTGCGAATGGAGGGATAGCAGCACCTGCGCCACGCTCACCATAAGCAAGGTCTTGTGGAATGTATAGTTTCCACTTAGAGCCTACAGGCATAAGTTGAAGTGCTTCAACCCAACCTTTAATTACACCTGTTACTGGGAACTCAGCAGGTTGACCGCGTGATACAGAGCTGTCAAATACTGTGCCGTCAGTTAGTTGGCCGTGGTAATGAACACGAACTTGCTTATCTGAAGTTGGGATTTCACCTTCGCCTGCAACAAGTACTTCATATTGAAGACCAGATTCAAGTACAGAAACTTCTGAACGAAGAGCGTTATCAGCTAGGAATGCTTCGCCGTCAGCAGCAGCAACTTTAGCCATTTCTGAACGAGCAGATTCCATGCGAGTGTGAAGCTCTTGAAGTGCTTCATTTATTTCGTCTACTGCAATCGCTGGTTGTTCACCTTGTAGAGCTGTCGCAATACCTTGAGCAATAGCGTCAACGTTAAGACCTTCTAGGCCGCTGCCAGCAAGTTGCTGACCCATTTGTAGACCGATACCGTAGCTTGCTTTTTGTTCTACAGTTTCGAATGTTACTTCAGACATAAGAGTTTCTCTTTGTGTGTTTTTTGCGAAACGCTAAGCATACCAGTTTCTGTGTTTGTTTGAAATTTTGTTGCTCGTGAATGTAAAGCTATACTCATCTCTCGTATTTATTACTGAAATTTTGCTTAAAATTACATCTATAAATAGTTTGTTTGTATTCAATGGTTTAAATTTTATATATGCTGACTACGCCCTAGCTACAAATTCAGTGTGGGTAAACTAGGAGATTCTTAGGGGAATATGGAATGAATCGGCGTAATCGCTCGAAACGACATACAGAGCTTTTGACAGAAAAGTTTCAAGGCATTGAATGGAAAAAATTGCCTAGCAATATCAAAGGGGCATTTGGCCGGTTATCTATACCATTGCCAAAGTTCCATCGACGTGCCCTTATGATTTTAGTGCCTATTACTATTATTGCGATCTTGAGCCCGCTGCCTAAAAAAATCAGTGCAGTGAAGCAAGAGGCAACGGTACTTAATCAACGAGTCTCGGTGCCTATCAATAATCAAGGACTGAGTGAGCAACAAGATTTATTAGCAGGTAGTACGACCCAACAACCCGGCACCGTTGTACATACGCCGGTCTCTCAACAATGGATTGAGTATAAGGTCAAAACCGGTGATACCTTGGCTAATGTATTTCGTAATAACGATCTAAGTATGTCGGCGTTAAATGCTTTGGCCAAAATAGAAGGGCCAGATAAACCGCTGAGTCAGATCCGCCAGGGGCAACTGGTGCGCTTTAAAAGAAACAATCAAGGTCAATTAGATATATTGCAACTGGAGAACGGTAATGACTCGATCATGTTCTTTAGGTTATCTGACGGCAGTTTTGGGCGTAGCAAATAACTAGCGATAGCGACGCATATCAACGTGAGGAATATCATCCTCTAAGTACACTTCTGAAAAAGCCTCAAAACCGTGTTTGGCATAGAATTGGCGAAGATGGTTTTGAGCGCCAATCTCGATGTCTTGATTTGGCCATATATCTAGGCATGTAGAGACAGCTTTAGTCATTAAATCATGGCCTAATTTATGTTTACGCCATTGCTTAGCAATTACAACTCTTCCGATACTTACCTCAGGATAAGAGACGCCACAAGGTAGAAGCCTTGCACAGGCAACAAGTTCATCATTGATAAAGCCTAATAAGTGGCGAACCTCAGCTAAGGTATCTTTGTTATCTAATTCAGGATAGGGACATTCTTGTTCAACAACGAATACATCTATTCTTAGTTTGATCAGTTGATAAAGTAGATGGGAGTCAATTTGTTCAAATCTTAGGGTTTTCCACTGCAACATCGCCATCGACATCCATTTTGGTTATAAAGAATAAAAATATCGAATTTAAGGTTATACCTTTATTGCGTGATAATCGAGCTAATTATTCTTTGGGACCTACATCATGCTCGATACCATAATTCCCTTTACACCTAGACCTGCATACGATTCTAAGCTGCCTTTCTCAACTCTAGATAAGGGAACTGTAGCCCTAGTTGGTGCCGGGCCGGGTGACCCTGAACTGCTTACCATTAAAGCGCTTAATATGCTAAGACAGGCAGAAGTTATTCTCTATGATTACTTAGTATCGCCGGAAATTCTAGCCTTAGCAGGCAGTGACGCTATTTTAGTGTGTGTCGGTAAGCGGGCGGGATCTCATAGTGTACCGCAGCAGAAAACCAATCAGTTATTAGTCGACTTTGCTATGCAAGGCTATAAGGTAGTGCGTTTAAAAGGCGGCGATCCCTTTATCTTTGGACGCGGAGCAGAAGAGCTAGAAGTATTGGTAGATGCCGGAATTAACTTTCAGGTTGTGCCTGGTATTACCGCAGCCGCTGGTGCAACCGCTTATGCGGGCATCCCTTTAACCCATCGAGATTTTGCTCAATCCGCGATGTTTGTGACTGGCCATTTAAAGGCTGAGTCTGATAGCTTTGATTGGTCTACACTTGCGCGAGCGAATCAGACCTTGGTTGTCTACATGGGGTTGATGAGAGCGGAATATATACAGAATAAGCTTATTGAAAGCGGTCGAGATAAGCAGATTCCTATTGCCGTGGTAGAAAAGGGAACAACGGTATCGCAGAAGGTATTTTTTGGTACGTTATCTGAGTTATCGGTATTGGCAAAACAAGCAGAGGCTCCCGCTTTGGTGGTGATAGGTGAGGTAGTTGAGTTGGGTGAAAAGCTGCAGTGGTTTAAGCCCAATAAAGAAGCGCTAGCCGAAGCTAGCGCGTATGTGTAACTGAGTTACTAATCGAGTTTATTCGTCGTCATAGGGTTCGATTTTAACACCGTTGAGCAAATAACCTGTTTCAGCAAGTTCATGCTCTACGGTCTGAACCTTTAGCTCACCGACCACATACACCACATCCCATAGTTTTTGTATAGGAGCGCCACTTGGAAACTTCACATATACGATCTGATTAGGCGGTGGTGGTGGTACATGAATGCACGCACCAAAGTAAGGTACGAGCAAAAATTCAGTCACAGTGTTTGCATCCCCTTCTAGAGGAATAACAAATCCTGGGATCTTTATTTCGCTACCATCGAGTTCAGTGCGCATTGTACCAACAATGTGCTGTTTTGCTCGAGCCATCCCATCGTGATTGACGGCAACTGGCATTCCTTGATGATCAAACTGAGCGCGCTCAGCCTCTGGAATGAGGTCGCCCCAGTCCAATTCTAATGGTTCGGCATGTACTAAGGTGCTCATCATAATAAGCACTAAGGCACAGACTCCCTGAAACACTTTTTTCATTTGCACTCTCTTATATTCGGATCGTCATGCCGTCAGCAAGGGATTGACGATATGCTCTAAATGCTGGAATAAAGCCAATAATAACACCGGCAATCAAGACTAACCCCATCAATGTCCATTCGTAGCTGGTTAAAAGATTCAATCCAATACGAATACCATACTGATGGTGAATTATGGGGCCGACGATAGCAAGTAAAGCATATAATCCCGCAATACCTACCAGTATTCCCGCCAGTGTTAAAGCGGTGGCTTCGCTAACCAATAGTACGAAAATATGCCGAGGTCTCGCACCCATAGCACGCAGGATTGCCATTTCACGGCGACGTTCTTGAAGGCTAGTTAATAGACTACTTAGCATGCCAAGAAGTCCTGCTACAACCACAAACCCAGATACAGCTAACAAGGCTTGCTCGGCAACGGACATCATTCCCCAAAGTTCCGATAGCGCGACTCCAGGTAGAATTGCAGATAAGGGTTCTTTGGTATACTCATTGATCTGGCGTTGCAAAGAAAAGGTTTGGATCTTGGATTTTAATCCTAGCATAAAGGCGGTGATCTGCTTGGGCTGAAAATCCATCTTTTTCAGTACTTCCGCTCCTGGGTTAGTCCCAAGGTTGGCTCCAGATTCCCAACCAACGTGTATAGCTTCAATGGCGCCGAGGGATACATGTACGGTTTTATCGACAGGCGTTCCTGTGGGAGCAAGAATACCGACTACGGTAAATGGAAGGTGATCATGTCGGGCAAATGCGACATCTGATATACCGTGGGCAATGATGATTTTGCTACCGACTTTATAACCGAGCTCTTTGGCGACATCAGCACCAAGTACGGTCTCAAATAATCCTGAAAAAGGGCGGCCTTGGCTTAATTCAATATGCTGCTTCTGACCATATTTATAGTGGTCAAAGTAGGCTTGGGTTGTCCCCATAACCCGAAATCCTTTATGTGAGTCACCAAGAGAGATTGGAATTGCCCAATCCACAGCCGGTTGACTACTGATTTCTTCAAAGCTCTTCCAATCGATATTATTGGTCGCATTACCAATACGGAATACAGAGTAAAGAAGCAGATTTACTTGGCCGGAGCGCGCTCCGACAATAAGGTCAGTGCCTGAAATGGTGTTAGCAAAGCTATTTTTAGCTTCAGTACGGATGCGCTCTACACCAAGCAGTAAGATGACCGATATTGCTACCGTGAGTATGGTTAGAATTGCGGTAGTTTTGCGGTTTATTAGGCTTCTCCAAGCCAGATGGGCTGTAGCTTGCATTAGTTGATACTCCCCGTCTTGATAAGGTTAATATCTTGCAGGTCGACACTAATATCGAATAAGGCTTCTAATGTCGGGTCGTGACTTACAAATACTAAAGTGGAATCGGCGAGCTGTGCTTGCTCCATAAGGAGTTCAATAAATGCAGTGCGATTAGCAAAATCGAGTGCCGAAGTTGGTTCATCGGCGATGACCAATTGGGGCTTACCAATCAGCGCTCGCGCAGCTGCGACGCGTTGTTGCTGACCAATACTCAGCTCTACGACAGGTTTATCCAGTAGCTCTTCAGCAAGGTGCAGTCGACTGAGCAGTTGCCTTGCTTGCTGTTTTAGGTCTGAATCTGCTCCCTGCTTGCGACGCTTAGAAAAATGACAGGGTAGTATCACGTTATCGATTACAGATAGATAAGGAAGAAGATTAAACTGTTGAAATATATAGCCAATGTTGTCAGCTCGGAAGCGATCTCTTTGAGTTTGACTTAGGCTTGAAAGCTCGGTGTCTAATACCTTTAGTGTCCCACTTTCGCAGCTACTGATCCCTGTAAGTAGGCTGAGTAGGGTTGATTTACCACAACCACTTGGGCCCTTGATAAAGATATGCTGACCGCGTTTAACTGTGAGCGAGGGGATATCCAGTGTCGCTTTTTCAGCGTCTGGCCAAGTAAAGCGTACATTGTTCAATTCAATGACGGTTTCAGGTTGAGACACAATAAATCCTAGATAAAAATAGTGGGTTAAGACCGAGCACCTAAGTGCTCGGTGTATAAGCTTATAGCTTAATTACATTTTCACCCTTGGCAAGGGTTAGTGCTTTTTGGGCATTGTCGGTAAGGACGTTAGCATTGATCTCTTTAGTGTTAGAGAAGTGTTCAAACCAAGCCGTATCTATCTGCTTTAGGTTTGACATATCACCACATTGGTATTGATAAGCGATAGTAAACTCCCCGTGACCACCTTCATGATGCTCGTGACCCTCGTGATCATGCTTGTCATGGTCATGGTCATGGTCATCATGATGGCCGTGGTCGTGACCTTCATGATCGTGGTCATGCCCTTCATGGTCATGTTCTTCATGCTCATCGTGATGTTGACCTAGAGTATGCGTCACTTCTGCGGAAGCCAGTTTACAATTCGCATCAGAGCTCAATGTTAGAATAGTATCTGCACTGTTTAATGTAGACAGTGCTGATTTAAGGGTTTGTTTTTGTTCGGCATTACTTGGAGCATGTTCAAAGCCAACAACATCCGCACCAGGTGCGTGGATCTCAACTAACAGGTCTTTGCCATCTTGAGCAATATTAAATGCAACGTGACCATGTACATGAGCTTCATGCTGACGGAAGTGCTCTTGCGCATGGACAGACAAAGACGTAATGGCAATTGCGATAGCGCTCATTGATAGGAGTGGGCGTGTGGCTTTTATCATGGTGTGTAA
This sequence comes from Vibrio gallicus, assembly GCF_024346875.1. Lineage (NCBI taxonomy): Bacteria > Pseudomonadati > Pseudomonadota > Gammaproteobacteria > Vibrionales > Vibrionaceae > Vibrio > Vibrio gallicus. The sequence goes on from NZ_AP024871.1 coordinate 228,148, forward strand.
TCCTTTATGTGGAGTCAGTAATAGAGTTTCTATATCTGTTTTGAGAATTGTAAAACAGCATCTAATGATACATTGTATCATAATGACTTTCTAAAACTTGCTTACTGTAAATCGCTCTTTATCAGAGAGATGACTTTGTCTATTTCGGGTTGGGTTAGCTCACCATCTTTAGCCCACAAGATATGCCCATCTTTACTCTGCACAGCAATCATGGATGATTTCGGTTGGAGTTGCCATGCCTTGGCTACCGCACCATCTTTATCAAGCACAATAGAAGAGCGTTGAAATTCACGCTTGCTGTCTTCAGCGCTGGATTTTACAAATGAACCTGTACCCCAGATCGAATCACTCTGGTTGATGATGGTTGTGGTTTGATATTGTTCATCAGGCAGTTGGGCGGCTATGATGGCCTTTATCATTGGTTGATTTAGGGCTTTTGCAGCAGAGCGTCCAGCAATCGCTTGAATAACTCGAGTCTTACCCGCCATAGTCGCAGAGTCCCAGTTTTGATAGGCGATATCATCTTGCTTCACTAAAATTTCGCCATATGTTTCTACTTTTACTTCAGGGGCTTTGTCACCAGCGGTAAAGTTTACAGCCCAAGAAGAAAAAGAAAGGGTTACGCCAACAGCTGCAATAAGGTGTTTTAGCTTCATGTTTTATTCCGTTGTTATGTATCGAGATGATTTAAACGTTAGTATATGTTGTTTATAGGTTTTCGTCTGGCGGGAAGCATATCCCTGTCCCGCCTAAGCCACAATAACCATTTGGGTTCTTAGCGAGATATTGTTGGTGATACTCTTCTGCTAGAAAGTAGGTTGTAGCTGCAGCAATTTCAGTGGTGATGCTGTCTGTAACTGACGGAGCAAGTAATGCTTGATAATCTGCTTTAGATGCTACCGCTACTGTATGCTGCTGTTGATCAAATGTATAAATAGCAGAGCGATACTGTGTCCCTTTATCATTACCTTGTTGCATGCCTTGAGTCGGGTCATGCTTTTCCCAAAATAGAGTTAAAATCTGTTTTAACGATATCTGCTCGGGATCAAATATCACTCTAACCACTTCGGTATGCCCAGTTTGTCCCGAACACACTTCTTCATAGGTTGGGTTCTGGGTATAGCCTCCACTGTAACCAACGGATGTAGATGCAACCCCTGGGGTATTCCAGAATAATCGCTCAGCTCCCCAGAAGCAGCCGAGACCTAATAAAATTTGCTGGCAACCATTTGCTGGAGGTGCGGTCAAATCTGTATGGTTGACGAAATGTGTCCCCTTAGTCAGGATGGGAGCATCACGCCCTACAAGCGCGTCTTTTTTTGAAATCATGGTTTGCTTGTCAAACATAGCGTCTCCTTGCAAAAGATTGAATATTCGGAATTTTTTTCTCTATTTAATCCTTTATACTATGGGTTTGCTGATTTGGATATATTTTGGCATCAGTGTCTTACTACAGGAAGTAATGTAACCCCTCATCAATGGTTAAGCGTCTTATAAGGAATTGTCTAGCACTGGCTTGTTTGTGTGTTAGTCATTGGTGTCTCGCAGAGGCCACTCTAAATATTGAAGGATTGTCTGGAGAAGTCCAAGACAACGTAGACGTGTACCTATCGGCAATTCCTGAAGAAGACTATTCAACCTCGCTACGCTTTCAGTCCCAGATAGAAGATGATATTACCCAAGCGCTTCGTGCTATGGGCTATTACCACCCCATACTTTCTTTCACTGTAGATAAGGAAGAACAAGAGCTCAATGTTACGGTCGAGCTCGGTGAACCTATTACTATAAAAGAGTTAGACATCGAAGTGACAGGTGAGGCTAAAGATGATCCTGCCTTCAAAGCGTTATTGGATAAGAGCCCATTAAAGGTAGGTGCTCGCCTTAATCATGGTCAATACGACGCATTAAAATCTGATATTAGAAACTTAGCCCTAAAACATGGCTACTTTGAGGGTGACTTTTCTATGGCTCGCCTAGAGGTAGCACCAGACCTTAATCAAGCCTTTGTGCGTCTGCACTATAGCAGTGGTTTTCGCTATCACTTTGGGCCAATCAAGATTTCTGGCTCTCAAATTGAAGAAGATAGGGTGCGATCTGTTATTCCGTTTGAGCAAGGAGACCCTTATCTTGCCAGTGACGTTGGTCAGTTGAATCAAAACCTTTCGAGTACTGATTGGTTCTCAACGGTATATGTCGAACCAGACTTAAGTCAGGTCGGCCAAGGTAATCATGAATTGCCAATGACCATCCAGTTAGCCCCTCAATCTAAGCATCAAATCGAAACCGGTATTGGGGTCTCTACCGATGTTGGGGTGAGAGGTAAGCTCGCTTGGAAGCGCCCATGGTTGAATGCTCAAGGGCATAGCTTTGACAGTAGCTTTGAATTATCTAAACCCGAACAACAGGTCGTTGTGGGCTATAAAATTCCCCTTGAAGATGTGCTTAAAGAGTTTTATCGAATCCAGTATGGGATGAAGTATTTAGATAACAACGATACGATAAGCTTTGAATCTAGCCTAGGTCTAGAGCGCCATTGGGAGCTCGATAGCGGCTGGCATCGCACTGTCTTTATTCGTTTACTCAATGAAGACTTCAAACAAGGTATACAAGATGATCGATTTACTATGCTGCTGCCCGGTATTTCTTATTCTAAGACGCGCTCACGAGGCGGTGCTATGCCGATGTGGGGAGATAAGCAATCTATTACATTAGAATATGGTGATGAAGCACTTCTTTCGCAGGCGCGAGTACTTCGTGTACAAGGGCATAGCGCTTGGATTCGAAGCTTAGGTCGTAATCACCGTGGACTATTTCGAGTAAATGGCAGTGCAAACTTTACAGAGTCAGTATTCAACCTTCCGCCATCACTGCGCTTTTTTGCTGGGGGAGATAACAATTTACGTGGCTATAAATATGAGTCTATTTCACCTAAGGACAGCAAAGGTAAGCTAACTGGTGCGAAGTATATGGTGACGAGTAGCTTAGAGTATCAGTATCGAGTTTATGGCAATTGGTGGCTGGCCACCTTTGTGGATTATGGTGATGCATGGAATGAAACCCCACAATGGAAAACGGGTACAGGGTTTGGGGTGCGTTGGGCATCACCAGTTGGACCGGTGCGCCTTGATCTAGGTTTTGCTCTAGACGCAGAGGAAGGGCAAGATCAGTACCAGATTCACTTTGGATTGGGGCCTGAATTGTAATGACACAAACACCACCCAAGCAGCCACAAAAGAAACAACACAAAAAGCGCCCCCTTTGGAAGCGTATTTTATGGACGCTTACCCATCTATCCCTTGGTGTGTTGGCGCTTATTCTCTTTATTCTGGCGTTGCTGTATTTCTTACTTTTTACCAATTCAGGCTTGAAAAGTATTGTTTGGACAGCGGAGCAGTTTGTTTCTGAACTGAGTGTGGATGAGGTTGATGGAGCCTTACTCACCGACTTTCGCTTATACAATATTGACTATAAAAATCCGCAGCTGTTCGTTGATTTTCATGCTGATAAGTTGGAGTTAGACCTTCAGTTGCGCTGCTTACCACAAGCCCAGTTGTGTGTAGATACCCTGGGTGTCGAAGGGGCTAAGTTAGCACTTACTAAGCTTCCTCCTTCGGAAGATACAACCGAAGATGAAGCCAGTGAACCACTGCGTTCGGTGTCGATCCCGTTTGGGATCGGAGTAAAGATTAATGACCTGTATTTGAATAAGGTCGACCTTAGTATTTTAGGTAATAAGGTCACATGGCGAGAGTTTAAAACCGGCGCTCAGATGCGCTTTGATAACCTGACGCTAACCCCAACTTCCTTTGATGGAGGGCGCGTTACGCTAGCGCCTACTCCAGAGTCGACCTCGGTTGAAACCAAGCCTGCGCCATCTACAGCAGAGACGGAAGCCCCGATTGTTCTACCTGAGGTATGGATTCCACTCAGTATTGATATCCAAGGTATAACGGTCACCGATTTTAAGTTAACCAACCCTGATGTGCAGTTAGATAAAGTAAACCTAGTTGGCTTTGCTAAAGGCAATAATGTCGATATACAGAACTTTGATCTGTCGATGCCGCAACTTGATGCGAACCTGAAAGGTAATAGTCAGCTGGTGGGGGATTATCCGTTGCAACTCAAAGCCAATGCTAAGGTTAAGCAAACCCAAGCTGCAGGCCAGTCTCTTAGTTTAGATGCCGAGGGCAGTATCGCAGACCTTGCTCTTAATGCGAGCCTAAGGGATCTTATTCATGCGGATATTAAGGCTAAACTGAAACCTCTCGACCCTAAACTTCCTTTCGATATCGCGTTATCTAAAGCCAAACTACAATGGCCTTTAAAGGGTAAGGCTGAGTATAAGGTGCAGATCGCATCACTGATGGCGAAAGGAAACCTAAAAGCTTATTCGTTGCAGTTAGATGCCGCGGCACAAGGTACCCAGATACCTGACGTTGACCTTAATGTTGATGGCCACGGTAGTATGGTGCAGTTGGACTTGCGTGATATTGATGTCAAAACCCTTGGGGGAGAGGTCAAAGGCAAGGTTTTAGCTAATTGGGATAACTTGGTTTTTTGGAAAGCAGACCTGAACCTTGAGCAGATTCAACCGGGCACATATTGGCCTCAGGCTGAGGGAAATATTAGTGGGCAGTTGCAAACCTCTGGTCGATTGACTCAAGCGGGAGGTTGGGAAGTTAAGGTGCCCAAGTTAGATATCGATGGCATTTTTCGGCAGTATCCCTTGAATATTAACGGAGCACTTGAAGCTAAAGACCCTCAAGGTAGCGGTGAATATCAGCTAAAAACCCCTGGGTTGGTCGTGGCCCATGGTCAGAACCGCATTCGACTCTCTGGGGGATTAGATAAACAATGGGATCTCGATGCCAAGATTGATGTGCCTAAGCTAGGGCATACGGTACCAGATGTTAACGGTGCAATTATTGGTAGCTTGAAGCTTCGAGGAGCACAAAATACCCCCGAGGTGATCACCGATATTGTTGCGAAAAAGATCAAATGGTTAGAGCAACTTACAGTAGATAGTGTCTCGGTTAAGGGAGATGTGATTCCGCTACCAACCCCTAAAGGTCGAATCTCTTTAGGGGTGAATCAGTTGGATTATCAGGGACAAAAGGTTACAAGCAGCGAATTCAATTTCAATGGTTCACAGCAGCAACATAGATTTGATTTCAGTATCGATTCTGAGATGGTTAAGGGAGCACTTAGCGTTGAAGGGGGAGCGAAGGAAACCCCAGGGCTGGTATGGGACGGTCGATTAAACTCCGCCCAATTTACAACGCTGCAAGGTACATGGCGTCTAGACCATGCCCCTAATCTCGCTTATGACGTTGATAAGCAACAAGCCTTTGTGGAGGCGCATTGTTGGCTACAATCGCAATCAAAAATTTGTTTAGATAAGGATGTTATAGCGGGGCAATCTGGTGAGGTGTTTGCCAGTATTAGCCAGTTTGACTTCTCTCAAATTCAACCACTGCTTCCTCCTGAAACCTTACTTAAAGGTAAGCTAAATGCTACTGCGAGAGCTAAGTGGTCGCCAACCGCATTACCTGAACTTGAACTGCAGGTTGAAATGCCAACGGGCAGTGTGACTCAGAAACTTGATAGACCTTTAGTCGTCGCTTGGAATGACATTGCACTAAGCGCCAGCTTAATGAAGGACAACCTTTCGGCTAAATGGTTAATTGACTTAAAGGACAATGGTGACCTAAAAGGTGAGGCCAGCATTGCTAATGTTTCAAAACAAAATAAGCAGCTCGATGCTCGTATTCAACTGCAAAAACTGACCTTGCAGATGCTACAGCCTCTGTTTGGAGAGTTTAGTGAGGTTGGGGCTGAGATTAACTCTGATTTACATATTACAGGGCCAGCTCTGCAGCCTAAGATCGTGGGTGATTTCAAGGTTAAAGACCTAGTAGCTAAAGGGGATGCAACGCCTGTCGATATTCAATCAGGGGATCTCACAATGCGTTTCTCTGGTTATCAGGCTCAATTACAGTCAAATATTGAAACCCAAGAGGGTAAGCTAAATCTGAAAGGCGATGCTGACTGGACCTCACTTGAGGATTGGCATGCGCACCTCAATCTTGCTGCGCAAGAGTTGCTGGTGGAACTTCCACCAGAGGTCAAAGCCAAGGTCTCGCCAAATATTTCGGTGGCGATTACTCCGGGCCTAATTGATGTCAGTGGTGAGGTGCGGCTGCCATGGGCTCGGATTGAGGTCAAAGAGCTTCCTCCATCGGCTATTTCAGTATCTTCAGATGAGATTGTCGTCGACAAGGACCTCAAACCAATTGAACAGACCAAAGAGTTTCCATTTAAGATACATTCGAATATCAAAGTGATTATTGGAAATGACTTTAGACTGAGTGCATTTGGCCTTAAAGGTAGCCTAGTTGGGGAACTTAACGTCTCGCAAAAAAATAATGCTCCCTTTATTTTAGGTGAGGTGAGTATTGTTGATGGCTCATATCGTTCTTTCGGACAAGACCTGCTGATTGATGAAGGAAAGGTTCAATTTAATGGCCCGGCTGATCAGCCATTCTTATCAATTAAAGCAATTCGAAACCCAGAGAATACTGAAGACGATGTTATTGCTGGTATTAGGGTCACAGGGCCTGCCGATGAACCGAGTGTTCAGGTCTTTTCTGAACCTTCGATGCCGCAGGCTAATGCTTTGTCTTATATTTTACGAGGACGAGATCTCGATAGCAGTTCAGGTGGTAACACCATGACAACGGCACTAATTGGGCTAAGTTTAGCGCAAAGTGGCCGCTTAGTTGGAGAGATAGGCGAAGCGTTTGGAGTGAGCGACCTGCAACTGGATACGGCCGGTAGTGGTGATGACTCACAGGTTACGGTGAGTGGATATATACTTCCTGGGTTACAGGTAAAATATGGTGTTGGTATTTTTGAGCCGATCGGTGAATTTACTTTCCGCTACCGCATTATGAAGGAGCTATATTTAGAGGTAATGTCAGGGGCTGATAATGCCGTTGATTTACTTTATCAATTTGAATTCAATTAACCGCTATTGGAGCAAGGAAGATGCAATATTTGGTTTTTGTATACGGAACATTACGTCAGGGCGAGAGTAATCATCATCTACTTGAGGCTAGTGAGTTACTTGGTATGTTTGAGACCAAGCCAGAATATGCATTGTTCGATTTAGGTGCCTATCCAGGACTTGTTGAAGGATACAGCGCAATCACGGGTGAAATTTATCGTATCGATGAAAAGGTACTAGAGCAACTAGATATACTGGAGGATGTTCCAACTGAATACCGGCGTGAGGTATTAGAAACTCCGTTTGGTGAGGCTTGGATATATCTGTATCAGGGCTCTGAAAATGGCAAGGCAATTGAGTCTGGAGACTGGAATTTGCGTAACTAATTTGCATTTATCTATGATTAATCAGTAAGGATACAAGATGAAACTATGGATGGTTTTATTGGCGTTGATGCTAAGTGGCTGCGTTGGCGTACCTGATAAGGTAGAGCCTGTGCAGGGTTTTCAACTGTCGCGCTACTTAGGTAAATGGTATGAGATCGCTCGCTTGGATCACTCCTTTGAGCGAGGTATGAATCGGGTTACAGCCCAATATTCATTGCGAGATGACAATGGGGTTAGGGTTATCAACCGCGGCTTTGATACTCAAAGCCAGCAATGGAGAACCGCAGAGGGCAAAGCCTACTTTGTTAACTCTGAAGAATCAGGCCACCTTAAAGTATCCTTTTTTGGTCCCTTCTATGGCGCCTATGTGATATTTGAGCTGGATAAAGATGATTATCAATATGCATTTGTTGCGGGGCCAAATCATGACTATCTATGGCTACTATCTCGTACCCCACAGGTTGACGAGGCATTAAAGCAGCGCTTCCTACGTAAGATTAAGGAAGTTGGATTTGATAGCGATGCCATTATTTGGGTGGAGCAGAAATAAAAATGGGCGTCTGACGACGCCCATTTAAGTTTAGTATTCGCCCGGATGCTGTTCTAGGAAACCGTGTAGTGTATCAATCATGTCGGTTGAACCTACGAAGAAAGGTACACGTTGGTGCAGTTCTTCAGGTTTAATCTCTAGTATACGGCGCTCACCGTCTGTTGCTGAGCCGCCAGCTTGCTCTGTAAGGAAAGCAATTGGGTTGCACTCATACAGCAGACGCAGTTTACCACTTGGGTAAGAGCGTGTGCTTGGGTATAAGAAAATACCACCAAGTAGTAGGTTGCGGTGGAAGTCTGATACGAGTGAACCGATATAACGAGAGGTGTAAGGACGCTTACCTGCTTCGTCTTCTTCCTGACAGTATTTAATATACTTCTTCACGCCTTTAGGGAACTTAATATAGTTACCTTCATTTATTGAATAGATATATCCCTGTTTCGGGAATCTCATATCTTCATGGGATAGGCAGAATGAACCGATTGATGGGTCATAAGTAAAGCCGTGTACGCCCTTACCTGTTGAATATACCAGCATGGTTGATGAACCATAGATCACATACCCAGATGCAACTTGCTCTGTACCTGGCTGTAAGAAATCACGGTTTTCAGCTGGTTGACCCATAGGTGATAGACGACGGTAGATAGAGAAAATAGTACCAACAGAAACGTTAACATCAATGTTGCTAGAACCATCGAGTGGGTCGATTAGAACGACATATTTTGCACGTTGGTTTAATTCACCATCGAAAGCAACGGCTTCGTCTTCTTCTTCACTAGCGATGCCGCACACTTGGTCGCGGTTTTGCAAAGCTGCTTTGAATGTATCGTTCGCTAATACATCAAGTTTTTGTTGCGCTTCACCTTGAATGTTTTCTTCACCGGCTGCGCCAGTAATATCAACAAGACCTGCTTTATTGATCTCGCGATGTACAATTTTTGCCGCTAGGTTAATCGACGACAAAAGAGACGAAAGCTCACCACTGGCATGAGGAAAGTCATACTGTTTTTCAATGATGAATTCGCCAAGAGTTCTCAGATTGGACATGGGGGAGGTTCCGTTCTAGTTCTATGACAAAAATTAGGGTTATTAATCCTCTCCGAATTTACACCATAAAACATATTACGAGGTGAAAACTAACTGATCAGTGTCACATTATTTTAAATATTACAGGAAAATTTGATTAAACAAGAGAGGCATAAGTAGCTTGCGGTTATTTTTGTTATTCACCGGTCAACAGTTTGCAAACTATCTTGAGGTTCATTTCTGATACGCGCACAATAACTTACATAAGATAAATGCCGATTAAGCAAATGGAACGACTATGCATATTCACATCTTAGGCATCTGCGGTACCTTCATGGGAGGCGCGGCGGTTTTAGCTAAGCAAATGGGACATAAGGTGACAGGCAGTGATGCCAATGTTTATCCTCCGATGAGCACTCTTTTAGAATCAGAAGGGATAGATATAATTCAAGGCTATGACCCTTCTCAGCTTGACCCTGCTCCTGATTTGGTTGTGATTGGTAATGCGATGAGTCGTGGCAATCCTTGTGTTGAATATGTACTGGACCGCAACCTTAAATACACCTCTGGCCCGCAATGGTTACAAGAGTTTTTATTGCATGATCGCTGGGTGTTAGCGGTTTCTGGAACCCATGGTAAAACCACAACCTCAAGCATGTTAGCGTGGATATTGGAAGATTGTGGTTACAATCCCGGTTTTTTAGTCGGTGGAGTATTGGGTAACTTTGGACAATCGGCTCGCTTAGGGCAGAGCATGTTTTTTGTGGTAGAAGCTGATGAGTACGATAGTGCCTTCTTTGATAAACGCTCTAAGTTTGTGCACTATCATCCACGCACCTTAATTATGAATAATCTAGAGTTTGACCATGCTGATATCTTTGATGATCTTGAAGCTATAAAGCGCCAGTTCCACCACCTAGTGCGCACGGTTCCGGGCAATGGTCGTATTCTAGCGCCTGCCGATGATGTTGCGTTAGCGGATGTATTACAACGTGGCTGTTGGAGTGAGACTGAGTTCTCTCACCAACAGTGGCAGGTAACTAAAAGGCATATCGACGGTAGTCATTTTGACGTGTTGTATGAAGGCCGCGTGGTAGGCGAAGTGGATTGGAATCTAGTTGGTGAGCATAATGTCAATAATGCATTAATGGCTATCGCCGCCGCTAGGCATGTAGGGGTTGCACCCGAATTAGCGTGTGAGGCTTTGGGCAAGTTTATCAATACTAAAAGGCGTTTAGAGTTGAAAGGTGAGGTCAATGGTATCGTGATATACGACGATTTTGCTCATCATCCAACAGCGATTAATCTCACCCTTGAAGGGCTACGCAATAAGGTTGGTCAACAACGTATTTTAGCTGTAATAGAGCCACGATCTAGCACCATGAAGATGGGAGTGCACAAGGATACGTTAGCCAACTCTCTTAATCTGGCTGACCGAGTTTATATGTACCAGCCTGATAATATTGAATGGTCCGTTTCTGAGGTTGCACAGCAGTGTTCTCAACCTAGCTTTGTTTCTGATTCCGTATCGCAGTTGGTCGAATCTTTAGTGAAGGAGAGCCAAGCTGGTGATCATATATTAATTATGAGTAATGGCGGTTTTGAAGGCATTCATACCAAACTATTGAGTGCATTAGAAGCCAAGCACCAGAATGGATAGCCGATATGAAGAAGCATAATAAACAGATAACGCTGGCGATGACAGGGGCTTCAGGTGCCCCTTATGGATTGACGCTTCTTAAGAGATTGATTCAAGCCAACTATCAGGTATTTGTACTGATTTCTTCTGCGGCAAGGGTGGTGCTTGCTACTGAACACAACCTAAAGCTACCTAGTGGTCCAGAGTCAATGAAGCAGGCGTTAGTGGGTTATTTAGGCTGTGGTGATGAGGCCATTGTGGTATGCGGTAAAGAAGATTGGTTTTCTCCCGTTGCCTCAGGCTCAGCAGCGCCGAGACAAATGGTGGTATGCCCGTGTTCTGCAGGCAGTTTAGCCTCTATTGCACATGGTATGTCAGATAACCTTATTGAGCGAGCTGCTGATGTGGTTATCAAAGAGCGTGGCCAGCTTATCCTTATGGTACGTGAGACCCCATTCTCTACCTTGCATCTTGAGAACATGCTCAAGCTTTCTAAGATGGGGGTAACAATCATGCCTGCAGCGCCAGGCTTTTATCATCAACCACAATCAATACAAGATCTTATAGACTTTATGGTGGCCCGCATATTAGATCATCTAGGTATTGAACAGGCCCTAATTCAACCTTGGGGTTATGACCAGCGAGACGCCTAATATTTACGGCGAGTACCTCAAATTTGTCGATGGCTATTGGGTTTATTTAACTATCTAGTTATTCGAGTGCTTGATTTTTACTCTGTAAAATTAAGGTTTTACGTGACCGACTTCATTGGATGCAATATGATTACGCCCTTTTTTGTAAGCGGTGTAGTTGTAATTGTTAGAAGTAAATAGCACATATATCTTGCGTTTTTCTTCTACTATTAGAGTCTATTAACCATCAATTTTATTGAGGAGATTGAGCTGGATGGCATTTGCGATAGGTCAACGTTGGATTAGTGACACAGAAAGTGATTTGGGCTTAGGTACAGTGGTGGCTATTGATGCCCGAACGGTAGCGTTAATGTTTGCTGCATCTGAAGAAGAGAGGGTGTACGCCATTAGTGACGCGCCTATTACTCGAGTTATTTTCTCTGTCGGTGATCAGGTTGAATCTCATCAAGATTGGTCACTACAGGTTGAACAAGTATTGGATGACAATGGCGTATTAACCTACGTTGGTACTCGACTTGATACCCAAGAGCAAAATGTTGAGCTGCGAGAAATATTCTTAAGCCACCAGATCCGCTTTAATAAGCCTCAAGATAAGCTATTTGCTGGTCAGATTGACCGTATGGACAACTTTGTACTTCGTTACCAAGCGCTTCAAAATCAATATCAGCAACATAAAAGTCCACTGCGAGGATTGCACGGCATGCGTGCTGGACTCATTCCGCATCAGCTGTTTATCGCACATGAAGTTGGTAAACGATATGCACCGCGCGTGCTACTGGCCGATGAGGTTGGTTTAGGTAAGACCATCGAAGCCGGCATGATCATTCATCAGCAAGTATTAGCTGGTAGAGCTGAACGTATTCTGATTGTTGTTCCAGAGACCCTACAGCACCAATGGCTAGTAGAAATGATGCGCCGCTTTAACCTGCATTTTTCTGTCTTTGATGAAGAGCGCTGTATCGAGGCTTATGCCGATGCTCACAATCCATTTGAGACTCAGCAATTTGTTTTGTGTTCTTTAGATTTCTTAAAAAACAGCCCTAAGCGTCATCAGCAGGTATTAGATGCACATTGGGATTTATTGGTCGTCGATGAGGCCCATCACCTTGAATGGAGCCTTGATGCACCAAGTGCGGAATACCTTGCGGTTGAGTCACTGGCGAACAGTATTTCTGCTGTATTGCTATTAACCGCGACTCCAGAGCAATTAGGACGTGAAAGCCATTTTGCACGCCTGCGCCTATTGGACCCTGATCGTTTTTATGACTACTCAGCATTTGTAGAAGAAGAAGCGAATTATCAACCGGTTGCTGATGCGGTTGGACAACTATTATCTGGCGGCGCTCTGTCTAATGAAGCTAAGAACCAGATTGGAGAGTTGCTTGCAGAGCAAGATATTGAACCGCTGCTGCGTGCGGTTGCCGATAGTGCTCACCAAGAACAGCAACTATTAGCCCGACATGAGCTGATCGACAACCTTATGGATAGACATGGCACTGGGCGCGTGTTGTTCCGTAATACTCGCGCAGCGGTTCAAGGCTTTCCTGAGCGTCGTGTACACCTTTTACCTATGCCTATGCCTGAGCAATATACTCGTGCAGTGAAGGTTTCTAAGATGTTTAACCGTGATTTGCCTATAGAAAAACAGGCCACAATCATGCTTTATCCTGAAGAAATATTCCAAGAGCTTGGTGATACAGGTAACTGGTGGCAGTTTGATAGCCGTGTTGATTGGCTTATCGATAAAGTGAAAGAGAAGCGTGCTGATAAGATCTTGGTCATAGCATCACGAGCGGAAACTGCATTGCAGCTTGAGCAAGCATTGCGTGAGCGTGAAGGCATTCGTGCCACGGTATTCCATGAAGGAATGTCAATCATAGAGCGTGATAAGGCCGCGGCTTACTTCGCACAAGAAGAAGGTGGTGCTCAGGTATTGATCTGTTCAGAGATTGGCTCTGAAGGGCGCAACTTCCAGTTTGCGAATCAATTAGTGATGTTTGACCTTCCATTTAATCCTGATCTGCTTGAACAGCGTATTGGGCGTCTAGACCGTATTGGTCAAAGCTCTGATATCGATATATTTGTGCCTTACCTTGAGGGAAGCTCTCAAGGTGTGCTTGCCCATTGGTATCATGAAGGCCTGAATGCTTTTGCCGAAACCTGCCCAACAGGGCGCACCGTATATGAGAAGTTCGCCTTTGAACTTAGTGAAATGGTGGCAACGGGAGATTCAGCGGAATTAGATAATATTATTGCTCAATCAGCCCAAATAAATCAGGAACTGAAACAACAACTTGAGCACGGTCGTGACCGATTGCTAGAGATGCACTCAAACGGCGGTGAGCGTGCACATCAATTGGTTGAGCAAATTTCGGCTAAAGATGGAGAGACTCAGTTTGTGAGCTTTGCATTGAGTCTGTTTGACTGTATTGGACTTAATCAAGACGATAAGGGCGAGAATGCATTGGTGGTCTCTCCTTCAGAACACATGCTAGTGCCTAGTTATCCGGGTCTTCCATATGATGGTGCGACGATTACCTTTGATCGCGATACCGCCCTTTCTCGTGAAGATATGCACTTCATGTCTTGGGAGCACCCTATGATTCAAGGAGGCATCGATCTGCTACTGACTGAAGGCGTTGGTGCCTCTGCGGTTTCACTGCTTAAAAACAAGGCATTACCTGTCGGAACCATGCTGTTAGAGCTTATCTATCTTGTTGATGCACAGGCTCCCAAAAGTAGTGGTATTGGCCGTTATCTGCCGCAGACTCCAATTCGAATTATGTTGGACGGTAAGGGCAATGACCTTTCTCAGCAAGTTGAATTTGACAGTTTTAACCGTCAACTTAGCCCAATTAATCGACATATGGCGAGTAAGTTAGTCGGCTCGGTACAAGGGCAGATTCAGGCGTTGATCAAGGCGGGTGATGAGAAGATTGGAGCCGAACACGAGCAAGTGAAACAGCTGGCGCAGAGCGAGATGCGTGCTAACTTGAATGCTGAGTTAGAGCGTTTATTAGCGCTGAAGGCTGTGAATCCAAACATTCGTGATGAAGAGGTTGAGGCGATTGAGAACCAAATTCAACAGCTGGATAAATATATTGCCAATGCTCAAATCCAATTGGATTCTTTGCGTGTGATCGTTGTTTCTCACAATTAATGGAGCCATAGCGCAGTGATGATGGAATACCGACCGCCAATAGACCCTTGGATTGATATCACCTATCAAGATGAGCATATATTGGTTGCTAATAAACCGGCAGGTTTACTGTCGGTTCCTGGGCGTGAAGAGAAGCATTATGACAGCTTATGGAGCCGCTTGGTTGAGGAGTACCCGGATATTCAAGTGGTGCATCGGCTGGATATGGCAACCTCAGGTTTGATGTTATTTGCGTTAACTAAGGATGCGGAGCGACACCTTAAAAAGCAATTTCAATACCGCTTAACCCATAAGGTCTATTATGCCCGGGTATGGGGAACGTTAGAGGAAAAAGAGGGGTTAATTGATCTGCCTCTGATTTGTGATTGGCCAAACAGACCAAGACAGAAGGTGTGTAATCAAGATGGTAAACCGTCTCAGACTGACTACCAAAGGGTAGAACAAGAGGCTCAAACCTGTATTGTTCGCTTGCTACCTATTACCGGACGTTCGCATCAACTTCGCGTGCATATGAGCGAAATTAACCACCCAATTGTTGGTGATGAGTTCTATGCACATCCGCAGGCGCAAGACTACTCGGAGCGACTTCAACTGCATTCGACAGAGCTGAGTTTTTACCATCCCAAGGATAACCAATTGGTGAGTATGTTTGTTGCTTGTGATTTCTTTACTGATGCTGAGCCTATGGTATTAGATATCTATTCATCACCTTCAGAGTTACCTGATTATAAGACCTTGCCTAAAAATTAAAGAAATGGCCTTGAACAGGCCATTCCTTACTAAAAATAACGGCGTGAAGCGCAAATTTTAAGTAAGGTTGGTACTGCTGATTTTTATTTTTAATTAAGGGCACTCATGTACAAGGTTGTATTTCTCGATCAGGATACTATTCCTGAGCATATCCAGTTTCGCCCGCTCTCGTTTGAGCATCAGTGGGCAAGTTTCCCTACCACTTCTCAGGAACAGCTCACAGAGCGCCTAGACGGTGCTGATATTGTGATCACCAATAAGGTGGTTCTAGATGCTTCAACACTGAGAAACCATCCGAGTATTAAGTTAATAGCGGTCTCTGCTACTGGAACCAACAATGTAGATCTCAACTACTGTCAGCAACAAGGTGTTGCGGTTTGCAATGTACAGGGTTACGCGACCCAATCGGTACCTGAACATGTCATCGGGATGCTGTTTGCTTTGAAGCGCAATCTATTTGCATATCATCAAGATATTCAAAATGGTGTTTGGCAACACAAAGGGCAGTTTTGTTTCTTTACCCATCCAATTGCCGATATTGCTGGTTCTATACTGGCTGTGGTCGGTTCGGGTAGTTTAGGTGGTGCAGTTGGAGAGTTAGCCAAGGCTCTAGGAATGCAAGTGATTTACGCTGAGCGAAAAGGTGCGTCTGAGGCGCGTGCTGGATATGTTGAATTTGAGCAAGCGTTGAAGATGGCCGATGCAGTAACCTTGCATTGTCCCCTCAATGAGCAAACACAGAACCTGATTTCTGAGCATGAACTTAGCTTGATGAAGCCAACCTCAGTGTTAATTAATAGTGGCCGAGGTGGGCTGGTTGAAGAGGCTAGCTTAGTTGATGCCTTGCTTTCAAACGAGATAGCTGGAGCGGGTTTTGATGTGTTTACTCAAGAGCCTGCCGATGAAAATAATCCATTAATTGCTAATGCACATCTACCTAATCTGCTGCTAACCCCGCATGTTGCTTGGGGTAGCGACTCAGCCATTCAGGGATTAGTCGATATCTTATTAGACAATATCGAAAGCTTTGTCGCTGGTGGTTCGCATAACCGTGTGGTCTAGAAAAGGGTGTCAATGTAACCGTTTTTCAATTAACCATTAGGTTTGATGACCAAAACATTGATATGTGAGTTTTCAACAACCTTACTTGCGACTGAGCCGAGTACGACCTTATCGATTTTAGAGCGCTTATGACTAGGCATAACGATAAGGTCAGTGCCGAGTTTTTCTGAATAATCGATGATGGTAGTGTACGGCTTACCTTCAGCAATATGAACATGGTAAACAAGTTCAGGGTCGATAAAGTTATCGGCAAAGGCGCGTAATTGTTTCTCGACATCCTTTTTCATCTGCTTAACTGCATCTTGAGGAAAATAAGTGGCAACCATCGACATATGAATGCCCGGTAGCACATTGAGTAGGTGTAGCTGTGCGTTGGATTGCTTTGCATGCCAAACCGCGGCCTTTAATGCCTTGTCGCTGAACCCTTGTTCGTTCAGATCAACAGGGACTAGAATTTGTTTATACATCTAATATGGCGCCTGTGATTTCTTGAGTTGCTATTGCCCCATAGAGCAAACTATGGGGCATTGAGCGAAATCAATTTAAACTGATATAGTGGCCTTAGAACTGCGTCGACGTTGATTTAGGCCAATTATTATTACCAAGATTAGGGCTGGGATGAAAACCCACTCTTTCATTGGGCGATCGGCTTTTTGGATTATGTGCTTTATCTCCCAATCAAAATCAATGCCTGAAGCCTCTGCGGGTGAGCCAAACTCGACCATATCTACGATGACCTTATGTTCGGTTTTAGATAGCATTAATCCCATAGAGGCGATGCGATCTTCCGCTCCCTTGGCTTGTTCCTCAAATGGAAGGCGTACCGTTTTACTCATCTGTTTACCGTCTAAGGTTAAGCCTTCGACTCGCATCTCTATTGGGGTTCCAATGGGGAGCTTCTCGACGACTTGACTGATCTGAGTTGCGGGTATCTCAAGGGTGTTTGGATAAATCATATCCCACCAAAAACCAGGTCTAAAAAATGAGAAGGTTAGAATAAGTAGAGCTAGCGTTTCCCACCATTTATTGCGAGTGAACCACCATCCTTGAGTGGCTGCTGAGAAGAGCAGCATCGCGATTGTGGCAGAGATGACGGTTAAGAATAAATGCCACCAACTGTCAACACCTATCATTAGCAGTTGGGTGTTAAACACGAACATGAATGGTAATATTGCGGTTCGAATATCGTAGGTAAAGCCTTGAATACCAGTTCGGATAGGGTCAGATTTGGCTATCGCGGCTGCGGCAAATGCGGCAAGACCAACGGGAGGCGTATCGTCAGCTAGGATGCCAAAATAGAACACAAATAGATGTACCGCAATCAATGGAATAATGAGCCCGTGAGCGGCGCCTAAGGTCACTATAACGGGCGCCATTAGGGTTGATACCACGATGTAATTGGCCGTTGTGGGCAATCCCATTCCGAGCACGAGACTAATGATAGCGGTAAATAGCAGCATTAAAATGATACTGCCCCCAGAGATAAACTCAACAAAATCGGTCATGACTAGCCCGATTCCGGTTAGGGTTACCACCCCAACCACCGTACCTGCGGCTGCGGTTGCAACCCCGATACCTATCATATTTCGAGCACCAGAAACCAGTGCTTCTAACAGGTCTCTAACCCCTATTTTAAATGATGCAAGTAGCGTATCTTGCTTAGCGAAAAAGCTCATTAATGGCCTTTGAGTCAGCAAGATAAAGATCATAAAGACGGTTGCCCAAAATGCGGACAAGCCTGGCGAGAAACGCTCCACAGTCAAACACCACACCAGCACCACAATCGGTAGTAGGAAATGCAGTCCGGATTTTATTGTCGGTCCAGGGTCTGGAATTACGGTTAGGTCTGGATCCATTTCGGCGTGTGCTTGATAGCGAGAAGAGACTCGTACCAGAAGTACATATACAACAAGCAGTGCTATTGAAACAATCGGTGTTGCTGCCGCGCCAAACACACCCTTAGTCCAGCCAATACCGTAGTAAACGGCAGCACTAAGAATACATAGCCCAAGAATGGTGCCGGTAAAGGAGAGTAGGCTCTGTACTAGTGTTGGGTTATGGCGACGCGGTAAACCTTGCATGCCTGCCTTGCAGGCTTCTAGATGCACAATATAGATAAGGGCAATGTAGGAGATCAGTGCAGGTAGTAGTGCCGCTTTTATAACCTCAACATATGAAATGCCGACATACTCCACCATCAAAAATGCCGCTGCTCCCATTATTGGAGGAGTCAACTGACCGTTAGTTGATGCAGCAACCTCCACAGCCCCAGCTTTTGTTCCGGGGAAGCCCACACGTTTCATTAATGGGATGGTAAAGGTGCCAGTAGTTACAACGTTAGCAATAGATGAACCTGATACTAAACCTGACAAACCAGACGCCACCACGGCGGCTTTAGCTGGGCCACCGCGCATATGCCCCAATAATGAGAACGCGACTTTAATAAAGTATGCCCCAGCGCCTGCTCGCTCTAACATGGCCCCGAATAGAACAAATAGAAATACAAACGAAGTGGAAACTCCCAGTGCAACCCCAAATACACCTTCAGTAGTTAGCCATAGGTGTGACATAGCCTTATTTAAACTTGCACCTTTGTGTGCAATCACATCAGGCATATAAGGCCCAGCAAAGGTATAGGTTAGAAATACCGCGGCAACCACCATAAGTGGAGGGCCTAAAGCACGTCGAGTGGCTTCAAGTAGCAATAGCATCCCGGTAACAGCGGCAACGATATCAAATGAGGTTGGTGCTCCTGAGCGTTCAGCTAATTGGGTATAGAAAATATAGATATAGGCGGCAGCGAAACTTCCAAGTAGAGCTAGGACCCAATCTACGACTGGGATTCTATCTCGGGCAGAACGCTTACTAGCTGGATAAGCAGTGAAGGCAAGGAAAATAGCAAAAGTAAGGTGAATTGCTCGAGCTTCAGTATCATTTAATATGGCAAAGTTAAATATAAATGGCAGTGGTGAGGCATACCATAACTGAAACAGTGACCATAAAAGAGGTACTGTCCATAAGATGCGACCTGGAATACCGCTTGGATTTCTAGCGCCAGTATCAGCCTGGGCAACCATCTCTTGGACGTCTTGAGGGGGCGTCGTTGATTGAGTCATTAGTGTGTCCTAATTTGTTGTCGCACAGGCTTGTTGGAGTATGCTCTGTGCTCAAGTCTAGCCAAATGTATGTATTGATATGACTGACAACCCCGAATAAATAAAATGGGTTAGGATAGGTTCGGGGAAACAGCCTCCAGTATAGGAGGCTTGAATTAGATAAGGGGGATCGACCCCCTTAGTTCGTATGCCGCTATGATCTTATTTGATCAACCCGATCTCACGGTAGTATTTTTCAGCGCCAGGGTGGAGAGGGATTGAAATACCATCTTTCACCATGTTTTCTTTCTTTAGGTTAGCGAATGCAGGGTGCAAGCGCTTGAAGGTAGCAAAGTTTTCAAATACAGCCTTAGCTACGGTATAAGCCACTTCATCCGAAACATCAGATGTGGTTACCATAGTTGCGGCTACACCAAAGCTTTTTATATCTTGGTCTGTACCACGATACATTCCAGCTGGCACCGTACTAAATGCATAGTAGGGGTTATCTGCAACGATCTTGTCTATCTGTGGCCCCGTTGCTGGAACTAGCTTCGCATTACAAGAGGTGGTGGCTTCTTTTATTGAGCCATTTGGGTGACCAACCATATAGATAAATGCGTCAATTTTATTGTCACATAGTGCTTGTGAACGCTCAGATCCTTTGAGTTCAGAAGCTAGCTTAAAGGAGTCATTGGTCCAGCCCATAGCGTCCATAACAACACCCATTGTTGCACGGTCACCAGAGCCTGGGTTACCAATATTGACACGCTTGCCTGCTAGGTCAGAGACGTTATTGATATCAGCATCTTCACGGGCAATGATATTAAATGGTTCTGTATGAAGGGAGAACATTGCACGAAGCTTTTTGTATGGACCTTGTTTTGAAAACTTACTCGTTCCGTTGTAACCGTGGAACTGCCAGTCGGACTGAACGATACCAAAATCTAATTCACCAGAGCGAATGGTGTTTACGTTGTAGATCGATCCCCCCGTTGACTCTACAGAGCAACGTACATTGTGGTCATTACGGTCTTTGTTGACCAGTTTGCAGATAGCTCCGCCTGTCGGGTAATAAACACCAGTCACAGAACCAGTACCTATAGTTATAAACTCTTGCGCAGAAAGCGTTGTTGCTCCCATTGTAGCTGCGGCAATAACGCCAAGCTGAATTATATTTTTCAATGCCATGATAGCTTTATCCTTATATCCATGATCATATCAACAGCCTTCTTTGTGCTATTGGTTTCCTACTTGGAAACGACATCTTTTTCTTTAACGCTTCATTACTAAACCCAAAAGGAGACTGTTTGCCTAGTCGGATTATATTTGTTGCTAGTAAGTACAACCATTTTAGTACTATTTGGCAACATTTGGAGCCCGAAAAAGTAGCTGAATGATAACAAAAAAAAGTGGATAAATAGACGCTGAAGGTTACAAACGTGATGTTAATGCACGATCAGGTAAGGGAAATGTAAAATGAATCGATTTGTAGCCCCCATGATATAAGGCATACCATATATATTTGGGGGCAGGGGCAATGTTAAACTTTGTGCTAAAGGTCACAATCTGTGACGATGAGCTTTTATTGTTAGATATTAATCAATGTATTCAAATAAATCGCATACTGATTCGAATAGTTGCTTAGTTGTAACATCAATAGTCGGGGTGATAAATATCGTATCATCGCCAGCGACAACTCCCAAAATACCCTCAGATTTACCTAAAGAATCGAGTAGGCGCGCAATGAGTTGAGCCCCAGCAGGTCCGGTATGAATAACCACAATCGCATTGTTATAATCTATATCCAGCACTAATTCTCTAAGAGAGCTTGAAACGGTCGGTACACCAAGCTCAGCAGGCAGGCAGTACACCATTTCCATTTTGGCATTTCGAGTACGAACGGCACCAAATTTAGTCAGCATACGGGATATTTTGGATTGATTTATATTTTCAAACCCTTGCAGTTTCAAGGCTTCAACTATTTCACCTTGAGAGCCAAAGCGCTCTTGTTTAAGAAGAGATTTAAATTCACGTATTAGTTGGTCTTGTTTTTCGCTGTTTCGCATTAGAGATCCTATTTTTTAATTCTTGTTAGGCGTGAGAAGCCAGCAGAAAGATGGAGTGCAGATAATTGTCTCACATAAGATTACAGATACCAATATACAGGCGAAAACAGAAAGTGATAGATATCGAAGAATGAATATTTATTTTGTTTTAGAGTTTGATGGGTAATTGCAGTAAGTGAGTAAAGTCGCAAACGCAAGGTTGTTTAATTGTAAATTTTAAGTGAATCGTATAGCGTGGAAAGATAAAAAATTATCCTATTTTACCCAAGGAGATTGTAATGAAAGTATCTGTTATTGGAGCCGCAGGCGGTATAGGCCAAGCGTTAGCTCTGTTACTTAAAAACAACCTGCCTGCAGGCACTGATTTAGCGTTATATGATATTGCCCCTGTAACTCCTGGTGTTGCTGCTGATCTTAGTCATATTCCAACTAATGTTTCAATTAAAGGCTTTTCTGGTGAAGATCCAACGCCGGCGCTAGAAGGTGCGGATGTTGTGCTTATCTCCGCAGGTGTTGCACGTAAGCCAGGAATGGATCGCTCTGATCTGTTCAATATAAATGCAGGTATCGTCAAATCACTAGCAGAAAAGATAGCTAAAGTGTGCCCAACTGCGTGTATTGGCATTATTACCAACCCAGTAAATACAACGGTTGCTATTGCTGCTGATGTATTGAAGAAAGAAGGGGTTTATGACAAACGCAAATTATTTGGCGTGACCACCCTAGATCTTATTCGCTCAGAGGCGTTTGTAGCGGAACTGAAAGGCAAAGATCCATTAACCATGGATGTACCTGTTATTGGGGGTCACTCTGGTGTAACTATTTTGCCACTACTATCTCAGGTAGAGGGTGTTGAATTCAGTCACGAAGAAGTTGTCGCCTTAACTGATCGTATCCAGAACGCAGGCACCGAAGTTGTTGAAGCGAAAGCTGGTGGTGGTAGTGCAACCCTTTCGATGGGGCAAGCAGCTTGCCGCTTTGGTATCTCTTTGGTTAAAGCTCTACAAGGCGAGTCGAACGTTGTTGAATGTGCTTACGTCGAAGGCAATGGAAAGCATGCTCGTTTCTTTGCTCAGCCGGTACTGCTTGGTAAAGATGGCGTTGAGCAAATTTTAGATTACGGTCCACTGAGTGAGTTTGAAAAGAGCGCACTAGATGGCATGCTCGAAACCTTGGTTGGTGATATCAAGATAGGTGAAGAGTTCGTCAAGTAGGCCGACGTTTTAAATATAGCTAACATCATATCTATATTGATCTTATTGATGGCTTTGCACGTAAGAGATTCTAGGGTCATAGAGCCCTAGTTATCTTATTGATAAAGGGGCAAGCCATGGATATCTTAAATATAGAGAAAGGTATGTGGGTAGAATCTGATCTTGGTATTGGTCGGGTGATCGTTATCGATAGAGCTTATCAAACCGTGTTGTTACAAGACCTTGATAATCAGCAGTGGGCTGAAGATATTGTACGTCTTGAAGCTCAAGAACAGATGCACACCGGGTGTGAGCAATATTATTAATAAAAAAACGCGTCACTTGAAGTGACGCGTTTTTTTATACTTAAATTATTTATTCCGCTTTACAGCAAGGTGGGCTAGGGCAATAAGCGATTGCTTTTCTTCACTATCATCGAGTACAGATAACGCCGCAATGGCTTTGTCTGCCTCATTTTCTGCAACCTGAGTGGTGTACTCTAGGGCTCCAGTTTCACGCATGGCACTTAGAATATCGTCGAGATGTTCCATTCCATTGGCATGTTCTATTGCGTCGCGAATCATCTCACGTTGTTGGTCATTGCCGTTTTGCATAGCGTATAACAAGGGTAGAGTAGGTTTACCTTCAGCAAGGTCGTCCCCTACATTTTTGCCCATTTCTTTACCGTCTGCGGTGTAATCCAATACATCGTCAATAAGCTGAAATGCAGTTCCGAGGTATCGACCATAATCCTGCATTGCTTGCTCTATATGTGCCGGAGCATCGGTAAGAATAGCGGCCATCTGTGAGGCAGCTTCGAATAAGCGAGCGGTCTTGGAGTAGATAACCTGCATGTAGCTCGCTTCAGTAGTTGAAGGATCGTTACAATTTATTAATTGCTGAACCTCGCCCTCTGCGATCACATTTACCGCTTCGCTCATGAGCTCTAAGATCCTTAAAGATCCTAAGCTGGTCATCATTTGGAAAGAGCGGGTGTAAATATAGTCTCCTACCAATACGCTGGCTGCGTTCCCATAAGCTGCGTTAGCCGTTTCTTTGCCGCGACGCATATCGGATTCATCGACAACGTCATCATGCAGCAGGGTGGCTGTATGGATGAATTCAATGAAGGCTGCCGCCATGATGTGTTTCTCGCCTTGGTAGCCAAGAGCACGAGCAGACAATAAGGTAATCAATGGGCGAAGGCGTTTACCGCCATTGCCAATAATATAGAAGCCGAGCTGATTAATCAGGGCTACGTCTGAATTCAGTTGGGCATAGATGGTCTTATCGACCTTTGCCATGTCATCTGATGTCAGGGCTTGGATAGCACTAAAATCCATTTTTATTCCGAAATGAAGGGCTACAAGAGGTAGCTAAACTGATAATTAGAATCGGATTTTATACTAAAAATCATTGCTAAATACAGCCGTAAAAGGCATCATTCACACACTTTTATGAGGCGATTATGTTTTCGCCAATTTTTTTAAAATATGGCTTGTCTTATGTGAAGCATTCACGTAGAATCTGCGCCCTATTGATGAATTAGTTTAGCGCACACCCGAACTGCCCAAAACAGGCTAAGGCTGTGCGGAAAAAGCGGAGTAAAATATGTACGCTGTTTTCCAATCTGGTGGTAAACAACACCGTGTTAGCGAAGGTCAAACCCTTCGTTTAGAGAAATTGGACGTTGAAACTGGTGCAACTGTTGAGTTTGACTCAGTTCTGATGATTGCTAATGGTGAAGAAATCACTGTTGGTGCTCCTCTTGTTGAGGGCGGCAAAGTTGTTGCTGAAGTGGTTAAGCACGGTCGTGGCGATAAAATTAAAATCGTTAAGTTCCGTCGTCGTAAGCATTCTCGCAAACAACAAGGCCACCGTCAGTGGTTCACTGAAGTGAAAATCACTGGCATCAACGCTTAAGTTTTAGGAGAGTTTAACAATGGCACACAAAAAAGCTGGCGGT
Source organism: Vibrio gallicus (assembly GCF_024346875.1). NCBI lineage: Bacteria > Pseudomonadati > Pseudomonadota > Gammaproteobacteria > Vibrionales > Vibrionaceae > Vibrio > Vibrio gallicus. The sequence continues at coordinate 252,703 of NZ_AP024871.1, forward strand.
TCTACTCGTAACGGTCGCGATTCAGAAAGTAAACGTCTAGGCGTTAAACGTTTTGGTGGCGAATCAGTTCTAGCGGGTAACATCATCGTTCGTCAACGTGGTACTAAATTCCACGCAGGCACTAACGTTGGTATCGGTAAAGACCACACTCTTTTCGCTCTTACTGAAGGTAAAGTGAAATTTGAAGTTAAAGGTCCTAAGAACCGTAAATTTGTTAGCATCGATTCTGAGTAATAATTACTTAGTTTCAAGCTGAATTTAAAAGCCCTGCCAAACTGGCGGGGTTTTTTATTTATAGGATACTAGGTTTCTTGGCTCTGAGTCCTAGATTGCTTATAGTCTAGGGCTTATAGCCCAGACCCCTAGATCCCTAATTAGGTATGGATCTGCTAAAGTTGATCCAGGCAGAATATTCACACCGCTTTGGAGTGAGAAATGAAATTCGTAGATGAAGCAGTAGTAAAGATTGAAGCTGGCGATGGCGGTAACGGCGTTGTAAGTTTTTGGCGTGAAAAATTTGTAGCCAAAGGCGGCCCTGATGGTGGCGATGGCGGCGATGGCGGCGATGTATACATTGAAGCTGATGAAAACCTGAACACCCTTATCGATTATCGTTTCCAACGTTTTTACGCGGCAGAACGCGGTAAGAATGGTAGTGGTGGTAACTGTACTGGTAAGCGTGGTAAAGACTTAGTAATGAAGGTACCCGTTGGTACGCGCGCTGTAGATATCCATACCAATGAAGTGGTGGGTGAGGTAGCAGAGCACGGCAAGAAGGTCATGGTTGGTAAAGGTGGATGGCACGGACTAGGTAATACCCGTTTCAAATCATCAGTGAACCGAGCGCCGCGTCAAAAGACCATGGGTACTAAAGGTGAGGTTCGTGAACTTCGTCTTGAGCTATTGCTATTGGCTGATGTTGGTATGCTTGGCCTACCAAATGCTGGTAAATCAACCTTTATCCGCGCCGTATCTGCAGCGAAACCAAAGGTAGCTGATTATCCATTTACTACTTTAATCCCAAGCCTTGGTGTTGTATCAGTAGTACCAGAGAAGAGCTTTGTGGTTGCTGATATTCCAGGTCTTATTGAAGGTGCTGCTGATGGTGCTGGCCTTGGTATTCGTTTCTTAAAACACCTTGAACGTTGCCGTGTGTTACTGCACATGATCGATATAATGCCTGTTGATCAAAGTGATCCAGTACAGAATGCTTTAACCATTATCGATGAGCTTGAACAATACAGTGGAAAATTAGCGGATAAGCCTCGCTGGCTGGTATTTAATAAGGTTGATCTTATGCCTGAAGAAGAGGTAGATGAGATCATCCAAGCAATCCTAGATGCCCTTGGTTGGGAAGAGCAGTACTTTAAGATCTCTGCAATCAATCGCAACGGCACTAAAGAGCTGTGCTTTAAGCTTGCTGACTTTATGGAATCTCTACCTCGTAAAGCTGAAGAGACCAGCGAAGATGAGAAAGTTGACTTTATGTGGGACGATTACCATAAAGACGCAATGTCTGGTAATAATGTCGTAACTGAAGACGGCGACTGGGATGAGTTTGACGACGACGACGACGATGAAGATGACGGACACGTGATCTGGGTTCGAGAGTAACATTGGACATTTAGACGTCAATTAAGCATAATTTATCTTTAAGAGTTTGAACGAGGTTCAGGCTCTTTTTTTTATTCTGCTCATCATCTCATGGAAAGAGTAATGCGCCTTGATCAAGCAATTTCTAGTCTAGATACCTTCATATTTACGAATTATCGTGTAGTACATAGCGTGCGTGTCGCACTCGCTTTTATGCTTACAATGCTATTAACAGGCTACTTTGACGTTCCTGAACGAACCTGGATCTTAATCACCCTTGTTGTGGTCATAGTTCCAATGTCTTATCTAGGAAATGTGCTTCCTCGTGCTTGGCATCGAGTGTTAGGAACGATAATTGGCGCAGGTTCTGGTGTGCTTGCAATAGCGATATCTCAATACTCTTTTATAGCCACGCTTATTTGGTGTGGCGCAGTTATCTACATCAGCGCTTATTATTCTCAAGGTAAGCGTCCCTATGTATGTATTCTGGTTTGTATCACGTTATCTGTCACTGCTGGTGGCGGAGATAGCGACGTTAGTGTTGCCCTATGGCGAGCGTTTGATGTCTCTATTGGTTGTGCTATCGCGGTGGCATTTTGTTTAATTTATCCACAGCGTGCCTTTATTCATTGGCGTATGCGAATTCATCGCGTATTAAGTAATTTCTCTACCGTTTATCATCTTTCCTATTCTCCGAATGTTATCGAAAAACCTGATCTCGAACCCTTTCAAAAGAGTTTGGTGAAAGAGATGGCTAAGATAAACACCCTTGGAACTCCTTCAATCAAAGAGACTCGCTTGAATGGTCAGATAATTGATGCCATCCAGAATCAACTCCGCAATATGCTGTGCACCATAGAGTTACTAAATCACTCATATTGGAGTGATCGTGAAAGTCATCTCAATATGCTTTATTCCAAAAAATTAAAGTTGTGTCAGAAACAAGTAGAGAAAAAACTGATGGATATGGCGCATATGGTGACAACTGGTGAGCTTATTGATGATGGCGAGACGCTAAACAGCAAGGAAATTATCCAAGAGCTTAAGAGTATCATCGCAGATATTGATGGGCATGAAACCGATATATATGGCTACATTTGGCTTAATGTAAAGCTTATTGAAGACCTTGCAAGCTTAAAGCGTTTGCTGATTCTAGCTCTGAACCTATCACACACGTCTAAATCAGCTTGATATGTACGGTACTCTGTTCTTAGTGCAACCGTATTTCGATTTTGAACACCAATTACTTACGATGTGAAAATGAATACAGATCAAAGGCTTATAAGCCGGCTTGTTGCTCAGGCAGGTCAGATGTTACATGCCCATGGGGCTGAGAGTGCGTTAATTGGTGGCATCATGCAGCGCATTGGGCTGGCGTGCGGTTTAGATGAAGTAGAGGTTTCTCTGACCTCGAATGCTTTGGTCATTACCACCTTACATAACGGGCGCTGTATAACCACCACTCGGCGTTGTCCCGATAGAGGGATTAATATGAAGGTTGTGACTGATATTCAACGAGTTTGTATTATGTTGGAGCGAGGGATATTGAATTTTGAAATGGCTCAAGCCAGATTGAATAATATCACTCCCGAGCGCTACAACCGCTGGCTCGTTGTCGGTATGATTGGTTTATCCTGTGCCGCTTTTAGCCATTTGGCTGGTGGTGATATATGGGTGTTTATAATGACATTCATCGCATCCTCTGTGGGAATGACTGTACGCCAAGAGATCGGCCATCGTCATTTTAACCCATTGTTAAACTTTGGTTTGACAGCTTTTGTTACCTCCCTAATATCAGCCCAAGCGACGGTATTTGGTATTGGAAACTACCCACATTTGGTTATGGCATCCGCTGTATTGATGCTAGTGCCGGGCTTTCCGCTCATCAATTCAGTTGCAGATGTATTAAAAGGATATATCAACATGGGGATTGCTCGCTTTGTGATGGCGAGTCTACTCACGCTCGCAACTTGCTTGGGTATTGTTGCTGTGGGTGGAGTGTTGGGCTTATTTGGAGTCACGCTATGACGTTTTGGGCTGAGTTATTACTGGGATTAGTGGACGATATGTTGTTTGCTGCGATACCAGCAGTAGGGTTTGCTTTGGTATTTAATGTTCCTCGCAATGCCTTAATATATTGTGCGATGGGTGGCGCTATTGGGCATGGCTCTCGCTACCTTATGATGCAGTTTGGACTGTCTATTGAATGGTCTACCTTATTTGCCGCCACACTGGTGGGTTTTATTGGCGTATTGTGGTCGCATCGATTTTTAGCTCACCCCAAAGTGTTCACTGTGGCAGCTATGATCCCAATGGTGCCAGGGGTGTATGCATTCAATGCTATGACGGCTTTAGTTGAGATCAATCAGCTTGGGTACTCCCATGAGCTATTTGCTCTCCTGATTGAAAACTTTCTGAGTGCCATGTTTATTATTGCAGGCTTAGCTATCGGATTAGCAATGCCTGGGTTATTTATTTATCGACGTAAGCCGATAGTTTAGCAAGAGGTTTTATGGTCATTAGTATGATCGCTGCAATGGCGCAAGATCGCGTTATCGGCAAAGAAAATCAGATGCCGTGGCATCTTCCGGCTGACTTTGCTTGGTTTAAGCAATGCACATTAGGTAAGCCTGTGGTTATGGGCAGAAAAACCTACCAATCGATAGGGCGACCTCTGCCTGGTAGGCAAAATATTGTTATCAGCCGAGATCCTAACTTAGAAATCGAAGGGGTGTCGACGGTAACCTCGATTGAGCAAGCGCTAGCGCTTGTCGATGGGGTTGAAGAGGTGATGATAATTGGCGGTGGTTCTATTTATCAGAGCTGTCTGCAGCTGGCATCTAGGCTTTATCTTACCCACATTGACCTTGTAGTTGACGGAGACACTCAGTTTCCACAATGGGGGGGTGAGTGGACACAGACGTATTCACAGCATGTCACCAGCGACGAGAAGAACGCTCACAACATGCAGTTTGTTATTCTAGAAAGAAATAACTAGTGTTCGCTTAAGCTTCTGTCAGTGCTGCTTGCTCAAAGTAGCACTGATCTTCCCACCTCAATATCGTCATATGGTTTCCCCAAACACAACCTGTATCTAGACCAATTACATGTTCAGTGGTTAACCCCATTAGGGCAGCCCAGTGTCCAAAAATAGCGGTTTTTTCTAGGGGTACACGTTGTGGTAAGTCAAACCAGGGAATCAATGGGTTGTCATCTAGTTGTTCAGGAGAGAGCTTGTTTGCCATATCAAGTCGGCCCTGTTGATCACAATATCGCATACGAGTAAACGCATTGATGATAAAACGGTGGCGCTCGATACCTGTTAGATTGCTGCTCCATATGATGGGTTGATTGGCATACATATCTCTAATCAGTTGCTGCCAGTGTTCCCCTTGCAATATGGTTTCGATCTCTTTAGCTAGGCTTCGGCTCGTATTGAGATCCCATAATGGATAGATACCAGCATGGCTTAATACAAAGTCTGAGTGTTCGGCAAGTAAGGGTTGATGCCTAAGCCAGTCAAGTAGGTCTTGTTTATCCTCAGCCAATAGTATTGGTGCTGTTTTATCTTTTTCTTTTACCTTGTGTATGCCTAAGGATACGGCAAGTAAATGCAGGTCATGATTGCCCAGTACTACCTTGGCGCTATCTCCAAGGGACTTAATAAAACGCAGTGTTTGTAATGACTCAGGCCCTCTAGCTACGAGGTCTCCTGCGACCCACAGGGTATCGATATTTGGATTGAATTGTACTTTAGATAGCAGGAGTTTTAGTTCTTGCAAGCATCCTTGGATGTCGCCGACAATATAGGTAGACAAGACAAGCCTCAGCTAGTTGATGATATTGGGAATTGCGAGATTGAAGGGGGCTATCTCAGAGGTAAAGGTATCACCACTTTCACTCTGCATAACGTAGTGTCCCTGCATAACACCGACGGGGGTTTCTAGTGCAGTGCCACTGGTATAGGTATAGTCGTCGTTAACCTTAATGATGGGTTGCTCTCCAACTACGCCATCACCTTCAACTGTGAGTTGTTTACCATTGCCATCGGTTATGAGCCAATGACGAGATAATAATTGAACCGACTCTGGCCCAAGGTTTTTGATGGTAATCATATATGCAAATACATAGTGACTGTTGTCTGGATCAGACTGAGCCTCTATGTATTTGGTATTTACAAAGCATTTTATACAAGGTTGACGTACATCCATGTGGTCTCCTTGGGTGGTTTACCTAAGCGTGTTTATCTGCTAACCAGTTAGCAAGGTCAACAAACTGCTTTAAGGTGAGGTTTTCAGGGCGCATTGTTGGTGAAATACCAAGTTGCTCAAGCTCTTCTGCACTCGCATGAGGTTTAAAGCAATTGCGCACAGTTTTACGTCTTTGGTTGAAGCCGTCTCGGCAAACTCTATCTAACCATTTTAGGTCTTTTGCTGGATACGGTAGAACCTCATAAGGGGCTAATCGAACGACGGCTGAGTCCACTTTTGGTGGCGGTACAAATGCGGTCGGTGGCACTTCAAGAACTGGAACAACCTTACAGTAATATTGAGCCATAACGGTTAGGCGGCCATACGCCTTAGTACCAGGGCCAGCTGCAAGGCGGTTAACCACTTCTTTTTGTAGCATAAAGTGCATATCTTGAATGTCAGCATGATATTCAAACAAATGAAACATCAATGGCGTCGATATGTTGTATGGCAGGTTGCCGAAGATACGCAGTTTGTTGTTTGGCTTAACCAGTTGCGTGAAGTCGAAGCGCATAGCATCGCCTTCATGAATGGTTAGCTTATCTGCAAGTTGTGGGTGGAGGCGCAAGCGCTCAGCCAAGTCACGGTCTAGTTCAATAACCGTAAGCTTATCCACTAATTGCCCTACAGGCTCAGTAATTGCGCCAAGGCCAGGACCAATCTCAACCAGGTTTTGCCCTGGAAGAGGATTGATAGAGGAAACGATGCCATCAATAATGTAGGGATCGTTTAGAAAGTTCTGACCAAAACGTTTACGCGCTTTGTGTCCTAAATGGACATCATTTCTCATTGTTTTTTCTCAACTAATTCTATCGCATGGGAAAGCGCGGTCTGGAAGCTTCCTGAATCCACTTGACCGGTTCCTGCTAAATCTAATGCCGTCCCATGATCCACAGAGGTACGAATAAATGGCAAGCCTAGGGTAATATTCACCGAATTGCCGAACCCTTTGTATTTTAGCACTGGAAGCACCTGATCATGGTACATACCCAAAATTACATCTGCATCATCCAAATATTTTTGGTTGAAGATGGTATCAGCAGGCAGTGGGCCAGTAATATTCATGCCTTCTGCGCGTAATTTTTCTAGGGTAGGAGCGATGGTTTCGATCTCCTCAGTACCTAGACAGCCATCCTCACCCGCATGAGGATTGAGACCGCATACATAAATCTTAGGGTTAGGTAATGCAAATTTACTCACCATATCCTGATGCAAAATCTGCATAATGCTGGTTAAGCGCTCTTCGGTTACGGCTTTTGAAACATAAGCTAAAGGTATGTGAGTCGTTACTAACGCAACCTTTAATCCTTCTGTTGCAAGCATCATCACCACTAGTGGTGTATTAGATTGCTCCGCAAAAAACTCAGTATGGCCACTAAAGGCAACACCAGCTCGGTTTATTACCCCTTTATGCACAGGGCCGGTGACTATAGCGGCAAACTCACCACTAAGGCAACCTTGGGCTGCTCGTTCCAGTGTTTTTAATACATAGTGACCATTTGCTTCATTGAGCTCGCCAATGACACAAGGCTCAGCCATAGCGACATGTTCGACCACCAATGTGCCTTTACTATGTGGCGCGGATGATATGCTTGCATCATAGTCAACTAAGGTCACGTCGATACCTAAATGCTTCGCTCTTTCAGCAAGCATCTGCTTGTCGGCACATACCACGAATTGATGATTTGATGATAGGTTAGCAAGTGCTAACACTAAGTCAGGCCCTACGCCAGCAGGTTCTCCAGCAGTAACTACGATACGCTTACTCATCATCTGCCTCTTCAATTGCATCTGCGTCATCAGGCTGTACCATTTCTATAAATGCACTTGCACGAAGCTCTTGTAGCCAAGCTGTCGCTTCTTCATTGAATTTGCGATTGAATAGAATTCGGTAGGCTTTATTCTTCATTGCACTATCAGTACGGTCTACTTGACGGCGACCGAGTACTTCAACGATATGCCAGCCATGAACAGTCTTAAATGGTTCACTAATCTTATCTACAGGGAGGGTCTCTACCTTGTGTTTAAACTCAGGAACATAAAGGTCAGGGGTTTGGAAACCAAGTTCGCCACCACGTGCCGCAGAGCCTGGATCGGCGCTGTATTGTTTGGCTAGATCAGAAAACGAAGCTTCTCCAGATTGAATGCGGCGAGTAATATCTTCTAGCTCTCTTTTCGCACCATCATCACTTAAAATAACCGAGGTTTTGATCAGGATATGGCGGGCATTCACTTCCGTTACGGCAACAGTTTCAAGGCCTTGGACATCTTCAATTTTTAAAATATGGAAGCCGATACCGCTGCGAAATGGACCAATAATTGCGTCTTTACCTTGGGTGGTGATTTGGTCTGCAAATATGGTAGGCATCTCTTCTTTACGCATCCATCCCCAATCGCCACCTTCAAGAGCCTTAGGGCCTTTAGAGTATTCAAGAGCGAGATCTGAGAAGTTTTCACCGCTATTGAGTCGTTTTACTATTTCCTCAGCTTGCTGTTGAACCTCAGCTTTGGTTTGCTGGTCATTGAATCGAAGCTGTATATGGCCGACACGGTAGTTCACGGTCTTGTTGCTTTCTTTGGCAAGCATCGCGGACATGGTTTCAACTTCAGCAGGCAAAATATTAATACGGCGACGTACCAGAGCATTGCGCGCCTCAGATATAGAGACTTCTTTTCTGATCTGTTCGCGGAATTCGGCGTAGGTTAAGCCTCTAGCTTGAACGCTGCCTTTTAATTGTTGCAGGGTCTGCTTATTATTATCAGCGATGGTTTTTATCGCTTCATCGAGTCGATTATCATCGATACGTACCCCAATACGTTTAGCTTCTTGGGATTGCAGTTCATCCATAATTAGCTTGTCGACCACTTGATCGTGAAGCACAGTGTCATCCGGTAGCTTTTGCTTTTTCTCAACAGCGCCCGCTTTTACGCCTTTTATTGCGCTATCAATATCACTTTGTAGGATGACCCCATCATTTACGATCACCGCAACCTTATCGAGTTCGACAGGTGCAGCAGTTGCCAATGTAGGGATTAGCACCATCATGGCTAAAGTGAGAAGTCGTTTACACATGTTCATGTTACTTCCAATACGTTTAAATATGTTATTAGGTCAAACGGACCCTAGTTATTGAGGTAGAAAGGTCGACCGTACCCTAGAGCATTGCCGCCGTCACCATAGTCAGTGCCAAAGTTTGTACCAAAGCCGATAATCCCGATATTGAAGCTGATATTCTCTTCATATTCAGGGCCCGGGTTTGGAGCACCTACGGTGTCCCAAGAGCGCAACTGGTCGGTATAAGTAACCCCAACATACCAGCAATCAGAGGTGTAGGTTAGTCTAGCTAGTGCCTCAAGCATGATATTTTCAGTTGTATCATGGAAGTACTGAGCATTGACGTTCCAGTTCTTGTTAAATTTATATCCGCCAAGTAGACCAACTTGTGAGATGCCATCATTGGTTACACTACCAACATTGATGCCATCTACTGAATCTTCTATATATTTACGAGATACAAAGCGGTAGTTGGTTTGCACATAGCCGGCACCTCGTCGATATTCTAAGGTGCTGTTGGCAAGCTGCACTTCTTCATCACCAATATCATACTGAATACCACCATGGTAAAAGACATAGTCGTTGACGTTGAAATCAGCCTCAACTGCCCATGCCGAGTAGTTATTATCTTCCTGATTATTGCTACTGTTATTGTTGCTATTATCATTTAGATAATAAATTTGGCCAAAGGAGAGGTTGAGACGCTCTCTATAGTTTTGGTCATAAAATCGGGTGGTGGCACCGTAGCTTACCTGATTCGCTGACACTATCTTATCAACACCACTGAACTTCCGAGTACGGAATAGGCCGTAGTAATCGGTTTGCATTAGGGTTGTATCATAATTGTAGATATCAGATTGGTCTTCATCTGGTACATACAAATACTGAACTCTAGGCTCAAGTGTTTGGGTGTAGCCTTTGAAAACACTGGTGCCGCGTTCTAGATAGAGAGAGCCACTACTACGGAATTCAGGAATAACACGCGTCACATCTTGTTTAAGATCACCGACACTGCCAGGGTTCATATTACTCAGATCCTGGTTGTAGTATGTCGTTAATAGGCGACCCTCTGTTTCCCAACCACCCCAAGTGGTGGTAAGCGGGATCTTGACCCCAGGCTCAATATGAACTCGAGTAGCAGATATAGGTTTTACGCCTCGGGCGTCATCGGTCTTGAACTGGGTAATATGGCTAATTACATCAAAATCGATAAAGTCGGTAAGCTCAGGGAAGTAGTAGTTAGCCCTTAGCTGAGGCATCATCTGATATGGAAGGTTAGTGGTCGTGGACAGTAATTGGAAATCACGAACAAGTAAGCTGGTATCCCAGTGTTCGTTTCTCCATGATACTTGACCTTGTTGTAGCAACTGACCATCTTCGCGCTCACCAATACTGGAAGATATATCTCTAAAATAGTAGATATCACTTACCTTGGCGTAGTCGACCTGCAGTTTCCAGTTTCTATCAAATACGCCATAGTGTTTATAACCAACGCCCCAGCGATCATCCAAGTCAGGATATTTCTGATCGTCGCCTAGATACTGAGCCTGAATCTCACCACGCCCAAAATCACTCAGATAACGAAACTTACCGTCCAATTGCGTACCGCGCTCGCTCATATATTTGGCAGTAGTTTCGAGGTCATAGTTAGGCGCTAAGTTCCAATAGAAAGGGATCTCCACCTCAGCACCATCGCTGGTACCGTATGAAACCGTCGGATAAAGAAAGCCTGTCTTACGGTTGTCACCAATCGGAACGGTTAACCAAGGTAGATAAAACACCGGAACTTTTTGAATCTCAAACCTTGGGTTGTACAGGGTTGCTTCTTCTGCTTCGTTATCAATCTCAATTGATGAAGAAACCAAGCGCCAAGAATCATCATCCTCAGGACAGGATGTAATGCTACCATCTTCTAATTCATAGTAAGCCTTGCCTTCAACCCGAATAACCTTAGCGTCACCACGGCCACTTTGACAAAGTAGGCTATAGTTGGCCATTTCTAGGGTAGAGACATCGGTATCTAGGTTGGTTGTTGCTTTATCGGAGACTGAGCGTATCTGCCCATTGGTCATCTTGACATTACCGGTTGCAACCACAAGGTTATCTTGCTGGTGGAGTGTGACTGTATCGGCACTAAGACGATTATTTCCCTGAGTCACCTGAACGTTGCCGCTATAGGTTGCTTCTTGACCGTTGACGCCTTCTAGAGAGTCGGCTTCTACCTTAGTGGGTAAAGAATTCGGTTCAGCATTATCTGGTGGGAAGCATTGTTCAGTCACATCTATTGTTTGATCATTGGCTGCGGCTAAAATAGCTTTAAGCTCGGGAGCCGCTTCGGTATTGTTCTCGCTTGAGTCATCATCGGAATTTTGCACTGAAGATTTAGTCGCAACATCTTGACTTGATGTGCTTGGTGCTTCAGATTCTTTGTGAACACCTTGATTTTCAGTGGAGTTCTCCTGCACACTTGTTTCAGCTTGAGCGCTCGTCGCCATAAAAATGGCGGAGATAGATATTGCAAGCCAGGTGCGGGGAAAAATTGACATCGGGTGGAAACTTCCTTGATGGTAAATAAGTCCGTAGACTGTAGTTGACCGTAATCTCGGCAGAATGTTCCTAATGATAATAGAATTTGGAACGACAGGCACTAAAGAGAGTACATTACTCTTTAAAAATTAGTAAATTGAGAAGCATGATGTTCGTTTTTGGTAAAATTTTAGGCGCTTTTTTTGGGTTTCTTTTCGGCGGACCCTTTGGTTTGTTATTTGGCCTTATTATTGGGCATAGCTTTGACCGTGCAAAAGCAAGGCGATCTGGCTATAACTCTTCGTTTGGTGGATTTCAAAATAGCGTAAATCCAGCCCAGCAAGCTGAGTTTTTTGGAGCCGCTTTCTCCGTTATGGGGCATGTTGCCAAGGCCAAAGGCCAAGTAACAGAGAGTGAGATTCAACTAGCGTCGATAATGATGCAGCGCATGAATCTAAATCCAGATCAAAAGCGTACCGCACAAGAGGCATTTAGAGAAGGTAAATCGTCCTCATTTCCGCTACGCTCAGTTTTACGCCGAGTTAAAGCGGGTAGTCATGGACGTAAAGATCTGCTGCAGTTCTTTCTAGAGCTTCAGGTGTCGTCTGCATTTGCCGATGGCAGTCTTCACCCTAAAGAGCGTGATGTACTGCATATCGTAGCTCAGGAATTGGGGTTCAATGCTGCGCAACTTGAGCGTCGCTTGCGTATGCAAGAGGCAGCGTATCGCTTCCAGCAAGGTGGCGGGTATCAAGGTCATCAGCACGGTGGCGGTTTCCAACAAGCGCCTTCTGAAGATCAGTTAGCGGCAGCATATGAGATTCTAGGTGTCGATGCGCAGGAGGATTCTAAACAGATTAAGCGTGCTTATCGTAAACTGATGAATGAGCATCATCCTGATAAGCTATCAGCTAAGGGCTTACCTCCTGAGATGCTAGAAGTAGCGAAAGAGAAGGCTCAAGAGATCCAGAGTGCTTATGATCTGGTTAAAAAAGAGCGCGGCTTCAAGTAACCAAATAAACTTATGCCGTTAGTATAAGTCTTTTCTTTTTGGGAGCTTAGGCACTGTACTTGGTTGTCTGCCAAGCACTGCGCCTAAGCTCTTTATCTCATTTGCTACTCGTATTGAGGCTGGTTTAATCGCCAGTCATAATCAAAGCTCACTTTACCTGAAAAGCCCTTTAGTTCAGGGCGGTATAGTACCAGGTAAGCAAGTACTTGCTTTTCCCCGCCAAAATCCACAGCAAACCAGTCGTAAATAGAAGATAACTGTAGGTTGTTTCCTTGTAATCGAACGCCCTTATCACTGTTTATAAAGCCTACTGCGGCTTGCTCAAGCAGCGCTTCACGGTTGCGTGCGGTAAAGGCTTGTGGTTGCAGGTTAGGACAACCAAGGCTTGCACAGTTGACCGCATAGTGGGTTCGAGGATCATTCCATATAGGACGCAATATCCGATGCTCAATATCATTTAAACTAACATCCTGTCCTTGAATGCTAATTAACTTATCTCCCCATGGACCAAAACTAAATAAGCCGCCTAACTTGGTAATGGATTTAACCGGATATGCCTGAAGAATCAGATCTACGGTAAGGGCGTTGTATAAATTAACCCAGTACGCGTATTGCTCAGCTTTGGTATAGGTTGTTGGGTCTATGCTGGTCAATGAGTGTAAATAACCTTGTAGATTGGCTCTGTCCTGCTTGCTGACCTTAGCGTAGCTAAAGAGTGTGTACTCACCTTGGGTTACTAGGTACTTGTCTAACAGAGTTTGCCAAGCTTGGTGGTTAAGCCCTGTATTCGTGCCTTGTTTATTCCAGTAAGGCCAAAGCTCTGATTTTGGCGCAGCTAGGGATGAGAATGAAAGGCATGCCATAAGTAAGCATAGATAACGCATTGTTTTCTCCATAAAAAAAGGCCGTGTAATTACACGACCTTTTTAGTATGAACTTTATTTCACCTTTGATGAAATTAGCGCATGAAGCTTGGGATGCTGTGTTCGTACTCTGTGATCTTATCTACATGTTGCAAGGTTAGACCAATATTGTCTAAGCCATTTAGCAGGCAGTGGCGACGAAACTCATCAATCTCGAAAGAGTATTGTTTCGCGTCTGCTGTTACGGTCATTGCTTCTAGATCAACCGTGACCTGTGCGCCTTCGTTGTGCTGTACATAGGTAAATATTTCATCTACCTCTTGTTCGCTCAAGCGTACCGGTACCATCTGGTTGTTGATCGAGTTGCCATAGAATATATCGGCAAAACTTGGTGCAATCATTACCGTAATACCGTAGTCAGCCAGTGCCCATGGAGCATGTTCACGAGAGGAGCCGCAGCCAAAGTTTTCACGAGCTAGCAAAATACTTGCACCTTGATATCTTGGTGCGTTCATAATGAACTCTGGGTTCGGTTGTTGACCTGCGTCATCGAGGAAGCGCCAGTCATGGAATAGGTGCTTACCAAAGCCGGTTCGAGTTACTTTTTGTAAGAACTGCTTAGGAATGATGGCATCCGTATCAACGTTTGCTGCGTCTAGAGGAACGACTAACCCTGTGTGTTGCTTAAAACCAGACATTTGTTTCCCTTACTGTTCAAATTCACGAATATCGACGAAGTGACCGGCAATTGCTGCCGCTGCTGCCATCGCTGGGCTGACTAGATGAGTACGACCCTCACGACCTTGGCGACCTTCGAAGTTACGGTTGCTGGTTGATGCGCAGCGTTCTTGAGGACCTAGTCGGTCGTTGTTCATTGCCAAGCACATAGAGCAACCTGGTAGTCGCCACTCAAAGCCAGCATCAAGGAAGATTTTATCTAGTCCCTCAGATTCAGCCTGTGCTTTAACCTGTTCAGAGCCCGGAACAATAAGAGCTTGCACATGGCTGGCGACTTGACGTCCTTTGGCTATTTGAGCTGCCGCTCGCATATCTTCGATACGAGAGTTGGTGCAAGAGCCAACAAACACCTTATCGATTTTATAGTCTTTAAGTGAAGTGCCGCCGGTTAGTCCCATATACGCAAGGGCTTTCTCGGCTGAGGTTTTCTCAACTGGATCGGAAAAGCTTTCTGGAGTTGGGATTGGGGTATCAACCGAGATAACTTGGCCAGGGTTAGTTCCCCAGGTGATCTGTGGCTTTATCTCGCTTGCCTCTAAGGTGACAACTGCGTCGAATTGAGCGTCGCTATCACTGTGTAATGTAGACCAGTACTCAACTGCCGCATCCCAATCTTCAGCTTTAGGTGCGAACTTACGACCTTTGATATAATCAAAAGTGGTTTGATCAGGTGCGATTAAACCCGCTTTAGCGCCAAGCTCGATTGCCATGTTGCACACTGTCATACGTCCTTCCATAGAAAGGTCAGTGATAGCTTCACCGCAGAATTCCACCACATAGCCAGTGCCGCCGGCAGCGGTGGTTTTTCCTATGATAGCTAATACGATGTCTTTGGCGGTAATGCCTGGTGCAACCTTGCCTTTAACTTCAATCTTCATGGTTTTAGCACGAGATTGCTTTAGGGTTTGTGTAGCAAGTACGTGCTCAACCTCAGAGGTACCAATACCAAAGGCAATCGAACCAAATGCCCCGTGGGTTGCGGTATGAGAATCACCACACACTATGGTCATGCCAGGTAGGGTGATACCCAGTTCTGGCCCCATAACATGAACGATCCCTTGATATTTGTGGTTAAGGTCATATAAACGAACGCCGAATTCACCACAGTTATGAGATAGGGTTTCCATCTGAATACGCGCCATCTCACCAGAGGCATTTATGTCTTTGGTGGTGGTAGAGACGTTGTGATCCATAGTGGCGAAGGTCTTTTCTGTTTGGCGTACACGGCGGCCTTTTTCTCGCAAGCCATCAAAAGCTTGTGGTGAGGTTACTTCATGTACCAGATGACGATCGATATATAGAATTGGGTTTTCGCCTTCAGCCTCAACTACGATATGTGCATCGTAGACTTTTTCATATAGGGTTTTAGCCATGATTGATTCCTTACGCGCCCAAGATGTATTGAGCAATCTTGTCGCCCATTTCAGATGTGGTTAGAGCTGTATTTTTGCCCGCTAGGTCTGCGGTTAGTTCACCTGCAGATAGTGCTTTACTTACTGCCGTTTCGATATCTTTTGCTGCGGCTTCTTCACCTAAGCTGTAGCGAAGCATCAATGCCGCCGATAGGATTTGAGCTACTGGGTTAGCAATGTTTTTGCCTGCAATATCAGGAGCACTGCCGCCTGCCGGTTCGTAGAGACCAAAGTTGCTTTCATTTAAGCTGGCAGACGGAAGCATGCCCATTGAGCCTGTAATCATGGCACATTCATCAGAGAGGATGTCGCCGAAGATATTAGAACACAACATGATATCGAATTGAGACGGGTCTTTGATAAGTTGCATGGTCGCGTTATCGATGTACATATGGTTCAAGGTAATATCTGGATAGTCTTTAGCGACTTCTTCTACCACTTCACGCCATAAAATAGAGCTCTGAAGTACATTTGCTTTATCGATAGAGTAAACATTTTTGTTGCGTAAACGAGCGGATTCAAATGCGATACGAGCGATACGCTCAATCTCATAGCGATGATAAACCTCGGTATCAAACGCTTTCTCATTTGCGCCTTCACCCTCACGTCCTTTTGGTTGGCCGAAGTAGATGCCACCGGTTAGTTCACGAACCACAACGATATTAAAACCGCGCTCTGAGATATCGGCGCGCAGAGGGGAGAAACCCTCTAAGCCATTGTGGATCTGTGCTGGACGCAAGTTACAAAACAGTTGGAAGTGTTTACGTAGCGGAAGAAGTGCGCCTCGCTCAGGTTGTTCATTAGGTGGTAGATTTTCCCACTTCGGGCCGCCTACAGAGCCGAACAAAATCGCATTTGAATCCTCACACCCCTTTAAGGTGTGTGGTGGTAGCGGAGAGCCATGGTTGTCGATAGCGATACCGCCCACGTCATATTCTGTACGCGCTAGCTTGATTGCATGCTTTTGTTCGATTGCATCTAGTACTTTGTGAGCTTGTTGCATTACCTCTGGGCCAATGCCGTCACCAGGTAATACTGCGATGTTGTAAGTTTTATCTACCATGAAATAGGCTTCCTATAAAATAAGCTAGAACGTCCCCTCAATTGAGGGGATGAAATTTAAACGGTTTCAGCGAGTTTATTCTGTTTTATCTCTTCAATTTGGTCAGCGCGATGAATGCTATTGATTACATGTAATAGAGCCTGACCTGAAGCTTCAACGATATCGGTGGATATACCCGTACCGTGATATTTTCGACCTTTATAATTAGCGATAATGTCGGCTTGGCCTAGGCCATCTTCACCTTCACCTTTGGCGGTTAAGTCAAACTTATCAAGCACGATATCGTAGCCAGTAACACGGTAAATACATTGATAAAGAGCATCAACAGGGCCATTACCAACCGCAGCTTCACTCATCTCTTCATCACCGCATAAAAGCTTAATGCTGGTGGTCGCCATGATACTGCCTGACTGGACGCTTAGATATTTTAGCTTAAAGAAATCATCTTCATCGCGCAGGTTTGCGAAGTGCATTAGCGCTTCAAGGTCATAGTCAAACACCTGTCCCTTGCGGTCTGCAAGTTTCAAAAAGTCTGCATATAGGGTGTCTAGGTTATATTCTTCTTCACGATAACCCATAGTTTCCATATGGCTCTTCACGGCGGCGCGACCAGAGCGACTGGTTAGGTTCAAGGCTTGGTTTTTAAGGCCAATTGACTCAGGGGTCATGATTTCGTAAGTATTTTTGTTCTTTAGCATGCCATCTTGGTGAATGCCTGATGAATGGCTAAATGCGTTGCTACCAACAATGGCCTTATTGCTTTGAATCGGCATGTTACATAGCTGACTAACAAGCTTGCTGGTGCGATGGATTTCATTGTGTTTGATATTGGAAGATACATTCAATAGGCTTTCGCGAGTCTTAATTATCATCGCAACTTCTTCAAGTGAGCAGTTACCTGCACGCTCTCCGATACCATTGATTGTGCCTTCAACCTGACGAGCACCAGCTTGCACCGCGGCAATTGAGTTGGCAACTGACATACCTAAGTCATCATGGCAGTGCACTGAGATGATAGCCTTATCGATGTTCGGTACGCGGTTAAATAGGGTCTGGATAATGCCACCAAATTCATTTGGTACCGTATACCCAACCGTATCTGGGATATTGATGGTATTAGCCCCAGCGTTGATAGCGGCTTCAACCATACGGCATAGGTTGTCAATAGGGGTTCGACCAGCATCTTCACAAGAGAATTCTACGTCATCGGTGTAGTTTCTGGCATGTTTGACCGCATTGACCCCCATTTCAATAACATCATCATAACTGCGTCGAAGCTTATCTTGAACGTGAATAGTTGAAGTAGAGATGAAGGTATGGATACGGAACTGTTCAGCAACCTTTAGCGCTTCGGCCGCCGCGTCAATATCTTTAGCGACAGCTCGCGATAGACCACAAATACGTGAGTTTTTGATGTTTTTAGCTATGGTCTGAACTGACTCAAAATCGCCTGGTGATGATACCGGAAAGCCAGCTTCAATGACGTCTACGCCCAATCGCTCTAGAGCATATGCGATTTGTAGCTTTTCTTTGACAGTAAGACTCGCAGACAGTGCTTGCTCACCATCACGTAACGTTGTGTCAAAGATAATGACCTGATCACTCATGTTGACTTCCTTATGCTGTTGTCCAGTTCAAATACAAAAAAACCCGCAATCAATGTGCGGGTTTCTATATTGATGGTGGTATTTTTCATCCACTAGCTACCCGCGTGATTAAGTCACGATGAGGAGGAGGAGTAGGGTTGAGAAAGTACCAAAGTTCATTTGTATAAACGTTCCATCAAGTAAGTTAATAGAGTAATACCGTACTTTTTATGCAGTCGTCAAGTATAATGGAAATAAATTTTGCAAATTTAGTACTAGGTTGGATTATAAGTTAGAAAATATGCATCACTAATAATGAGTTAGAGCTAATGCCTGATTAGATTGGTCTCAGATTGGTTGTACAAGGTATGATATATGCTTTGGCCTAATTGATGATTTCCGAAAAAATAATTGGTCAATGTATGCTGAATAATTATCTCGCCGCGTGACGGTTTGCTGAACTATGAGACTAAGCAATGAAAATAAGTAAAAAGCTATTATTTTTCCCAGCGTTAGCTGTCGGAGTTATTGTTTTAATTATCATGATGGAGACTCGTCCAGAGGTTGCAACTAAACCAGCAGGAGACCGCTCTAAGGTGGTTGAGGTTATGCCACTGCATCTACAACCTATGGCGCCGAAAATCATTGGTTTTGGCAAGGTGGCACCGAAGTTTGAGTGGAAGGCGATTGCTGAGGTTTCAGGTAAGGTCGTGTATCGTCACCCATCTTTAGAGCGTGGGCGTATCTTGCCAAAGGGAACGGAAGTACTACGTATTGATCCCCTTGATTATGAACTGAAACTGACTCAAGCAAAAGCAGACCTGAGCTCAAGCGAAACGCAATTGAAGAAACTCTCTTTAGAACATAAAAACCGTCAAAGCAGTATAAAAATAGAGCGTTCTCGTTTGTTGCTAACCAAGAAAGAGCTTCAAAGAAAACAAGATCTTAGACTGAAAAAAGTAGCATCTCAATCCGATGTAGACTCTCAGCAGCAAACCTATCTTGCCCAGCAAAAAGTAGTGCAGGATATTGAAAATCAATTAGCACTCTATCCCGATGAAAAGCAGGTTGCACAGACCTTGGTTAAGGTCAATCAATCTAAGGTGCAAGAAGCGCAAACAAAACTAGCCAAAACCTCGGTCGTATTACCTCAAGACCTTCGTATTTCTGAGGTGGGCATTGAGCTTAATCAGGTAGTTAATCAACAACAAGAAATGTTGTCTGCGCAAGGTTTAGATACGATGGAGGTTGAGGCTCAACTGTCTATCCATGATGTGCAAAGGCTAGTAGGAAGTATCTCTAATCTAACCCGCGATGCTGTGGGTTCACCTTTGCCAAGCATTGAAAAACTGAAGGCTCAGGTAACCTTATCAAGTGGTAACCTCGAGGCCACTTGGCCTGCAAAAGTTGCGCGTATTTCAGACTCGATAGATCCCAGCCAAGCGACTGCTGGCGTGATTCTAGAGATCTCACAAGACTATAAGCAGCTTAATGAAAAATCAGGCCCACCATTAGTCAGTGGAATGTTGGTTCGAGCGCAAATAGAAGGAATGGCTTCCCCAAGCTGGATTATTCCAGAGAGAGCCTTACATGGAGATAAAGTATATCTATTTAAGAACAGCAAATTAGTGATTTTACCGGTTACGATTAAATACCGTCGAGAGCAAAAGGTGGTGATTGATGGTGATATCAAAGACGGCGATCAATTGATCCTTAATGATCTACTGCCTGCTATTTCAGGGATGTCATTGAAGCTTGAGGAACAACCGGAGGATAAAGCGTGATTCGTTTTTTCTCTAGACACCCAACGGCAGCTAATTTATTAATGCTACTGCTATTGTTGGTGGGGTTGCTTGCTTTGCCAACCATCAAGCGTGAGACATTTCCTGAGTTTTCTCCCCCTTATATTATGGCGACTATCGTCTATCCTGGTGCTTCTCCGATGGAGGTTGAGGAGAGCCTATGTGTACGCCTAGAAGATGCGATTGATGGATTATCCAATATTGAAGAGACAACCTGTGAGGCGGTTGAAGGCAGTGCAAGCCTAATTCTGAAACTAGATGATGGTGCAGATATTGGCCGAATGCTAGTGGATGTACAAACACAGATAAATGCAATTAATGACTTTCCTGACCAGATTGAGTCGCCAATTGTTCAAGAACTCGATTGGAATGAGCCCGTAATTGATATTGCAATTACCGCGAATACAACTTGGCCAGAGTTAAAGGCGTATGCAGAAAAATTAAAGCGTACTCTAAAGCTTGATTATGGTGTGTCTTTGGTCAATGTTTCGGGGTTCTCGGAACATGAGTACCGCGTGGAATTAAATGCTCAAGCTATGCGCCAATTGGGGCTTACGGTGAGTGATATCGCTCAGCAGATAGGTAAGCAAAACGTAAAATTACCCAGTGGCAGTGTTGAAACGCCAGATAAGAATTTCTTAATTCGTTTTGATGAGCGCAAAATCACACCAACTCAATTAGAAAGTATTGTTATAGGCTCAGGCAGCAATGGCTCGTTAATACATCTGCGTGATGTAGCAACTATTACCGACCGTTTTGAATTAGATGAACAAAAAGTATTGTTCGATGGCAAGCCATCGGCAATTTTAAAGGTAAGTAAAAACAAAGAAGATGACGCACTGCGAATTAAAGACCAAGTGGTTAAATTTGTTCATGATCAGCGAGAAATCGCGCCTGATGGCGTCACGATAGAGACTACTAACGACCTTTCTTCGGTACTATGGGACCGACTTACTATGATGGTAGAGAATGGTGGGCAGGGGATCGTGTTGGTCTTCTTTACCATGTGGTTGTTCTTTAGTTTGCGTTACTCTTTCTGGGTTGCCGCCGGCTTACCCGTAGCCTTCCTTGGTGGCATATTCTTAATGTCTAATCTGGGGATCTCTATCAACGTTATGTCGCTGGTCGGTTTGCTGATGGCAATAGGTATCATGATGGATGACGCCATTGTTATCGCTGAATCTATCGCCTCCCATCTAGATAAAGGAGAGGAGATTGATGATGCAGTTTATAACGGGGTGCGTAAGGTATTTCCGGGAGTCCTATCCTCATTCTTAACCACGATATGTATCTTTGGTAGTCTGCTGTTTTTAGATGGAGAGATGGGAGCAGTACTTAAAGCCGTGCCACAGGTATTGATACTGGTACTGTCGCTGAGTTTGGTTGAAGCCTTTCTAATTCTACCTCACCACCTAGCGCACTCATTACATTCGAAAAAGAAAGAGCGTCCTGATCTGCGCTTTAAACAGGTGTTTCTGGAAAAGTTTGAACACTTTAGGAACCATACCTTAGTCAACGCTGTCGATAAGGCGGTAGAGTACCGCTATTTATTTATGGGAGGGGTTGTTGCCGCGCTGCTGATCTCAATTTCTTTATTGGTAGGCGGACACCTCAAATTCGTCCCATTCCCTGATTTGGAAGGTGATATTGCCGAGGCTCGCATTATCTTACCTCCAGGTTCATCATTGAGTCAGACCGAAGTGGTTGTCGATAAGTTGATTGCTTCAGCTAAAAGGCTAGACCAGCAGCTCACTAAAGATGTTGAAAATGGCACACCATTAGTCCAGCACATTACTGCCAGCTTCAATAGCAATGCGGATGCCAACGAATCTGGTCCTCACCTAGCAACGGTTCGCCTTGATCTACTCGGAGCTGAGCTGCGTAATACGCGCATTGATGATTTCGTTGCAGCGTGGCGCAAAGATGTTGGCGAGCTTGCAACCCCAATTTCTTTAGTATTTAAAGAGCCTACCATGGGACCAGGTGGACGAGCGATTGAGATCCGTTTGCAGCATGATGACTTGAAGCAATTAAAGGCGGCATCCATCGATATTCAATCTTACCTCAATGAGTTTGATGGGGTACACGGTGTGCTTGATGATATGCGGATGGGTAAAGAAGAGGTGTTGGTAAAACTTCGCCCAGGGGCCGAAGTCTACGGCGTTAATGGACAGATGATAGCTAACCAGTTGCGGGCTGCCTTTTATGGACAGACTGCTGATGAGATACAGGTTGGGGTTGAAAACATCAAGATTGAAGTGCGCCTTGATAAGCGAGTAGCAGGCGATCTCGATCGTTTATCTAACTTTCCTATTATTATGCCGAGCGGCGCTCAGATCCCTCTATCAAGTATTGCTAGCTTTGATTTTCAAAGAAACTATGTACGTATAGAGAGAGTAAACGGCTTAAGAACAGTAAGTGTATTTGCCGATCTGGATACCTCGAAAGCAAGTTCAGGAGAGATCATCTCAACCTTTATCAAGCAAGAGATGCCTAAGCTCAAACAGAAGTATCCAGGGATTCGCTTTGACTTCGAGGGGGAGTCTAAAGATTCAGCCAAAACCGGTTCGTCTATGGGGAAAGGCTTCTTGGTTGGTTTGTTCGGGGTGTTCGCTATCTTGAGCTATCAATTCCGCAGTTATTTAGAGCCCTTTGTGGTTATGCTGGCGATACCTTTGGCATTTATCGGGGTTATATGGGGGCACTTTCTACTTGGGCACAACATGAGCATGCCAAGTATGATGGGGTTTGTTTCTCTGGCGGGGATTGTTGTCAATGACTCCATATTGTTGGTGCAATATATACGGCATCATATAGATGAAGGAGATAGCGTGCATGAGTCCGTTGTTAAAGCGAGTCGTGAGCGCTTTAGAGCGGTGTTTATCACCTCAATGACAACTGCCGCAGGCTTGTTACCACTGCTACTTGAAACCAGCCTTCAGGCTCAGATTATTCAGCCGCTGGTTATTTCGATTGTATTTGGTATCTTTGCTTCGACCGTATTAGTGCTATTTATGGTGCCATGCGCCTACGCAATATTGGCAGATTTTGGCAAGGTTACTAAGCATGAAAACCTATCGATATAATTAGACTTGCAATGAGTTATTACGACTAGAGGACAGGCTACGGCCTGTCTTTTTTTTATGATTCATAAAAGTTTTTTGGAACTGTAATATTGCTGAGGGGAAAACGTCACCTCTTTGTCATTTGCGATGCCTAACTTGGTCAATAGGTTATAGCAAAGAACGAAGAGGAACATATGAGTAGTATCGAAACACATTCAATTACACGCATTAATCCTATCGTAAGGTTTGATCTTGCCTTTTCTCATTTGTGTGTTGGGCATAAATATGTTCGCCAAGTTGGACAATTTAGTCGCGCAGTTTCGCATACAGGGGATGGGCATCTATATCCGATATTGGCCGCTATAGCGTGGTTAATCGAGCCCGTTGAAGGGCGATTATTATTGATATGTAGTTTGCTTGCTTTTGCGATTGAACTGCCGATCTATTGGGTGACGAAGAATATCTTTCGTCGACGTCGACCGCATAATTTGTCTGCAAAAATTATCAATCTTATTGAGCCGTCTGATAGGTATAGTTTGCCGTCAGGACACACTGCTGCAGCCACCATCATGGCAGTACTCGCCGGCTTCTTTTTTCCGAGTTTAATACCATTTGTTGCGCTATGGGCGGCAATGATTGCTATGTCTCGAATTTTATTAGGTGTGCATTTCTTTAGTGACATTGTTGTAGGGGTGGGCTTAGGGGTATTTAGCGCATTCACTGCCATTTCGATTATTGGAGTATAAATTGAAGATTCTTTATGGTGTCCAAGGGACTGGAAATGGTCATATCGCACGAGCAAGAGCGATGGCTAAGGCTTTAAAGCGTACTAAGGGTGTTGAAGTGGACTTTGCGTTCTCAGGAAGAGATAAGCACAAGTATTTCTCTATGGATATATTTGATGACTATCGAACCTTCGGCGGCCTATCGTTTAATGCAAACCGCGGTAAGATTGATTATCTAAAAACCGCAACTAACAATAACTTGATAGGTTTATTTCAAGACATCAATCAAACCAAGGTTAAAGATTATGACCTTGTTCTGAATGATTTTGAGCCGGTCACCGCTTGGGCGGCAAAAAAGCAAGGGGTACCTTGTATTAGTATTAGCCATCAAAATGCTTTTCGATACCATGTACCAAAGAAAGAGTATGGATTGATGGATAAAACGATCATTCATCATTTTGCACCCGCCGATTTTCATTTGGGATTACATTGGTACCATTTTGACCAACCTATTTTACCTCCAATAGTTAACATTGAGGTAGATAGCCAAATCACTGAACAAGATTTTGTTCTAGTTTACTTGCCGTTTGAAGACCTTAAGCAGGTAAGTGAATTACTGAAAAAATTTGGAGAGTACCAATTTCGTTGCTATCACCCTGATGTGCACATCATGCATGAAGACCATAATATTCAATTTTCCCCACTCTCCGTTCAAGGGTTTCAAAAAGACCTATTTGCTTGCCATGGTGTGATTGCTAATGGCGGATTTGAGTTGCCATCAGAAGCACTCAGCCTTGGAAAAAAACTGCTATTGAAGCCACTAGATGGGCAGTTTGAACAGCAAAGCAATGTCGCAACGATTGACCATTTAGGTTTGGGGCGAGCAATGCTTGAGCTTGCGCCTTCCATTGTTCGCAGTTGGTTGGAAGAAGATAAACCTGATCCTATATTGTATCCAGATGTGGCCGGTGCAATTTCAGATTGGGTTATAGAAGGAAAGTGGGATCAGCAACAAAGCCTTAGTGATAAGCTGTGGAAACAGGTCGATTTTCCCAGTCACTGCACTCATTTAATGGATTGATAATACGAGCGAAGCATGCCTTAAATTGAAGGGGGGATGGGTTGAAAATACCTCATAGCTCGATCGTTATCGCGTCATCAATGGGAACATTGTTCCCATTTTAGGTTGAATAATCTAATTTAGAACTTTTTATGCGCTGTTTAAGTCGTTGTTTTGAAAGGTATCGTGTGAGTGGTGGCTAAAATATACTGATTCTTTGTCAATTTGTTTGGAGCTGGTTTTCTTTTGCCAGATAGTAGAGGGGTTGATTATTCATCAGGTTGATGATGATGAGATAGCTTGACGTTCCGTTCAGGTAGTTGACCACAATGATCCTACTATAAAGAGACTGACAATATGTTGACTAGCAATACCATACACCAAGCGACTAAAGGAGTTTGTCGAGAGAACCACTTGCGTGGTGTCGATCTAAACCTATTAACGGTTTTCGATGCTGTAATGCAAGAGCAAAATATCACCCGTGCTGCCCACAACCTCAATATGTCACAGCCGGCAGTGAGTAACGCCGTGGCAAGGTTAAAAGTGATGTTTCAAGATGAACTGTTTATGAGGCAAGGTCGAGGTATCGCTCCGACGTTGAGAGCACGTCAGCTATTTGGTCCTGTGCGTCAGGCCTTACAGCTAGTAAAGAATGAGTTGCCAGGGGCGAGCTTTGAGCCCGCAACCTCATCGAGAACATTCTCGGTTGCGATTTGTACGCCAAATGATGTGCGCTTTGCTCCAAGGTTAATGCGTGATATTGGTAAGCAAGCCCCACAAGTGAATCTTAAATTAGATTCATTAACTGGCAGCACTATGGAAGAGAAGCTTCAATATCAAGACATCGATTTCGTTATTGATTATGTGAAGTTTGAGAAAGAAGGCTTTGTTAGTACAGAGATTTTCACTGATGAGTTGGTGGTAGTGTGTTCCAATCAGCACCCTCGTCTCGGCCAGTCTAGTGGCATCTCAATAGAGCAGTTCCAAAATGAAAAGCATGCGCGATTATCTTCTGTAAATGGCCTGCTTAACTTTAATGAATTGATCTATCGTAATCTTAGCTGTGAGGTTGCGTACCAAGGCGCAACGCTAGGTAATTTGATAGCGGTAGCGGCTCAGTCAGAGTTGATCTGCGCTGTACCAAGTTGGATTACTGAATATTTCCCAGCGAGTTTGGGTATACATACCCTCACTTATCCAAAGCAGGACAACCAAGTAAAGGCTTATCTAACTTGGCATGAGTCAACTCAGAAAGATAACGCACATGTATGGATTAAAGACCAGCTAATGCGCATTTGTTCGGAAGTCGCCACAGAAAAAGACGCACTTTCAGTATAGAGACTTTCAGCATAGAGGTCGCTAATTAGTATAGGAAGGCACTGTTAGGGAGACTGGCAGTGCTTTTTTATATGCAAAACGACACATTGACTATGCTAAAAGGGATATAAATAACGTGGTTTGAGTCTCAATTTATATAGAGTGAGGCAATAATGGAATTGCGTTTTTCTTGCTCGGATGTAGACTAGGGCGTCAATTCAGCTTACAAGTGTAAGCCATGAGGTAGAGTTATGAGCATCAAAGAGTTCCATATTGTTAAAAATGTCCGCCAACGTACCATAGATGGTGGAGATAGAGTCGCCCTTAAACACAAAGTTCAAGGGACTTGGCTTGATATATCATGGACGCAACTTGGTCAGCAAATGGATGCTGTTTCATTAGCTTTGATAGCTCAAGGCCTGAGTGTGCAAGATAAAGTTGGTATCAACTCTAATAACATGCCCAAATGGAGCATGGCAGATTTAGGATCTTTGCAGGCTCGCCTGGTAACTGTACCTATCTATCCAACTAATACCGCTGAGCAGTCTGCTTACGTGCTTGAAAACGCCGATGTGAAGATTTTATTTGCTGGCGAGCAAGAGCAATTTGACTCAGCAGTGTCTATTTTTGATCGATGTCCTCAGCTACAGCTTATTGTTGCTATGAGTGACAATGTTGATCTTGGTGATCATCAACATGTTCTAAGCTGGAATGCCTTTATTGAACAAGGTCAACAAGCGGTAATAGATAATCCAGAGCTTCAACAGGATTTTTTACAGCGTATTGACGACGCTAACCTTGATGATCTTGTGACCCTGATTTATACCTCAGGTACTACAGGTCAACCGAAAGGAGTTATGCTCGATTACGCAAACTTTGCCTACCAATTACAAGGGCATGTAGAGCGCCTTAATTTAACTCAAGACGATGTCTCATTGTGTTTCTTGCCTTTGTCGCATGTATTTGAGCGGGCGTGGACAATGTATGTCCTGTATACCGGTGCGACCAACTGCTACTTAATTGATACCATGCAGGTGCGTGAAGCCTTGGGTGAAGTGAAACCAACGGTTATGTGCGCAGTACCACGCTTTTATGAGAAGATTTTCTCAGCGATTCATGAAAAAGTTTCTCACGCCTCTTTTGTTAAAAAAGCGATGTTTACTTGGGCTGTTAATATGGGTGCGAGAATGGCCCTTTGTCACCAAGAGCAACGCAAGCCTTCATTAATGCTTAAGAAAAGTCACGCCCTTGCCGACAAATTGGTATTAAGTAAGTTGCGTGAACTGCTAGGTGGCCGTATTAAAATCATGCCATGTGGTGGTGCAAAGCTGGATCAGACCATAGGTAGATTTTTTCACGCCTTAGGCCTAAATGTTAAGCTGGGTTACGGTATGACCGAGACGACAGCGACTGTATCTTGCTGGGATGAGCCAATGTTTAATCCTGATTCTATCGGTACCTCAATGCCGGGTGCTCAGGTGAAGATTGGCGAACAAAATGAGATTTTAGTCCGTGGACCAATGGTGATGCGCGGCTACTATAAATTACCAGAAGAAACGGCCAAGACCTTCGACAGCAATGGCTTTCTTAAAACCGGTGATGCGGGGCATTTTGATGAAGATGGTAACCTATTTATTACTGATAGAATCAAAGAGTTAATGAAGACATCGGGAGGTAAATATATCGCGCCTCAAGTTGTCGAGGGTACCATTGGTAAAGACCACTTTATCGAACAGATTGCAGTGATTGCTGATACTCGTAAGTTTGTGTCTGCCTTGATAGTGCCAAGCTTTGAGGCGCTAGAAGAGCACGCTAAAGAGCTGAATATTAAATATCACGATAAAGTTGAGCTACTGAAAAATAGCCAAATTGTCGAGATGCTTGAATCACGCGTTGCTGAGTTACAACAAAACCTAGCTAAGTTTGAGCAAGTTAAGAAATTTAAGCTGCTACCTAAGGCGTTCTCAATGGAGAAAGGGGAGTTAACCCCAACCCAAAAACTGCGTAGAAAGGTTATTAACGACCGCTATCAAGATGAGATTGAAGAGATGTATGAAGATGGCGCGAAGGGCAAGAAAAAGCCTAAGCAGTAAATTACATATCTTTCCAATATAAAGCCCGCTGACAATGCATTTTGTCAGCGGGCTTTTTTATTGCGTTGCATATATCACACCCGCTTGATTATGAAACTTACCTTACTGCAATCATGTTAATAAAATGTATTTTTTACGTAGACATATATGGAAAAAAAACGGTATGGTAATTAGGTTATTTTAAGTCTGCTATGGCTGGCTTAAAAACATAGTCAGAACAGGCTTCATGTGTCACTTGTGGACGATGAGGCGAGGATTTCACTGTTAGGCTACGAATAAGCCCTAAACTATGTAAAACCGCACGTTGTGTTCACCCAATACACCCGTGTCGGTAAGGAGAAATTAATGGAAATGCTATCTGGTGCAGAGATGGTCGTCCAGTCATTGATTGAAGAGCAAGTTGAGCAAATCTTTGGCTATCCCGGCGGTTCGGTTCTTGATATCTATGATGCCTTGCATGCCAAAGCAGATAAGATCAAACACTTACTAGTACGACACGAGCAAGCGGCTACACACATGGCTGATGGCTACGCACGCTCAACAGGGAAACCTGGTGTGGTCTTGGTTTGCTCAGGTCCTGGTGCAACCAATACCATTACCGGTATTGCAACAGCATACATGGACTCTATCCCTATGGTCGTTATCTCAGGGAATGTGCCAAATAATCTTATCGGCAATGATGCATTTCAAGAATGTGATATCGTTGGTGTATCTCGTCCTGTGGTTAAACATAGCTTTTTGGTTAAATCGACGGAAGATATCCCTGAAACTATAAAAAAAGCATTCTATATTGCTTCTACTGGCCGCCCTGGACCGGTAGTTATTGATCTGCCTAAAGATATATTAAACCCTCTTATTAAGCTTCCATATCAATACCCAGAAGCGATTAAGATGCGCTCTTATAATCCGACTACAACCGGGCACAAAGGGCAGATCAAGAAAGCGCTAAAAGCGCTATTAGAGGCAAAGAAACCGGTACTGTATGTTGGTGGTGGAGCGGTTATCTCACAATCAGATGAATACCTTCTTCAGCTAGCAGAAGAGTTGAGTATTCCGGTAGTGAGTACCCTTATGGGGCTGGGAGCATTTCCTGGAACGCACCGCAATTCGCTCGGCATGCTTGGCATGCACGGAACCTATGAAGCGAATATGGCGATGCATGAAGCCGATCTTATATTTGGTGTAGGTGTGCGCTTTGATGACCGAACTACAAATAACCTAGAAAAATACTGTCCTAATGCCAAGGTTATTCATATTGATATCGACCCATCATCTATATCAAAGAATGTGCGTGTGGATTTGCCTATTGTTGGCTCGGCAGAGAAGGTCTTACAGAGCCTAACATCGCTATTGGTGTCCCAAGAAGAGCGTAATGATAAAGCCGCATTAGATAGTTGGTGGAGTGATATTGAGGTATGGCGTGCTAAGCAGTGTTTGTCCTATCAGACCTCGCCGGATCGAATTAAGCCACAACAGGTGATTGAAACCCTGCATAAGTTGACCAAGGGGGATGCTTATGTTGCTTCTGATGTAGGGCAGCATCAGATGTTTGCGGCGCTGTACTATCCATTTAATAAGTCTCGACGTTGGATTAACTCTGGCGGCTTAGGCACTATGGGCTTTGGCTTGCCTGCGGGGATGGGAGTGAAGTTTGCTCACCCTGAAGAAGAGGTTGTAGTCGTAACCGGAGATGGCAGTATTCAGATGAATATTCAGGAGCTATCGACAGCTCTACAATATGATATCCCAGTTAAAATTATTAACCTAAACAATCGCTTTTTAGGCATGGTGAAGCAGTGGCAAGATATCATCTATCAAGGTCGTCACTCTAACTCTTATATGAGCTCTGTACCTGATTTTGCTGCAATTGCGGAAGCTTATGGTCATGTTGGGATACGTATTCAAACCCCTGACGAGCTGGAATCTGGGCTTGAGAAAGCACTGGCATTAAAAGATCGCTTGGTATTTGTTGATATCAGTGTCGATGAGACTGAGCATGTCTACCCAATGCAGATCAAAGGGGAAGGTATGGATAAAATGTGGTTAAGCAAGACGGAGAGAACCTAACATGAAACACATTATTTCGTTGTTACTGGAGAACCAGCCGGGTTCACTGTCTCGAGTAGTAGGCTTGTTTTCTCAGCGTGGTTATAACATTGAATCTTTGACCGTATCTCCGACCGATGATGAGACCCTATCTCGCCTGAATATCACAACTGAAACCAACGAGCTTCAGCTAGAGCAGATTCAAAAACAACTGCATAAGCTAATTGATGTGCTTAAAGTGCAAGAGGTGACAGAGTTCGAGCATATTGAACGTGAGTTAATGATGGTCAAGCTCAAGGCTTCCGGTCTTGCACGTGCAGAGGTAAAGCGTACAGCTGATATCTTCCGTGGCCAGATTGTTGATGTTACGACCTCTCAGTATACGGTTCAGCTTGCAGGGACCAGTGAGAAATTGGATGCCTTTATTAAGGCTGTATCCGAAGCAACTGAGGTTATTGAGGTTGCGCGAAGTGGCGTAGTTGGCATCGCGAGAGGCGATCGCACATTGCGCACATAATCCTAGATTACATCGTTATATAATCTTAAGAGGCTACTTCTGAAAGGAAGTGGCTTTTTTAGTGAAAAAATTTGAAGTCTCACAGAGGCTCGGTGTAAACGCCTTGATTGATTGAAATTTAACCTATAAAATTCGTGTGAATATTAATCGCCCAGACGGAAACGGAATTGTGCTCTGGTGACTAAAAGAGGCGAGTTGATGCTAAAAAGTGCATTTGTTAGGTTGATAGTTGGGGGCTTGATGCTTCTGGGAATAAGCGTTAATCCAGTTTACTTTCTGCCGATGGTGTTGCTAATGAATACCCACAGAAGCGAATTATTTGCTTACTAAAAACAAAAAAGAGAGCCGCTAGGCTCTCTTTTAGTATCTGACTTGAACTGTAATTACAGTACGTGTACAGATGCTGTGTTAGTAGTACCTGAAGCAACTAGAGCACCAGAAACCATAACTACGATATCGCCTTTCTTACCAAAACCAGCGTTAAGAACGTATTCTTTACCGTTTTTGTAGAATGCGTCAGTGCTGTCGATAGAATCAACAAGAACTGGACGAACACCCTTAGTAAGAACTAGCTGTGCAGCTGTCTTAGAGTTAGTTGTTAGAGCAACAATGCTTGCAGTTGGGAAGTACTTACGTACAGAACGTGCAGACTTGCCGCCTTTAGTAGCAACGATGATTAGAGGAGCCGCTAGCTTCTCAGCAGTGTCTACTGCGCCTTTACATACTGCTTCAGTGATGCGTAGACGTGGGCTATCAAGACGAGAACCTAGTTCAGCTTTAAGCGCGCCGTCAGTACGGTTAGCGATTTGAGCCATGATAGTAACAGCTTCAACAGGGTACTTACCTTTAGCAGTTTCACCAGAAAGCATTACTGCATCAGTACCATCCATGATTGCGTTTGCAACGTCACCCGCTTCTGCGCGAGTTGGACGTGGGTTTTGAATCATAGAATCAAGCATTTGAGTTGCAGTGATAACCATCTTACGAGCGCGGTTACACTTCTCAATCATCATCTTCTGAGCGAAGATTACTTCTTCAGCTGGGATTTCAACACCTAGGTCGCCACGAGCAACCATGATGCCGTCAGAAGCTTCAAGGATAGCGTCGAAGTTATCAACACCTTCTTGGTTTTCGATTTTAGAGATGATGTGGATGTTTTCGCCACCGTTAGCATTTAGAAGCTCACGGATTTCTTTAACGTCTTCTTCTTTACGGATGAAAGAAGCTGCAACGAAATCAACGCCTTGCTCACAACCAAACTTCAGGTCAGCTTTGTCTTTCTCAGAAAGAGCAGGAAGTTGAACAGAAACGCCAGGAAGGTTAACACCTTTGTTTTCGCCTAGTGCGCCGTTGTTAAGAACTTTACACTTAACTTCAGTTGCAGTAGTAGAAAGCACTTCCATCTCAATTAGACCGTCGTCTACTAGGATAGTGTTACCAGTTGCAAGGTCTGCTGGGAAGCCAGTATAAGTAACAGCAACAATATCTTTGTTACCAATTACTGAAGCGTCAGTAGTGAATGTGAATTCTTGACCAGCTACTAGGTCAACATCATTGCCGCCTTCTAGCTTGATAGTACGGATTTCAGGACCTTTAGTATCCAGTAGGATAGCTAGTTGTTTACCTGCGTTTGCCATTACGGTGCGGAAATTTACGATACGTGCAGAGTGTTCTGCGAAATCACCGTGAGAGAAGTTCAAACGCATTACGTTCATACCAGCGTTTACAAGTTCAGTTAGCTTCTCTACAGACTCTGTTTTAGGGCCAATCGTACATACGATTTTGGTCTTTTTCATGGAAAATACTCTCCGGTAAGTATTATATAAATTCAAATAGGATACTGCCGAGCATATTACTTCATTTGTAATTAAATTACAAAATTTAGATCATATGGCTATCATGCTGTCTGTTTATACTCAGTAATATCCTGATACAGTAATTGAGTAAAAATAGCTTATAAAACAGCCTTTATGCTAATTTTAAAGCGGATAATCTCTTATTTTCTCGTTTGTACGTTAAAAGTAATGTGCAAGGCGACAAAAATATAAAATGTAATAAAATTTCTTGATGGTGTCAGATTCTAACACCTTGCGAGATTGAATTCACGGTTGAGATTTGTCTTAGAACAAGGTTTTAGCTCAAAATAATTATTTTTAACAATGAAATAAATCCTCAGTGAGATTTTGCAAGATATTGGACTAAATATGCATGATATAGTCCCTGTTAATTGTCGGGGTTGTAGGAATAAATATGCTAAAACTAGTTATCATAGGCACCAGCTGGATCACTGAACGTTTCGTGCGTGCCGCGTTAGATACCAACAAGTTCGAATTGTACGGGGTCTATTCCCGAAATAAGGACTCTGCTCAAGCATTCGCTGACAAATTCTCAACCTCCCGCATCTATACAGACCTCGAGCAAGTGGCATTAAGTGAGGCAGATTGTATCTATGTCGCCAGCCCCAACTCTTACCATGCACCTCAGACAATGTTGATGTTGGAAGCGGGTAAGCATGTGGTTGTCGAAAAACCAATGGCGAGCACTGCGGCACTTGCTCAGCAGATGTTTGAGGTAGCAGAAAAAAATAATGCAGTATTATTCGAGGCTTATATGTCTGAATATTTACCAAACTTTCAGGTACTGCGAGATAACCTATCTAAGCTAGGTAAAATTCGAAAGGCGAATATCAACTATTGCCAGTATTCTTCTCGCTATCAAAAGTATCTCGATGGTGAAAATCCAAATACCTTTAATCCTGACTTTTCAAATGGGTCGATTATGGATATTGGCTTTTATTGTGTTTCAGCTACGGTTGCATTGTTTGGTGAGCCACTATCGCTGAAAGCGAATGCTGTAAAGCTGGCTTCAGGGGTTGATGGGCATGGTAGCGTTATCTTTAACTACGGAGAGTTTGATGTTGTTGTGACGCATTCAAAGGTTAATGACAGTTTCTTAGCCAGTGAGATTCAGGGGGAGGCATCAAGCCTACAGGTCGATATGATCGCCTTATGCAATACAGTTACGCTACATCAAAGAGACCAAGCTCCTCAGAATTTGAGCGTGGATCAACACTCAAATCCCATGTATTACGAAGCGCTTAAGTTTGCCGAAAGGGTCAATCAAGGAGAGATTAATCCTCAAGATAAGCAGCGCTCTTTAATCGTCTCAAAATTATTAACTGAGATACGTCGACAGACCGGGGTTGTATTCCCTGCGGATTAAAGATAAAGCAGAACGGTAGGTTTTGGTTAACCAAGCTTTAATAGTAATTAGATCATGATGATCTTTTTACTATTAAGCACTCTAGGCTACTGAGTATTCGCATGTGGAGTATGGTAGGCTAATCCCATACTGTAAGTGATATGGAGCATTGTTATGCAGCAATCTTATCGTTACCCTATTGGTACTGTGGGGCAAAAATGGACACACAAAGAGGTGCAACAATGGCGTGATAGCCGTGTTGTGCAGCGTTCGTATCAAGATGATGTGCTAGTAAAAATAGAACAAGTAAGTGATGCATTTGAGCGTATTCAATATGGCGAACTTAACTATCAATCTGGTAAGTACCCTCTATTTGGGTTCACATCTAAGGGCTGGGATAACAGCAAACCCACTGTCTTGGTGACCGGAGGTGTACACGGTTATGAAACCTCTGGCGTTCACGGATCCTTGTTGTTTTTAAAAGATAAGGCAGAACAGTACCTCGACAGCTTTAACTTGATTGTTGTGCCGTGCGTTTCACCGTGGGGTTATGAGATCATTAATCGCTGGAATCCAGATGCTGTTGATCCGAACCGCTCTTTTGTTGCCAATAGCCCAGCGCCTGAATCTGCATTGGTGATGCAGTTTGTGCAGGGTCTAGGCGTTGATATATTAGCTCATATTGACCTGCATGAGACCACAGATAGTGATGAGCAAGAGTTTCGCCCAGCTCTTGCGGCTAGAGACGGTATCGAGTTTTCAGCAGGCTCAATTCCCGATGGCTTTTATACCGTTGGGGATACAAATAACCCTCAGCCTGAATTGCAAAAGGCGGTTATTGAATCGGTTTCTAAGGTGACTCACATTGCACCCGCCGATCCTGACGGAACGATTATCGGCTCCCCTGTAGTTCAGTTTGGTGTGATTAACTATCCGCTACAAAAGCTTGGTTTATGTGCTGGCTTTACTGGAGCGCAATACACCACCACAACGGAGGTGTATCCAGATAGTAATAAGGCGACAGCGCAGCAGTGCAATCTTGCTCAGGTAGCCGCTATTTGCGGTATGTTGGATTATCTGCGCACTGTTTTGTAGCTATTAGAGGCGGTGTAGGGCGTATTTGTTATGCTTTTACCGCCTTAAATTTCAGTTCAGTAAGTAGCTTTAGATCTTTCCACAGCATAGGTGCCACAATTAGGGTCAGCACTAAATTAGAAAGAGGTAAGGCTAGCCAAACCCCAGTGACTCCAAGCCATTGTGGTACAAAATAAAGAAAGGGGAACTGCACCAACATGTTACCCATAGACACAAATAGCGCTTTGCCTCCTTTACCCACCGCCATGAAATAAACCGAAGCCAAGAATAGAAAGCCATCTAAGAACAGCAGGCTCAGATGCAACCTTAATCCCTCTATTGTGGTGCGAAGTAGGCTTTCATCTTGGCTTGAAAATAGTGAGATGAAAAACTCAGGATATAGATTTAGTAGTAGTATCGTGGCCGTCCCTGATATCAATATAACCTTGCCAGCTAACATGACAGTCTGCTTTACTCTATGTGGTCTAGCATTGCCAAAATCATAGCTAACCGGAGGCTGCATACCGGCGGCAATCCCTTCTGCAAACAGGTAGTACAAGGTCGCAATATAGCCGATGATAGCAAACGCCCCTACGTAGACCTCACCCCCATACTTCATTAACAACAGGTTATGTAGCGCAATAACAAACGAGAAGTAAGCAAACATCACTAAGCTTGAACTGCCGAGTCGGCTGATAGCTAATATGGATGAGAGATTTAGCCTAATCTTGGTAACGCGGATCTCGGCTTGCGCACTAATAAAATAGACAACGCCAACTCCAGTGACAATGATTTGAGAGATTGCCGTTGCAATCGCCGCGCCGCGCAACCCTTGGTCGAGTACGCCAAGATAGAGGTAATCGAGCCCGATATTTAGCACGGCACCAAGGATCGTTAGTGCCGTCGCTATGTGCGGGCTATTGTCGTTGCGTATTAATATGGGTATCGCGGTAGATATAATGGCAAAAGGAGCCACGTAACCAAATATATGAATATAGTCATAGCCGTGTTGTAGTGACACCCCATGAGCGCCCTGCAATAGTAATAATTGATGACCAAACAACATGACTAATGGGGTAGCAAGAGCAGAGAAGAATAATAGTAATCCTATAGCATTATTAAGTATCCGCTGTGCTTGGGAGTTATCGCCAGCGCCTCTTGCCATTGATATTAGGCTCCCCGCTCCCATCCCAACTAAAATACCAAACCCCATAATGGAAGCGATAATCGGCCAGGCCATATTGATACCGGCAAGCCCCGCATAGCCGACATAATGACCAACAAATATACCATCGATAATTTGATATAGGCCACTGATTAGCATAGCGGCGACAGAAGGTATGGCAAAGCGCCAAAACACGCGGCTTACGGGTTCATCTTTTTGTATGGTATCTGTGGACATGCATCACTACGGGTCATGAGAAAAACAACGGTTATTATTTATTAAAATAGCGTTAAATAAAGTTGGGCTGTGCTTTTTTGTCGGATAGAGCAAGTAAATCAGAGGGGAAAAGTGACCTTTGATTTCCGAAAAATATTAAGTTGCGGGTGAATAAATGGCATATAGTTTGAATAGTAAATATAAAGTTGCATAAACATCTCTATGCAATGATTTATTGTAAGAGTAAATTCTGCGTACTATTTAACCCTCTAATATGGATAAGATTGCACATGGCTGATTCTGATCTGAATACTTTTGACTCATTTATGCCCCCTGAAATGGCGAAACGCGCTGTTGAAGCAGGTGTAAAGAAAGCCAGTAAAAACCAGTTTAAATCATTTCTTTTGGCAATAACCGCAGGCATACACATTGGTATTGCCTTTGTCTTTTATACAGTAGTTACTACTGGCGCTGGCGATATGGCCTACGGAATAAGCAAGCTAGCTGGTGGTTTAGCATTCAGCCTTGGTTTGATCTTAGTGGTTGTTACCGGTGCTGAGCTATTCACTAGTAGTGTGCTTACTCTAGTTGCACGAGCAAGTGGTAAAATTACTACGCTTCAGCTTCTTAAGAACTGGGCAGCTGTTTATTGTGGTAACTTTGTTGGCGCAATCATCTTAGTGGGCGTTATGCTCGTTACCCGTGAATACATGGGCGACAATGGCCAAATGGGCTTGAACGCTATGGCTATCTCACAACATAAACTGCATCACACATTTATCCAGGCTGTAGCGCTAGGTATTATGTGTAACCTGCTTGTTTGTCTTGCAGTATGGATGACCTACGGTGCTCGCTCATTAACTGATAAAGTGATGGTTCTTATCCTACCTGTAGCGATGTTCGTTGCTTCTGGTTTTGAACACTGTATTGCAAATATGTTCCAAGTACCTATGGCAATTGCTATTAAAAACTTCGCTCCAGCTGAGTTTTGGCACATGACCGGTGCAAATATTGCAAACTACGCAGACCTAAATGTAATGGGTTTTGTTGTAAACAACCTAATCCCTGTAACTATCGGTAACATCATCGGCGGTGGTTTATTTGTAGGTGTTTACTACTGGTTGATCTTCCTTCGTGACGATAACAAGTAACCTTATATCTAATATTAAATCCGCGCTTAGCGCGGATTTTTTTTGCCTGTGATTTACGGTTAGTAGTAATAAACCGCTATTTTGGAATATGTAGCGATTAAGTGTTGAATCTTATTCAGGGATTATGGACTCAGCTGGGTGCTAGGGCCATAATAGTTGTACCCCTAAAGAGAACAATATTGGGATTAATCAGTGCAATCTCACTCCGCCCAGCAGGTTGGTATTTCGTACCTATCTAGCTGTGTTATACGACCGCTAATCGCGCTACTTCTAGGAAGTGGTCTTCTGTTTTCGACTGCGGTTTATGCCGAGGATATATCTAGCAGTGTTGCTCAAAGTGGAAGTCGCTTAGATAGCGGTGGTTACTTTGAGGTAGGGGTTAGTGCGCTGGCCATAAACCAGGTTGATGTGCGTGATTCCGAGCATGATGATGTTCAACCGCTATTAATGCTTAGTGGCATTTATCAATATAAAGGGTTGTTCGTTGAGCTGGTTCATCTCTCGCAAGATGGAACCAATCTTGGATATAATTTTTGGAACTCAGAGCATTGGTCACTTGATTTCTTAGCGGCAAACCTAGAGATGACGTGGCAAAGAGATGATGATTCAGACCTTAGTTCGATGAACGAAGCACAAAAAAATGCTTACCTGATGTCGGATGAGTCTCTCTATGTTGGCGCTGGTATTCGCGCAACTCGCTATTGGGATGATAACTATGTATTCCAGTTCCGAGCGGTGAGTGATTATTATAATAATCAGGGCTTTCAGAGCACAGTAAGGCTAGGTAAGTCGTGGCAGGTGCGAAACTGGAATCTATATACTTTGGGCGGTGCCACATACCTGTCGAAGCAGTTGACTCGTAATATATATGGTGTAAGCGCAGAGGAAGCGACCAGTCAATTTTATCAATATCAACCGGGAAGCGCGATTAATTACAGCCTAGAGCTTGGTGCAGCTTATCCTATCAGCCAAGATTTCGTATTTCGCTCAATCTATCGTATTACGTCGATATCGGATGAAATCTCCGAAAGCCCATTTAGTAAGGCGGATTACAACTCGTTATTTAACGTCTCAATAAGTTATGTATTTTAGGTGGAAGCATGAATAGATTATTTTTGTGCTGCCTATTGCTGTTATTTATGAGTGCTATGCCAGCGTCAGCAGCAGAGCATAGTATCGATTTTACTGCCACCCCACAGCAGTGCGTTGCTCTGCACAAAGGCCAGACCTGCTATCAAACGATAGCGTTTCAATGGCAGACCCCAAATAACGGAAAGTACTGCTTGTTGCAGGTGGACAATGGTAAAAACCTTGTATGCTGGGAAGGGCGTTTCTTGCAAGGCTATGAATACAGCTTTGAAAACGCAAATACTACGACGTATCGGCTAATTGAGCAAACCACTGCTAAGGTGCTGGCTGAGGTTAAAGTGGTCGTAACTTGGGTATATAAGGCGCCCAAGCAGTCCCAATCTGGATGGAGATTATTTTGAGCGACAAAAAGCACATATTGGTGGTTGAAGATGATACATCGTTGGCTGAGTGGATCGGAGATTATCTTATCGATCACGATTATAGTGTGACGGTCGCAAGTCAGGGGGATTTTGCTCTACAGATGATATCTGAAGAAAGCCCAGACCTTGTATTATTGGATGTCATGTTACCAGTTAAGGGGGGCTTTGATGTCTGTAAAGAGGCGAGAGCCTTCTATTCAGGCCCGATATTATTTATGACCGCTTGTGTGGAAGATGGTGATGAAATTAAAGGCCTAGAAGTGGGTGCTGATGACTATCTAACCAAACCTGTACGCCCTAAGGTTATGCTGGCTCATATTAAGGCGCTGTTGCGTCGCGCTACGGATGAAAAGCCCAAACAACTGCTGCAGTTTGACAGTTTGACCCTTAATGCCACCGCAAAGTCGGTCACGATTGGTAATTATAGTCTAGATCTCAACGCGAATGAGTTCGATGCGTTTTGGTTGTTGGCTTCTAAACAAGGCACTGTGGTTTCTCGTACCGATCTCACCACGCAGTTGCGCGGGATTGAATATGATGGCTTTGATCGCTCTATTGATAACCGTATTTCACGGCTAAGAAAAAAGCTTCAAGATGCGCCACCGCAAGCCTATAAAATCAAAACGATTCGTGGGCAAGGTTACCTGTTTTGCCGCGATGATAACCAGTAGGCCAGTACTTTAATATGAGAAAGCTGATTGCTTCATTGGTTTTAGTTGTTCTTACTTCAATTGTTATCTTGGGGTGGTCGATTACGGAATATGCGACCCAACACCAAACCAAGTCGGCATCAATGATAGCGAGAGAGCGGATACAGGCATTGCAACTCACTGGGGTGAGCTTAGCGCACGCTATTGATGATAGCGGGGTTGATAGTAAAGGCCTTATAGAAAGCTGGAATCAACATAACAATGAACAGCTGTCACTGATTAATGAGGCGAATTTTCCTTTGCCACCCTCATTGAAATTGCAGTTTGAATCCCAAGGCTCGCTGGTACTGGAATCGAACGAAGGAGTCTCCCTTCACTATCGGCTACCGAATACTGGCAAGGTACTGAATATCAAAACCCATTTATTACCAGTAGAAGAGCAAGTTCCGACTTTTAATCGGCTTTACACCCTGCTTTTTTATGTTGGTATGGTAGTTATTTTGTTGCTGTGGGTGTCTCCGCTGATTCGACAACTACTGAATCTGAGTAGGGTGACTAAATCCTTTGGTATGGGGGAGCTTCAACAACGAATTCAGGTAAATAGGTCATCCTATATTGCTGAAATTGAAACCGAATTTAATAAGATGGCCGACCGTATCTCACAGCTAGTAGATGACAATAAACTGTTGAGTCGCGCTGTATCACATGATCTAAAAACACCAATAGCCAGACTCAGATTTGGCATAGAAGCTGTCGAAGAAACCGATAATGAACAGCTGCAGCTTAAATATTTTACCCGCATCAATCGTGACTTAGATACTATGGAGGAGCTGGTCTCAACCTTGCTCAGTTATGCAAGGCTCGATCAAGCCAATATTGAGCCCAAGTTAGAGGTTATTGAGTTTAATAGTTGGTTGGAAACTAAGTTAGCCGCTTATACCTCAGATACCCATCAACTCGAATTTCGACCCTATTCTAAGCCTATAATGGTAGAGAGTGACCCTAAATACTTATCCATGCAATTAGGGAATCTGCTGAGTAATGCTGAGCGTTTTGGGGTATCCAAAATATGCGTACAGCTTGTACAACAGGGCAATATAGCGGAGCTTACGGTTGCCGATGACGGCAAAGGAATTGATGAGCAAGAAGCAGAGCAGGTAATAAAACCCTTTGTAAGAGGAACACAAAGCCGAGACAACGCCGGACACGGTATGGGGCTAGCTATCGTCGTACGCATCGGTGCCTGGATGGGATCAAAGCTTTCCATCCATAGTGATCCAGAGCTTGGCGGTGCGAGTATGAAATTAAGCCTAGCGATACTCGACAAAAAATCCCGATAAAAAAAGCACCCAACTAGTGATAAGTAGGGTGCTTCGCGTCAAAATAATGAGGTTAACCTTTAACGTTTAGATGACTTAAGATGAACTCAGTATCGTAGATGCGATGCTTGGGATTACTAGGTATCGCCTTTAAGCCAGTCACTTCAACCACGCTAGAGCCTTCTTTAGTGATGCTTGACGTACCTATGATTAAGTCATTATTAGCGT
This sequence comes from Vibrio gallicus, assembly GCF_024346875.1. NCBI lineage: Bacteria > Pseudomonadati > Pseudomonadota > Gammaproteobacteria > Vibrionales > Vibrionaceae > Vibrio > Vibrio gallicus. The sequence goes on from NZ_AP024871.1 coordinate 293,941, forward strand.
TTGCGACTCCAACTTGACCTACAGAGTCACGATTGGTGATCTCGGTGGTGTAGGTAAAGTAAGGAAGCCCTGCTTTATGGCACAGCTGCGCGGATTTATACATCACATACTCTCGAACCTTAGCTCTATCGGTGTAGTTATTTCCAACAAAGCTAATCTGCCAGCTATCAGAGGCAATCTGTGTGGTTGTAAAACCCTTACCAAATGTCCAAAAGCTTTTTTGCGTATTATACGGAGTAGCGCAAGCGCTCAGCAGCAGTGCAAGCAACGCAACGATTGAAAAGTTATTTAGTAGCCTCATTATAGAACCCCTAATTTAGAACGTGTAGTTCACGCCAACTGTGGTTGCCCATTGATTTTCACTATCAATTAACGGCGAATCAGATAGGTCTGAATCTAGATACGCATAGCCCGTTGCTTGAGTAATATCGAGGTGCTCAGTGACCGGAATGATCATGTTGTAACCGACCTTATATGCAAAGGCTCCATCAGCCTTGTAGGCAGGACGTCCAACGGTTGCTTCAGAAGAAGAAACCCCCGCATAGTAGTTAACAAAGTCTTCACTGTAATAATGTACACCTGCATACGGCACGAAATCGACAAAGCCAAGCTGCATTGGGTGGTAGTAAGTCAGGTCAGTCTGGAAGCTCTTATAAACACCGGTGACGTCTTGTTGGAATTTACCAGAAAGGGTGCCTTGTCCTAGGTGAAAGTCGGCGTTTAAACCAAGATCACCGCTAAAGTCACGATCTTTCATGCCTTTTAGGATTTTTGCATCATCGGCGTCAAAGCCAGGGTTAGCGACCATAAATACACTCATGTTAAGTATATCGTCGTTGTTACCCGCAAAACGATAGTTAATACCGTTGCCAAGATCGACGTTAAAATCTTCACCATGATACCCGCCGTTAAGATAAGCTGTGGTTTGGTGCTTTTGACCCTTATAGTATTTACTAGCAGTAATGACACCGCCTCCCACAAAGCCTTTGCCTTCATGGCTATAGATATTACCGTTGCGGATATAAGTGTTTCCAGCATCAGCTAAAGCCGCATGTGAAAGTAAAATAGCAGAGATAGTTAAACTAATTTTTTTCATGATTAAAGCCTTATTCGCTCAATTCAAATGACAATGACGACACTATATTGCAAAGCGACAAGGAACTTTGTAACCGAATGTATCCTAGGTGAAATACAAATCTTTAGGGAGAGTGAGTTTGATTACAGCGAAGTTTATTAGTTTTGAATGCAGGATTAAGAGCTTCTGGGGCTTCATTGAAGTATGTAACAGCTAAGAGAGCGGAAAAGCAAAAGGCCTGAGAAGCGATAACGCTCTCAGGCCTTTCTATATATGGTGGCCCCTCGCAGACTTGAACTGCGGACCAATCGATTATGAGTCGACTGCTCTAACCACTGAGCTAAGGGGCCATTTAGGGTGAAGATTATATGAGATGGTGGCGGGAGTGTCTAGGGAACAGTGCGCTCAATCTTCTGATTTACGTATGCTTTTTGAGCAATCGAACCATTAGGTACAAAAAAGGTGAGCTTAAGCTCACCTTTTAAACACTAGAGTGTCATTTTACTCGTCTAGGAAGCTGCGCAAGGTTTCTGAGCGGCTTGGGTGACGTAGTTTACGTAGTGCTTTTGCTTCGATCTGACGGATACGTTCACGAGTAACGTCAAACTGCTTACCAACCTCTTCTAGGGTGTGGTCAGTGTTCATATCGATACCAAAGCGCATACGCAGTACTTTTGCTTCACGAGGGGTTAGGCCCGCTAGAACGTCTTTGGTTGCGAACTTCAAGCTAGTTGAGGTAGCAGAGTCTAGAGGAAGCTCTAAAGTTGTATCCTCGATAAAGTCACCTAGATGCGAATCTTCGTCGTCACCGATTGGTGTCTCCATAGAGATTGGCTCTTTGGCAATTTTAAGTACTTTACGGATCTTATCTTCAGGCATTTGCATGCGCTCTGCCAATTCTTCTGGCAGTGGCTCACGACCCATCTCTTGTAGCATTTGACGCGAGATACGGTTTAGCTTGTTGATAGTCTCGATCATGTGCACAGGGATACGAATGGTACGTGCCTGGTCTGCAATTGAACGAGTGATCGCTTGGCGAATCCACCAAGTCGCATAAGTAGAGAACTTATAACCACGACGATATTCAAACTTATCAACCGCTTTCATTAGGCCGATGTTACCTTCCTGAATCAGGTCAAGGAACTGTAGGCCACGGTTGGTGTACTTTTTAGCAATCGAGATTACTAGACGTAAGTTTGCTTCAACCATCTCTTTCTTAGCACGGCGAGCTTTCGCTTCACCGATAGACATGCGACGACTGATTTCTTTGATCTGCTGAACGGTCAATGAAGTTTCTTCTTCAATGATTTTCAGTTTGTGGATCGAACGACGGATGTCTTCTTCGTTGCGCAGAACTTTATCTTTATACGCTACGTTAGAAGAGAGTGTTTGGTCTAGCCAAGCATCGCTTGATTCGTTACCAGTAAATTGTTTAACGAATTCTTTCTTTGGCATGCCACCGTATTCAACGGTTTGACGCATGATAAGACGCTCTTGGGTACGAACGCGATCCATAGAGGTGCGAAGCTTAGTTACCAAGTGGTCAAATTGCTTTGGTGTCAGACGGAATTCACGGAATACGTCGAGAACCTTATCAGTTGCTTTTCTGTAGGCTTTGCTATCGCGGCCTTCAGAGTTCACCACAAGTTGTAGGTCTTGGTATGTATTTCGTAGCGATGTGAATTTCTCTAGAGCAAGCTCAGGGTCGATACCTGTATCTTCTTCCTCTTCTTCCTCATCGTCGTCTTCTGTTGCATCTGCATCTTTCAGATCAGTTTCTGCAAGCTCTGAACCAACGTGAGTTGCGGTTGGTGCAGTGGTCTCTTGATCATCAGGGTCAACAAACCCAGCAATGATGTCAGTAAGACGAAGTTCTTCAGCTTGAACCTTATCAAATTGGTCAAGGATGTATGGAATGGTGCCTGGGAACTCAGCAACAGATGCTTGAACTTGGTTAATACCATCTTCAATACGTTTGGCAATGTCGATCTCGCCTTCACGCGTTAGTAGTTCAACAGTACCCATTTCACGCATATACATACGTACAGGGTCGGTTGTACGACCGATCTCGCTTTCTACGCTACTAAGGGCAGCTACCGCGGCTTCTGCGGCTTCTTCGTCGACGACATTGTTTGATTCATCGATAGTATCGTCATCAATTTCTGTAGCGTTTTCAACTACCTTGATGCCCATATCGTTGATCATCTGAATGATGTCTTCAACTTGCTCAGAGTCAACGATTTCAGGTGGCAGGTGATCGTTAACTTCTGCGTATGTTAGATAGCCTTGCTCCTTGCCTTTTAGGACAAGTGCTTTAAGCTGTGACTGCCTATTTTGATCCATAGATAGTATCCAAATTCTGGTCTGTGATGGAACGAGTTTGCTGCGAATTGCGAACCGCTAATTATAGCAAAGTTTTAACGATGCAAGCGAATAGGGGTATCATGCTTTTAAATCTAGCATTAATGCTAGTAGCTCCCTTTTTTCCTCGACTGATAAGCCGAGACTTCTTTCTTTTGCTTGCAGAGTCTCAATTTGCTTCTCGATACACTGATAAATTACCTTATCTAGTGAATCGCAAAAAATATCTTCTAGGTTGTCTTCTTCTTTATAGGTTGGGATATCCCAACTGGCTAAAAGTGACAACACTTTTTCATTGTTATGATTGCGCCAGTGCTCTAATAGCTGACCTGTGGTTATATGGGGATGATTTATACATTTATCAACCACATCGAATAATAAACTTAGACCAGGCAAATTAGTTTGCCCAATAGATTCTAAATTCGGGACAAACTCCACAAATTGTGGGTTTTGTAACAATAGAGCAAGGACGACACGCATCGGTGTACGTTCAATTTTCTTATGGGGAGCAGGCCGGCTTTGTTGTTGGTTATTCTTGGCTATGAGCTGCTGCAACTGCCTTTCGTCAACTAGTCCTAGTTTGCGTCCTAGTAACTCTCTTAGATAGAGGCGAAGCGTTCCCCCTGGAACCTTATCAATCAAAGGTACGGCTAAAGTACTTAGCTTTGCCATGCCTTCTTTACTACTGGTATCGACTTGCGATAATAAGCTCTGAAACATAAAGTCAGAGAGGTTAGTAGCGCTTTGTACTTGCTTTTCAAATGCAACCTTACCGTGTTCTCGAATGTAGCTATCTGGGTCTTCACCGTCTGGTAAAAACATAAACTTAAGCTGACGCCCGTCATTGAGATAGGGAAGGGCATTTTCCATAGCGCGCCATGCCGCATCACGTCCAGCTCTATCACCATCATAGCAACAAACAATAGTACTGGTTTGGCGAAATAACATCTGTAGATGGTCACCCGTGGTTGAGGTGCCAAGGGATGCAACAGCATAATCGACACCAAATTGCGCCAGTGCTACTACATCCATATAGCCTTCAACCACTAACACCTGTTCTGGAGAGCGGTGCGTTTGCAGAACCTCGTAGAGACCGTAGAGTTCTTTACCTTTATGGAATACAGGTGTTTCTGGTGAGTTGAGATACTTAGGCGTGCCATCACCGATGACACGACCACCAAATCCAATTACACGCCCACGACGGTCCCGAATGGGGAACATAACCCGGCCACGAAAACGGTCATAGCGATTGCCTTTATCGTTCTCTATCAGCATACCGGCACTAACTAGCGCATCTTGGGTTTGTTTCTGTTGACCAAAGTTTTTGCGAACAGAATCCCACTCATCTGGTACAAAGCCAATATCAAACTTTTGAGCTATCTCTCCACTAAGCCCGCGATTCTTTAGGTATTCCACTGCAACCTTTCCGGCGCTGGTCTTAAGCTGGCTGCGATAGTAGTTGGCGATGCTACCTAATAGATCGTAAAGGGAACGTTTTTGTTCTGAGTTGGCCTGAGGCCCTTGGCGGTTAACTCCACCTTGACGCTGTTCTCGAGGTACTTCTACGCCAATGTGTGATGCGAGCTCATCAATGGCTTCTACAAACTCTAGACGCTCAAACTCCATCATAAAGTCAATGGCGTTACCGTGCACACCACAGCCAAAGCAGTGATAGAACTGTTTCTCTTGGCTAACGCTAAATGAAGGGGTTTTCTCGTTGTGGAAGGGGCAGCAAGCACCGTAGTTCTTGCCTTGTTTCTTTAGTTTTACGCGCGCATCGATGATGTCGACAATATCGAGTCGAGCAAGGAGGTCATCTATGAAGCTGCGAGGGATATGTCCTGCCATAAATCCTAAAGAAGTTACTGGTTTGGAGATACAAACAAGCCGTGCATTCAGAGAATAGCACGGCCTGCTTTAATTTTTATGTGGGATTAAGCAAGTTTAGAGCGAACTAAACCACTTACTTTACCCATATCTGCGCGCCCTTGAATTTGCGGCTTAAGAACGCCCATCACTTTACCCATGTCTTGCATGCCCGCAGCTCCGGATTCAGTAATTGCATTATCAACTAATGCAGTAACTTCTTCTTCGCTAAGTGGTTGAGGCATAAATTCCTCAAGTACTGTGATTTCAACTTTCTCAGCATCAGCAAGGTCTTGACGACCAGCAGATTCAAATTGAGCGACAGAATCGCGACGTTGTTTAACCATCTTAGTCAGCACAGCAATGATGTCGTCGTCAGTGAGAGTAATTCTCTCGTCGACTTCTCGTTGCTTGATTGCTGATAAAGCTAAACGGATAGTGCCAAGGCGCGCTTTGTCCTTGGCTCTCATCGCAGATTTTTGCTCTTCTTTGAGATTATCAATAAGAGCCATTACTAATTCCTAATTAAATCGGGGATTAGTAAAGACGAACGCGACGTGCGTTTTCGCGAGCTAGCTTTTTAGCGTGACGCTTTTGAGCCGCTGCTTTAGCGCGTTTGCGAACTGTAGTTGGTTTTTCGTAGTGCTCACGACGACGCACTTCAGAAAGAATACCTGCTTTTTCGCAAGAGCGTTTAAAGCGACGTAGAGCTACGTCGAACGGTTCGTTTTCACGTACTTTAACTACTGGCATATGCCTTTCACCTCAGGGGTTATTCGTTAATACTGGTCTACACTGTTCCAAACAAATCGATATGTGTGGAGAACAACCAGTTTGATCAAAAATGGTGCGGAATTTTAATCCGAACTGATGGTGTTTGTAAAGCACTTTATTGGGGATAAAACGATCAATAGTTTGTGACCAATAGAAGGACAATGTTAATATGCGCCAAATTGTCAGCATCTCGAGAACATTATGCGAATTTTAGGTATTGAAACATCCTGTGATGAAACAGGCATCGCAATCTATGACGACGAAAAGGGCTTGTTATCACACCAGCTCTACAGCCAAATTAAATTGCACGCAGATTATGGTGGAGTAGTGCCAGAGTTGGCGTCTCGAGATCATGTCAAAAAGACGATTCCACTTATCAAGCAAGCATTAAAAGAGGCCAACCTCACCTCGGATGATATTGATGGTGTGGCTTACACCGCAGGCCCTGGTTTGGTAGGGGCTTTATTAGTTGGCGCAACCATAGGGCGCAGTGTTGCTTATGCGTGGGGAGTGCCAGCGGTTCCTGTACACCATATGGAAGGGCATTTGCTGGCTCCGATGCTTGAAGATACGCCACCTCCTTTTCCGTTCATTGCAATGTTAGTCTCTGGCGGGCATACCATGATTGTCGAAGTGAAAGGGATTGGAGAGTATAAAATTCTTGGCGAATCCATTGATGATGCCGCAGGGGAAGCGTTTGATAAAACCGCTAAGTTAATGGGGTTAGATTACCCAGGTGGGCCATTATTATCTCGCTTAGCAGAGAAAGGCACCCCTGGTCGCTTCAAGTTTCCGCGCCCAATGACAGATAGACCTGGTTTAGACATGAGTTTTTCTGGTCTAAAAACCTTTGCTGCAAATACGATAGCGGCCAATGATAACGATGACCAAACTCGCGCGGATATTGCTTATGCTTTCCAAGAGGCGGTGTGTGCGACCTTAGTTATCAAGTGCAAACGCGCTCTTGAGCAAACCGGTATGAAGCGCATTGTTATTGCTGGTGGTGTGAGTGCCAATAAGCAGCTTCGTGAAGCACTAGGCGCATTGGCTAAAAAGGTTGGTGGCGATGTCTATTACCCAAGAACCGAATTTTGTACAGATAATGGTGCGATGATTGCTTACGCAGGTATGCAGCGTTTGAAGAATAATGAAACGTCCGATCTATCGGTTCAAGCGCAGCCTCGCTGGCCGATTGACCAATTGCACCCCATCACAAAATAATTCAAATCATAACGCCCCTAATTTAGGGGCGTTTTTTTATGTTTAGTTATTTTTTAGCGAGCTTTCTTTTTAGATTTATCTTTGGCTCTTCACCATTGATTAAGCGCTTAATATTTTCTTGGTGTCGCCAGATGATAAGGCAACACAGCATTGCTACTGGAAGCGTGTATTGCGGCTTAATTAGCCAAGTATAGAAAGGGGCTATTAAAGCGGTTATTAGTGCCGCAAGAGATGAAAAGCGAAATACTAAGGCTGAGATTAACCATGTTCCCATTAGCATACCGGTAAGGTCCCAACCGATAGGTGCGATAGCGCCTATTGCTGTCGCGACTCCTTTGCCACCTTTAAAGTGAAAGAAAATAGGGTAAATATGGCCAATGCAGGCGGCAATCCCAATTAGGCCGAGCATCACCGGGTCAATATCTAAGAAATAACCACTCCACACAGGAATGATTCCCTTCGACATATCACAGAACAACACTAAGAATGCTGGCAGGCGACCACCAATGCGCAGCACGTTAGTGGCTCCAGGGTTATGAGAACCGGATTTTCTTGGATCTGGTAGCTTAAATAGACGACAGATCAATACGGCGCTAGATACCGAGCCTAGTAAATAGGCGCAGAAGATCATTAGCAGTACCGTTGCAGACATAGATATCCTTTACAAATTTGTCTCAGTCAGTCCACGAATCAAGATGATAGATGGACACTGGATGTAGTATATTACGTTTTTTTGTTGATTGGGTTTATCCGACCTCAAACTTTAACGGATGATATAGGACTATGGGTATGATTCAAGATCGCGTATTTATTGAGCAACTGGAAGTTATCACTACCATAGGGGTGTATGACTGGGAACAACAGATCAAGCAGAAACTAGTGCTAGATATTGAAATGGCCCATGACAATCGCCCAGCAGGCAATAGTGACGATGTAAGTGATGCTCTAGATTATTTCTCTGTTAGCCAAGCTATTTTGCAGCATATTGAAAATGGCCGTTTTTTACTTGTTGAGCGCGTTGCAGAGGAAGTAGCGTCTATTATCATGCAACAGTTTAACGTGCCTTGGGTCAAGATTCGAGTACGTAAACCCGGTGCAGTACCGCAAGCCAGCAGTGTTGGAGTGGTAATCGAGCGAGGAAGCTTGTGACACGAGTTTACCTTGGGGTTGGTACGAATATTGATAGGCGTCAAAATAGTTTACTCGCTGTCACCGAATTGAAAAAATTGGATGCTAATCTAAAAGTATCGACTGTGTATCGATGTCCTGCAAGTGGCTTCGATGGTGCGGAATTTTTCAATTTTGTGGTCGAGTTAGACATTTCGTTAGAACTTGAGCCGCTAAAATTGCATTTACGTGCTCTCGAAGTCCAATATGGACGTCCACAGGATGCGAGAAAGAATCAAGATCGCACCCTAGATATTGATATTTTATTATTTGGAAGTGAGACCTGCTTAGAAAAGCCGCAGCTTCCGCGTAGTGATATCTATAAGTTTAACTTCGTATTGCACCCCTTGCTGGAACTTTGCCCGGATTTGGTTATACCCAATGATGGCCGCACGGTGCGTCAGTTGTGGGAGCAGACATTCGAGTCCATTGGGGGAATGAAGAACCTATTCCCTGTTTCTATCCAATTTTAGTGATGCAATTTAATGAGTTATTTTGAAGCCTTCGCATTAGCCTTGATACAAGGCCTTACTGAGTTTTTGCCGATTTCTAGTTCGGCGCATTTGATCTTACCTTCTGCTGTTTTAGGTTGGGAAGATCAAGGACTGGCCTTTGATGTCGCAGTACATGTGGGCACATTATTGGCGGTTGTCCTCTATTTTCGTCATGAAGTAGTGAGCTTACTGGGTGCTTTTTTTAGCTCTGTTTTTAAACAGCAACACAGTAAGGAATCCACATTTGCGTGGATGATTATCTTAGCTACTGTTCCTGCGGGGCTTGCAGGGTTATTCCTTAATGATCTAATTGAGCTATATCTACGCAGTGCTTGGGTTATTGCGTGTACGACGATCATCTTTGGCTTGTTGCTGTGGTGGGCAGATAAACACTCGCGTTTGGCTGACGATGAATATCAAACCACATGGAAGAAGGCGCTATTTATTGGTGTTGCGCAGGCAATGGCAATGATTCCGGGGACTTCTCGTTCTGGGGCGACCATTACCGCGGCTCTATACCTTGGGTTTACTCGAGAAGCGGCGGCAAGGTTTTCATTCCTAATGTCGATTCCAATTATTACATTGGCTGGTGGATATTTAGGGACTAAGCTCGCATTGAGCCCTGAGCCGATGCATCTTGGCGTGCTTAGTACAGGGATTGCGGTCTCTTTCGTTAGTGCATATATTTGTATCCACTACTTCCTGAAGCTCATTTCTCGTATGGGAATGACCCCGTTTGTCATTTATCGACTGCTGCTTGGGGCGGGTCTATTCACCTTCTTACTGATGCAGTAAATGAGGTTAAGAAAAAGTGGCTTTAGAGCCACTTTTTTTGTGCCTGCCAGTCCTGCTTTACCTGTTGAATTGCTTCAATTCGGCGGTTATTGAGTTGATCGCGGATCTCTTTTCCCTTAAACCCATCGTGAATAACGGATTGTACGCTTACGGCTAAGGCCGCTTGGTAGGCTTGGGTAAAATACTGTTGCTGGGGGTAATCTATCTCTTCAAACCCTGTGCGCCCGCGAGAGTCAGCTATACAGCAAAGTAGTACCTGCGGCAGGGATTCAGGCTTGCGCCATACATCTAAGGAGTCTAATACCTTTAATAATGTGGCAGCTTTTAGCTCTTGAGCTCGGTGTATATTCGAGTGTTGAGCGCAGACATTTTTAGCTAGTTGCTTAAATTGGTTTGGGATTCGTAACCTCTGGCATAGGGCGTCGATAAGCTTAATGCCGGTATGGCAATGCAGCTTGTGGCTAGGCCATTCTGATGCAGGGGTTATTCCTTTGCCTAGGTCATGAACTTGAGCTGCAAAGCGCACCTCTTCCAAGGGGCTTAATTGCGCCGCTTGCTTTGCTACGAGCAGGGTATGGATGCCGCTATCGACTTCAGGATGCCATTGTGCCGGCTGGGGTACGCCAAATAGGCGGTCTAACTCAGGGAGTACCTCGACCAATGCGCCACATGCTCGCAACACCTCAAGGAATACTTGAGGGTCTTTAGTGTTCAAGGATTTATTCCACTCTAGCCATACTCGTTCCGCAGTCAGGGTTTTTAGTTCCCCAGAGGCGCTGATGGCGCGCATAAGCTCGATGGTCTCTTTTGCAATACTAAACCCTAAATGGTGAAGCTTTGCGGCAAAACGAGCCACCCTAAGTACGCGCAATGGATCTTCAGTAAAAGCGCTTGAGACATGTCTCAATATTCGGTTTTCAATATCCCTTGTCCCATGATAGGGGTCGATAAGATTGCCGTTGGCATCTTCAGCGATGGCATTGATGGTGAGATCGCGCCTGATTAGGTCTTCTTCTAAGCTAACATCAGCGGTAAAGAAGCAGTCAAATCCAGTGTATCCAGCACCCGATTTACGTTCGGTACGCGCTAGGGCATACTCCTCTTTGGTTTTGGGGTGGAGAAACACTGGAAAGTCTTTTCCTACCGCTTGGTAGCCTTGCTGTTGCATATGTTCTGGTGTTGAGCCAACCACAACCCAATCGCGGTCGTAGTTTTCAATACCAAGTAATTTGTCGCGTACGGCACCACCGACTAGATAACGTTGCAAGATATTAACCTCTAATTGTTCACGCTTAAGATGATTGAGTCTTGAGCATAATTTGATCGTCAAAGGTCAAAAGGCTCAAGATAGCTTTACATTATTTGTTTCAATGGTAGCTTGAGCCTAGCTAGAAAAGAAGTGGAGTCGCACCGCCGACATGTATAAAGATTATTTTGGCTTTGTTGATGAGCCATTTTCAATAGTACCGAGCCCTAAGTTTTTATTCTTAAGTGGTCGTCATCGTGAAGCATTGACTCATTTACAAATGGGAATTAGTGGTGGCGGTGGGTTTGCCATGCTTACCGGAGAGGTAGGTACGGGTAAAACGACTGTTTCTAAGGCGATGTTAGCCAGCTTGGAGTCCAATTGGGTTACGGGTCTTATCCTTAATCCAACCTTTTCTGAATTGGAGCTACTGGAAGCTATCTGTGATGAGTTTTGCTTAACCTATCAGCAGCCAACTTCACTAAAGCAGTTGTCCCAACTTATCTATCAGTACCTTTTGCAAAATCATCAGCAAGGTAAACAGACGTTGCTGTTTATTGATGAAGCCCAGCACCTTAGTGCTCAGGTTTTAGAGCAGCTGCGCTTACTGACTAATCTTGAAACTGAAAGCCATAAACTGCTTAAAGTGCTATTGATTGGTCAACCCGAATTGCAGCAGAAGCTGCAGACGGTTGAGCTGCGTCAGTTAGCCCAGCGCATTACTGGGCGCTATCATCTTCTGCCCTTAATCGAGAAAGAAATTGGCGACTATATCCAGTTTCGGTTACGTGTTGCTGGGTGTGATAAGAAGCTGTTTAGTAGCAAAGCGCTCAAGATCATAGCTAGCAAAACCCAAGGTGTGCCTCGTTTAATCAATCTTGTATGTGATAAGGCGCTGCACTATGCGATGTTGAGTCAATTGAATGAGGTAGACAGCAAGATTGCCCTGCAAGCAAGCCAAGATGTTGTTGCGTTTCAAGTATTACCACAAGCAGGCTTATCTTCCTCCACTTCAGTGATTTCTCGTAAAGCTATGTGTGCTGGCTTTATTTTATGTGCAGGGCTTGGCTTTGGTGCCATGTCTATGTGGCAGCAATATCACCGAGTGGGCGATGAGCATGCCATGTTAGTTCAACAGCAACAAAAACTTGAGCAGCGTAGCCAAACATTAGTCATGCAGCGAGAGCAGCAAAATCAGAGATTAGATAGCTTGGTTGAGCAAAGTAGTTCGCTAACTACGGCAATGCAGTCTCTGTATGCTCTATGGGGCTACAAGGCTTCGATAATCGATGCCAACTGTCTCTCAAGTACGCACGCCCCCTTTCATTGCTATCAAGGCACTGCATCTCTAGAACAAATCGTTGCCTCTAATCGACCAACTGTTTTGACCCTTTATCGAGAGGGGATGCCGTTCTATGCTCTGCTGACTTATGTGGGGAGAGATAAGGTAGAATTGATTATCAATAATCAAAGCCTAAAATTGCCTCTGACATGGCTAAAGCAGCACTGGCAGGGGGAGTTCACCACACTTTGGTATAGTGAGATTACCGATACACTCAAGCTTGATTATCGAGGAGTACAGGTAAGTAAGCTGGATGAATTGCTGGCGAAGGCGTTAAATGTTGAGCCACTTAATACCTCTCTGTTTACCGCTAGTCTAAAGCAGCGGGTAAGCTCATTTCAAGAATGGCAAGGGCTGACAGCAGATGGCGTTGCTGGAGAGCGAACCTTGCGTCAGCTCGATAGATTGAGTAATCATAAGGCACCCACTTTGTTAGCAGTGTCTAAGGAGGCGATGTAATGTCTCAGGTATTAAAGGCTTTGCAGAAATCACAAAAGCAATATGAGCAGGTTCAACCCGCACGTATTCCTAAAGTAACCCAGGCTCAAACTGAAACAGACTCGATATCTAATTGGCTATTGATTGGAGCTGTAGGGGTACTCATCGGGGCGTCATTAAAGTTTTATGTGCCGAGCATAGGGCAGCCGGTAGACCAGCTTTCTTATCGTATTGTAAATAGCTTTATGGATGCACCTGCAATTATACTGCCGATGAAAGACACTGCAGATCAAGCTGTGTTAGATATCCAATTCTTCGATAAACCGCAGCCTCAAAATTTGGCGGCTTTACCTAAGCTTGAATTGCCTAAACCAATTAGGAAGCGAACTGAGCACAACACAGCCCATCCGCAGCAAAAGGTGGTATCGGCTAAAGATGGTGCGGATGATGGGCAATGGAATCTATCTAAGCTGGATCTTAGTGGCTTATCTCCCGAGTTAGCAAATCAGGTTTCAAGTATCTTAAAAGATAGCCCGGACGTATTAGAATCTGACTCTAAGTCTGGCTCTCAACGCTCCAATCAGGTGCCATCGCAATCGAGCAACCTAGTTGATATTGAGAAAAACAGCGCTAAATACCACGGACGCTTGCCTGCATTGAATCTACAAACCCATATGTATGCCAGTAGTTCAAACCATCGCTGGGTGAAGATTAACGGTAAAGAGTTACAAGAAGGGCAGTCTGCTGGAGCTGGCGTCAAGCTGGTGGAGATAGCACCTCGTTATATCGTAGTCTCGTTTGCTGGAGATAAAATCAAGATACCCGCACTCTATGAATGGAAAGGGTAAAGCCGATTATCTGATCGATAGATACAAAAAAGCTGCCATATCAATGGCAGCTTTTTTTAGGTCTTAGAGCTAGGTCTTAAGAGGCGAGGTGTTAAGCCCAGCCGTTTGGAGATTTCTTACGACGAGGAATAATGTGTGGCAACAATAAGCCAAACAATAAGCCTAGACCTGCAACACCGCCGCCATACATGAAGTATTTAAGCAGTAGGTCTTCTTTTTGAGTATCTAGACGTGCACGCAGTTCGCGAACTTCACTCTGTGCTGAAGTTAGTTGATCATTGATATGGTTATAGCTTTCTTCCATGTCAGAGATCTGAGTATTGCGAGCTTTAAGAGAGCTAACTAGGCTTTTTTGTTCTTGCTCTGCCTTTTTATTGAATCCGGCAAGCTCAGCTTTAACTTCAGCCAACTCTTTTTCTAGACGAGGCATGCGTGTTGCTCGCCCTTCAACCGTACTTACGTATTTGGTTTCTACCCAGCCTCTGCGACCGCGCGAGTCAACAACCTCGCTAAAACCAGAGCCGGTGTTTGTTTTCACTAAGTTAACTTTTGAACCAGCGTTAACGCTACCTATAATGCGGTATTGAGCACTCGGGCCGGAATGCATATAGGTGAAAAGATCATCTGATATATAACGGGTTTTCGCAAATGCAGGTGCAGAAAGCACAAGGGCAACTGCAATAAGAAATAATTTTTTCACTGTTTGTCCTTTAGATATTTCTAATTTTAATAGGAAGGAGACATTTTCATATGCTCTATTTGTGCCTTCCAAGATTGCTTAAATAGTAAGTAGATTCAGCGCCGCCTGCAACTAAAAGAGGGAGCTAAGCTCCCTCTATAACCTGAGATTGTCAAAAAATGACACCTGATTGACATTGTTCAATCAGCTTTGAGAACTAAAATACTCGAAGTAGGATCTCATAGAAGATAATCGCAAGAAATGCACCAGCTGGTAGGGTAACAACCCAAGACACAACAATATTCCTTACTACACCTAGGTTTAGGGCTGCGATACCACGTGCAAAGCCTACGCCCAATACTGCACCAACTAAGGTTTGTGTAGTAGAGATAGGAAGCCCTGTACCTGATGCTAGAACAACGGTACTCGCAGTGGCTAGTTGTGCTGCAAAGCCACGACTAGGGGTTAACTCTGTAATCCCAGTACCTACGGTAGACATGACTTTGTGACCTAGAGTCGCAAGACCAATCACAATACCGATACCGCCTAGAGGTAGGATCCACCATGCAATACTTGATTGAGCGCCAATTTCACCCATGTTTTCTATGGTTGAAACGATAGCTGATAGAGGACCGATAGCATTGGCTACATCGTTAGAACCGTGTGCAAATGCCATTGCACAAGCAGTAATAACCATTAATGTGCTAAATACACTCTCTACACCGCTAAAGCTGTGTTCATGGTTCTCTTGGTCATGCTTGAAACGCTGTTGGATATAGAAATAACCTAGCACCATTACTGCCGATGAAATCGCAACTGCCCATGCCCAAGCCTCACCGTTTGTTAGGTGTAGCCCTACATGTTTAAGACCTTTTTTGATCGTAACTAGAGCAATAACCAGGGTGGTGAGAAACATATAAACAGGTACATAACGCTTGGCATTAGCCATAGGGTTATCTGTATCGAAGATAAACTTCTGGGCGCTAATAAAGATAAAGTAAGCAAAAATACCCGAGATAAAAGGGGTAATTACCCAGCTACCCACTATGCCTTGTACTGAACTCCAATCAATAGCATTAGAGCCAACAGAGACCATTGCAAAGCCAATGATAGCGCCAATGATAGAGTGGGTCGTTGATACTGGCCATCCCATAAAAGAGGCCAGTAGTAACCAAGTACCAGCGGCTAATAGCGCCGACATCATGCCAAATACCAGGAGGTCTGGATGGGCAGTAAATAAAGAGGTATCAATAACCCCTTTACGAATGGTATCAGTCACTTCACCACCGGCTAAATAAGCACCAGCGAATTCAAAGATCATTGCAATTATGATTGCTTGCTTTACGGTCAGGGCTTTTGAACCTACAGAGGTACCCATTGCGTTTGCTACATCGTTGGCACCAATACCAACGGCCATCATAAAGCCAAATGCTGCGGCAGTAATTAATAGAATTGTGCCGTAGTTAGCGAGAATTTCCATGGAGTTTCCTTTGCAATCTATGCAGGAAGATTAATGAATAATTATCGAGCAATCATCAGTTCAAGACGCGCACATACGCGCTGAGCTTGATCTGCAATCGCACCAACCCACTCGAGAATCTTGTATAAAAACATGACATCAACAGGACTATAGTCTTGCTCTATGGCAAGTAGGTTTTGGCGTAAGCCAATCTGCATATTGTCCGTATCATCTTCAATGCGATCTAGTTCATCAATCATAGATGCAATAAGTGTAACTTCACGTCCTTTGAAGCCTGTCTCGAGTAATTCTTCTAATCCATTAATTACTGAATACATTTGCCCTACAGCATCAAGACAACGATTCACGTAGGTGACGAAGTCAGGGTACATGCTATGAGGCACTAATAGTTGACGACCTATTACACGGCCGCAAATATCTTTTGCTAGGTTTGCTACTCTGTCTTGCTGAGTAAGCACATCCAATAGATCTCTTCTATCCATAGCCATAAAAAGGCCGCTTGGCAGATGCAAACGTATTTGACGTTTGAGTGCGTCAGCATCTTTTTCTAGAGATGATATCTGCTGTTGATAATCAGTGGCTTTATCCCATTCACCGTTATTCGCAGCGTCGAAAAACTGTGGAAGTAAACTGCAGCATTCTTGTACTTTCGCAACGTGTTGCTGTAGTGGCTTGATGGGAGATTTTGCAAACAAGCCCATTATGGTATTTACTGGCATAGAAGCTATGTAATTCGTTTGTCATGTTGGGGTGTAACTATAATAGGTTTTTTCATAATTTGAAGAGCAAAGGATAGTTTAATTACTCTAGTTTTTGGTGTTTTGTACTACTAATTGGGTGTATTTTTTTATAAACCTCTAAATAGAGGCGTGTAACTTGAATCAATGGGTATAGAGTAGCCTAAAGCCTCTTGCTGATGACGTGTTTTGGTCTTAATCTGCTATTAACTGATTTGGGATAGCTAAATCTTCAATACGAGAACTCCATGGAAAATGAAATAGAGCTGAAATTTTTTGTATCTCCAGAATTTTCAGACGTTTTAAAGCAAAAGCTAACACAACAAAAAATCCTCCAGCAAAATAGTAAAGAACTTGGTAATACCTACTTCGATACCCCTAATAACTGGCTAAGAGAGCATGATATTGGGATGCGCATTCGACGCTTTGATGATGTATACGTTCAAACCGTAAAAACATCAGGGCGAGTGGTAGCCGGTTTACACCAAAGACCTGAGTATAATGCAGAACATACCAGTAACACCCCTGATCTAAAGCTACATCCAGAAGATATTTGGCCAGAAGGGCTATCTGTTGCTCAATTAGGTGCACAGCTTAATCCTATTTTCGCGACCAACTTTACCCGGGAAATGTGGCTAATTGGTATGGATGATGGTAGCCAAGTTGAGGTGGCTCTAGATATTGGTGAGGTTATTGCTGGCGATAAGAGCTCCCCTATATGTGAGCTTGAATTGGAATTGAAGTCAGGACAAACCGAGGCTCTATTTACCCTGGCTCGTCAGTTTAGTGAGCACGGTGGTGTTCGATTAGGAAACCTAAGTAAAGCGGCGCGTGGCTATCGCCTTGCCCAAGGCTATAAAGGAAGTAAACCACAGCCATTAGGCTTAGTTGCCACTCAAGCCAGTGATAGTGTTGAAAGCTGCTTTATTAAGTCACTGGAACATGCCTTAGCACATTGGCTTTATCATGAGCAAAGTTATGTAGAATCGCCTTCAATGGAGTGTCTGCATGAGATCAGTCACGCCTTAAGTTTTGTTAGACAGACCTTAGCTGTGTTTGACGGCATTATTCCGAAACGAGCAAGTGCAGTGGTACGGCAGGAGCTGAAGTGGTTAGAGCAAGAATTTAGTTGGCTGAAAAGTGCTGATTATCTTGATGATCTTACTGAAGATAGAGGGCATGCATTGCGCAAATTGGATGCCCGTAAAAAGCTGGTCAAGCGCCTGTCTGAGATGAGAGATGAGCTTCCCTCACAACAAGATGTATTACACCTTTTTCAGTCCTCACGTTACTCAGGCCTAATACTCGATGTAAGCCGTTGGTTATTGAGTAAGGGTTGGCAGCACTTTCTCGATGAAAGAGCTAGCAAGAGAATTAACTCAAATATTGTCGAGTTTTCAAAGCATCAATTAGACCGCACCTGGGCAGAATTACAGAGCTCATTCCCTGTCGAGCAGGTCCTTACTGCGCAGGATTATATGCAAGAGCAGTATCACCTCAATCGCAGTCTTTTTTCTGGTATCTGCTTTGCGTCCCTTTATGACTACGAGCTACGCAAACAGTTTCGCCTTCCGTGGGCAGATTTAGCGCAAGGTATTGATGATCTGTTGACTTTAGAAACGATAAGTCCATTAGTAGATGATCTTGAAGGTGATGAGCAGGAGCAGCTGCGACGTTGGCTATATAGACAACAGGCATCCATCTTACATGCGATGGAGCAAACTCGAACAATGTGCTTAGAAGTCGAAGCATATTGGAAAGATTGAGCACAACTATGAAGTTTAGCGCTTGCCCTGAGGCAAGCGTTTTTTTTATGCTTAGACAAGATACTTATATTAGGTGATGGAAATGGAACAGCAGGGCGCATTTGAGCAATTAACCCAAAACTATCCTCAGCTTGAACAGCAATGGACAGCTGAACACCTGGAACAGTTGCACAAAGTAACAGCATTTAGTCGCTTCCTCACTGAACGACTAAACGCAGATCCGCAGCTTATTGAGCAACTGCCTAAGATGTTGAGTGACGATGAGCGCAGTGATGACTATCGTCAGCGATTAAAATTGGACTTAGCAGAGTGTCGTGATGAAGCGAGCCTAATGCGTCAGTTGCGATTGTTTCGTCATCGTGAGTTGTGTTGGGTTGCCTGGCGCGACATCAATGATATTGGGTCAGTTGAGCACAGTTTAAAGCATGTCTCTGAGCTAGCTGAATCCATCATCTTTGAGACCTATGCGTGGCACTATAAAGAGTGCTGTAAGCTATGGGGAACACCAACCAATCAGCAAGGTGAAGCGCAAGAGATGCTGATCATTGGGATGGGTAAGCTAGGCGGTGGTGAGCTTAATTACTCTTCAGATATTGATTTGATCTTTGCTTACCCTGAAAACGGAGAGACGCAAGGTGTGCGACGTAGCATTGCTAATGCTCAATTTTTTACTCGCCTTGGGCAGCGCATTATTAAGTCCCTCGATCAACATACAATAGATGGATTTTGTTACCGAGTAGATATGCGCTTAAGGCCGTTTGGGGACAGTGGTCCTTTAGTCATGAGCTTTGCTGCCTTAGAAGATTACTACCAAGAGCAAGGGCGTGATTGGGAGCGCTATGCGATGGTTAAAGCTAGGGTTATGGGGCGTGAAATGTACCCTAGGTATCAAGAACTTCGCCAGATGCTGCGTCCTTTTGTATTTCGTCGCTATATTGACTTTAGCGCCATTCAATCTCTACGCCGCATGAAAAGCATGATTACCGCAGAGGTAAGGCGCCGTGGCTTACAAAATAATATAAAGCTAGGCTCAGGCGGTATTAGAGAGATTGAATTTATTGCCCAGGTGTTTCAACTGATTCGAGGAGGACGCGAGCCAAGCTTACGTGGGCGAGGTTTGTTGCCAACTCTAGATGCTATAAAAGAGCAAGGATTACTTGAGGTTGAAGAGGTCAATGGTTTAACTCAGGCGTACCTGTTTTTACGCAAGCTAGAAAATCTGCTGCAAGCGGAAGAAGACAAGCAAACTCAAACCTTACCGGATACACCATCAAGACAATTGCAGCTTGCAACTGTGATGGGATTTGAATCGTATGCGGCAATGTTAGAACAGCTACAACAACATACCTCACACGTACATCAGGTCTTTGAGGATCTGATTGGAGGAGAAGACGAGCAACAACAAGGTGTCGAACCTGTATTTGTTGAGAGCTGGGCGTTAGCCAGTGATCAAGCCGCATTAGAGTCTATCTTCGATGAGTGTAAAGAGAAGCTAACAGAGAAACTCCCCTCTGAGTTGGCTCAAACCCTGCACCACTTTAAAAAAGAGCTAGGAAAGAAAACTCTTGGTCCTAGAGGTCGAGAGGTTTTAAATCGTTTAATGCCCAAAGTATTGTCTAGTATCTGCAATCACCCAGAAGGGGAGTTTGGCTTAGAGCGAGTGCTTAGTGTACTTTCAAAGATTATAACCCGCACCACTTACTTAGAGCTGCTTGATGAACATACAGCTGCACTCGAACAGCTGGTACGCCTGTGCACCGCAAGCCCAATGATTACTGAACTTCTAGGGCGATATCCGGTTCTGCTTGATGAGCTGCTCGACCCACAGCAGCTGTATCGTCCGATTGAATTAAGTAGCTATAAAGCTGAGTTGCGTGATTATCTAACCCGTATTCCTGAAGAGGATATGGAGCAGCAGATGGAAGCACTAAGGCAATTCAAGCAAACCTGTATCTTGCGTATTGCGGCTGCAGATATTGCGGGAGTCTTACCCGTAATGAAGGTGAGCGATCACCTAACGTATCTTGCTGAAGCAGTTGTAGAGCAAGTGATTAATCAAGCATGGTTTCAGATGAAGGCCAAGTATGGTGAGCCTAACCACCTTGATCAAGGCAAGGGGTTTGCAGTATTGGGCTACGGCAAAGTAGGTGGTTGGGAGCTGGGGTACAACTCAGATCTAGATGTAGTATTTGTCCATAATTGTCCAGTATCGTCCTATACCAACGGTGAAAAGAGTATTGATGGGCGACAGTTCTATCTGCGGTTTGCCCAGCGTATCGTGCATCTATTTTCAACTCGAACTGCCTCTGGCGTATTGTATGAAGTCGATACCCGTCTGCGACCATCGGGAGCATCTGGTTTGATGGTGAGCCCAATTGATGCATTTGATGATTATCAACAGCAAGATGCATGGACATGGGAGCATCAAGCCTTAGTGAGAGCCAGAGCCATTTATGGTGATGAGGCACTCGTTACAGAGTTTAATAATGTAAGGCGTAACGTTTTACAAACCGCTCGCGATAGCGATGACCTTAAACAGCAGGTTGTCGAGATGAGAGAGAAAATGCGTGACCATCTCGGTGGTAAGAAATCACAACGATTCATGCTCAAACAAGATCAAGGTGGTATTACTGATATTGAATTTTTGACTCAATATTGGGTGTTAAATTTTAGCCACGCTTATCCTGAATTAACTGTGTGGTCGGATAATGTTCGTATTTTGGCAAGCTTAGTTGATGCCGGATTATTGGATCAGCAACAGGCGACGCGACTTACCAGTGCTTATACTTTGATGAGAAATGAGATCCATCGGCGTAATCTATTGGATCTTGATGCGGACGTTTCATCTACTAAATTTGAGCAAGAACGTCTATGGGTTAGTGATGCATGGCGTCACTGGATGATGAGTTGACCTAAAATTCAGTGAATAGCACTAAAAGTCAAGTTGTTAGCTGTGCTAGAATTGCAGATAAATTTTACAGTTCGGAGTAACTATGAAACCGATTCTTCCCGATTATAGCAAAGCGGGTGTACTGATCATTGGTGATGTTATGCTAGATCGCTATTGGTACGGCCCTACGGGACGAATTTCACCAGAAGCACCAGTGCCTGTGGTGAAAGTAGAGAATAACGAGGAGCGTCCTGGTGGTGCGGCAAACGTAGCGATGAATATTGCAGCACTAGGAGGGGTAACTAACCTAGTTGGGCTGACTGGTATTGATGAGCCCGCTCGCGTACTTACTGAAAAGCTATCCGCGTTGAAAGTAAGCTGTGACTTTGTTTCGCTTCCGGACTACCCAACCATTACTAAATTACGAGTAATGAGTCGTGGACAGCAGCTGATCCGTCTTGATTTTGAAGATAAATTTAGCGACATTGATGAAGAAGCCGTGCTTTCACGTATGGATCTTTCACTACACAAAGCCAAAGCTGTGATTCTTTCAGACTATGCTAAGGGCGCACTTGAGCACTCTCAAGCAATGATTGCTAAGGCTCGTGAGGCGGGTGTTCCCGTATTTATCGACCCCAAGGGTGCAGACTTTGAACGCTATCGTGGTGCAACGCTATTAACGCCAAACATGACTGAGTTTGAGCATGTTGTAGGGCCTGTAGCCAACGATGAAGAGCTGATTGAGAAGGGCCTGGCTCTTGTTGAAAAATTTGATTTTGAAGCCCTGCTAGTGACTCGTAGTGAGAATGGCATGACCTTGATTCGCAAAGGTTGTGAGGCATTCCATCTGCCAACCCAAGCACAAGAGGTTTACGACGTTACAGGCGCGGGTGATACAGTA